>CAZEEC010000234.1:0-3165 GCA_964511105.1 uncultured Mesorhizobium sp.
GAAAACCAGGTCTCGGGAATCCCATTCGATTCAATCAGAACGCTCGCTGCTCTAATGGCAGCGGGTGCAGAGGTTGTGACCGGACAGGAAGCCATCTGGACGTTCCGAACAGATCGCTCGGGCGGACGAAAAGCTTAGAGAGTGAATGGGAACAGGTATGCGAGCAGCAATAGCCACAGCCATCGTTCTAGCAAGCTCGCCCTGTTTTGCCGTTTCTGGAGAGTTGGTTGGACGAATCGAGAGCTTTGAGTGCGCAGACAACTGCTACCTGACTATCGGTCAGCGCGGCAATGAAAAGAAGGTCACGGCCTTTGTGCGGCAGACGTCTGCACGCCTTGGAACGAGCGAGCACAGATGCCGGCAAGAATGGTCGGCCAGTGCGCAATCCTCAATCTTGCTGAGGGCACGCAGTATGACGGTTCGGGGAATGAAATGGGCCCCTTTCCCGCATTTACGTCGCTGCGAACCGTCGATATCGACTGCAGCCGGGAGGTGGCTAGGTAGCCAGGGAGCACTCGGAGCGGAGGTTCTCTACAATGCCGCTGGCCATTGTGCGGTGGATCAAGCTCCTTTTCTTTCAATCAGGTTGCGGGTTACAGCGGCGTGAAATGCCTGCGCGGCCTTGATATCGCGTTCCCGAGCGATGACGTCTTGCGCATATCTCTCCGCCGCGCCTTCATGCTCCATTGGATGGCCGAAAGGGCCAGGCTCGAAGGCAGAGTCGAAACTTGGTAACGGGGTGACAATGGCGGTATAGCCTGGCTGCAGCACAGCGAATGACTTCTGACCGATGCTGCTGGACAGCTTGGAGAGAAACCCTCGAGCATCGGTCCGCGACACCCTTTCAAGCTCCAAAAATGCGGCTCGCACAGTAGACGTGAGAACCGATCTTGCTGCAGCGGCGTCTGACGTGAATGTCAGGTAGCGGTCATCGAAATCGGCATCTCCGGTTAGGAACGGCTGCAATTTGTGGCGCCGAACTGGCGCGGTCCGGAAGGTCATGCCCGCGCGCTTGCTGACGACCACGATTGTGTTTTGCGGTTGCTGATCAGAAGTTCCGATTTCGGTCACGATCGCCGCATTGTTCAGGCTCGTGTGCCGGGATTTGCTGGTTCCCGGCCCAAAGCTGAATCTTACCCGGGATATTGAGAGATCTTCGAATCCGCGCGCGCAGATCATGCGATCCTCAAGTTCAATTCGCTTGATCCGGGGAAAGAGCCTCCATGTTTCAAAGCGCTGAGTATCATTCGACGGGTTGGGATCATGAACAAAGCCGCTCACAAACGGAGCGAGCATTGCTACTATCGCGGGCTTAGCCGCCAGCCGATAATTCCTTTCCGCCAAGCCTAGCGTGACAGCAACTGCAAACGCCCCGAACAATGCAGCCAGCAGCATCCCCGCGATGACGCTCTGAAGGGCAGTAAACCCAAAAAGCAGCCCCCCAAGAGAGGCGGCTGGCAGCATCAGGCGGAGGCGCGAGTCGGTATCTCCGACGCTTATCAGGCGCATCCGTTCGAAGCAGCCTGAGTTTGCAACAAGTTTATCGTGAATGCGCTCAGTCAATCCTGGTTCGGCCGGCGTCAGCAGGTCGCTGGAAGGAGGGGGGATAGCGGAACGATGGCTGCCGAGGCCATACGACAATCCGACGAAAGAAAACGACCAATACGCCTTGACCGGATTCAGCACAGGGCCTCTCTCCATAGTCAAGAATGCCTCGAAGTCGCGACATGATAACTCGCGGTGGGGCTCAAACAGTGTCACCTTCAAGCTTCGGCGGACCCTTTTGACCTAGCCGGCCGTAACAATAACCCAACAAGCTCCGCTTGCCGCCGGACGCCGGTCTTCTGGAAGATGTTGCGCAGGTGAAAGGCGGCGGTGGTCCGCGATATGTTGAGATCAACCGCCACATCCGCCAGTCGCCGTCCTTCCGTCAAAGCTACCGCCACGCGCGCTTCGGCCGGCGTGAGTTCGAAAGACGCGGACAAGGCAGCAACATCGACAGCCCCCTCATTGCCTTCACTGGCCGTGCGGATCCGCGCGATCTGGCGTAGGCGCGCATCGATGGTGGCCAGCAGGAGGTCGTAGTCGACCGGCTTGACAAGATAATCATCAGCTCCGAGACGTTTGCCCTCCACGACTTCGCGGGGATCGCCGAGTGCGGACAAGAATACGAACGGGATGTCGGCGTTCAATGGCTGCTTTTCCTGGACGCTCCTTAGCACGTCATAGCCATTGAGGCCGGGCATGGAGATGTCGCACAAGATCAAGTCCGGCCGGATCGCGACCAATTGATCGAGCGCCTCCTTGCCGTTGCAAGCTTCAACGACGTCATAGCCGGCTTCGAAGAGTTCTTCGGCAAGATCACGACGCAAATCCTCTTCATCCTCTATACAAAGGATGACGGGACGGCTTTCAATGCTTTTGGCTTTGTGCATCATGCAGTCTCTTTGATCCGAAGCGGATTTGGGCTTGCCTTTTCTCGAACGTCCTGCCTCGGCAGGGTTAAGCTGAACCTGGTCCGGTCCGTCTCATCTGCTTCGAGTGTGACGTCACCGCCTTGCATGCGGGCCAAGGCCCTCGCCATGTAAAGCCCGATCCCTATCCCCGGACGGCCCTCTGCGTTTTGGCCGCGGAAATACCGCTCGAAGAGATTGCCGCGCTCGACGGGGCAGGCAATGATGCCGTGATTGGCGACCGAACATTCAACCGCTTCTCCATTAACACTGACGGCCACAAAGGTCGGAGTGTTGGCCGGGGAATATTTGTCGGCATTGGAAAGAAGGTTGACGAGGATCTGCTCAACATGAACGGGATCGCAGCATGCGATGGCCTCCTGCGCGGCATTCTGGAGAAAAATTCGTCTTTCTGGGGCGGCCTCGCGCTGCCTCGCGCAGATCTCCGCAATGAGTTGGGCGAGGTTGCAGGGCTGGCTGCGAACGTCGATCTGGCCGGCATCGAGCCGTGCGGAATCCAGCGTGGTTTCAACCAGTTTGATCAAACGTGCGATCGCTTGGCGAGCTCTGTCGCCGCGTTCCAGAACCTCGGTCGGGGACAGGCTGCCACGCCGCCGCATCAAACGTTGCAGGGCGGAATCGACGATGGCGAGTGGGGTGCGAAACTGGTGCGAGATCATTGTCCCGAAATTGCGGTAGAGATCCGCCGTCG
>CAZEEC010000235.1:0-3151 GCA_964511105.1 uncultured Mesorhizobium sp.
AATTCCGGCGGCCCGCTGTTCGACATGTATGGCAAGGTGATCGGCATCAACACCGCGATCATTTCGCCCTCGGGCGGCTCGATCGGTATCGGCTTTGCAATCCCCGCTCAGCTTGCCATCAATGTGATCGGACAGTTGCGCGAGTTCGGCGAGACCCGGCGCGGATGGCTCGGTGTGCGCATCCAGCCGGTGACGTCCGAAATCGCCGAAAGCCTCGGCATGGACAGGGCAACGGGAGCGCTTGTCGCGGGCGTCATCGAGGGCGGACCTGTTGCCGATGGCGCGATCCAGCCGGGCGACGTGATCTTGTCATTCGACGGCAAGCCGGTGCGCCAGATGCGCGATCTACCGCGCGTGGTGGCTGAAAGCCCGGTCGGCGAGGAAGTCGATGTCGTGATCGTCCGGAGGGGCGAGGAGCAGACGGTCACGGTCACGCTCGGTCGCCTGGAGGATAGCGAGCGTGCGGCCGACGGCGGGATGGAACCGTCGGATGAGGACGCGCCAGAGGACAATCAGTCTTCGCCCGAAACTGCCGACGTGCTTGGAATGACGCTTGCGCCACTTGATGAGGAAGCACGCGCATCTTTTGGATTAAGCGAAGATATTTCCGGTGTCGTGATTGTGGAGGTGGATCCGGCCTCGCAAGCTGCTGAGCGCGGCATTGGCGCCGGGGAAGTGATTACAGAAATCGGGCAGGAAGCCGTCTCCACGCCAGCCGACGTTCAGGCGCGCATCGACGCGCTTGAACGGCAGGGACGGCGCAATGCACTTTTGATGCTGGCTTCACCCGCCGGCGAGTTGCGGTTCGTGACGGTCCCGATGAACTAATCGTAGACGGGCGGTAGTCCTGCCTTCTTACATGCCCTGCGGGCCGCGATTCATGGCAGCGACGCCCGTGCGGCAGACCTCAACGAGACCGAGCGGCTTCATGATCGCGATGAACTGCTCGATCTTCGAGACACGGCCGGTAATTTCGAAGATGAAGTGTTCGGTGTTGGCGTCGATGACGCTGGCACGGAACGCGTCAGCCAAGCGCAGTGCCTCGACCCGGTCATCACCCGTTCCAGCGACCTTGACTAGCGCCAGTTCGCGCTCGAGCGGCCGGTCGTGACCGAGTTCGGCTGCAATCACGGTCAGATCGTTGACCCGGTGCACGGGCACGATGCGCTCGAGCTGGTGCTTGATCTGCTGGAGCACATGCGGTGTGCCGCGCGTGACGATGGTGATGCGTGACAGGTGCTTTTCGTGTTCCGTTTCGGAGACGGTCAGGCTGTCGATATTGTAACCGCGACCTGAAAACAGGCCAATGACGCGCGCCAGGACGCCGGGTTCATTGTCGACCAGAACCGACAGCGTATGGGTGGCAGGATTTTCCGTCTCCTTGGCGATGAAATAGGCGGAACCGGTGGGCTGAAGCTGAGCGTTCATTGGATGATCTTTTCTGCGCAATACGTTTCTGGAAAGCCTGTACGCTTGATCGTCAGACGAGAGCGCGGCCCTTGGCGTCGATCGCATTCGCCACGGCTTCATCCGTCGCCTCGTCGGGCAGCAGCATTTCGTTGTGGGCCTTGCCTGAAGGAATCATCGGAAAGCAGTTTGCCAAATTGGCGACTCGGCAGTCGAAGATCACCGGCTTCCTGATATCGATCATCTCCTGGATCGCATCATCGAGATCACCGGGTTTTTCGCAGCGGATGCCGTGGCCGCCATAAGCCTCGGCAAGCTTGACGAAGTCCGGCATCGCTTCGGTATAGGAGTGAGACAAGCGGTTGCCGTGGAGCAGTTGCTGCCACTGGCGGACCATGCCCATATATTGGTTGTTGAGGACAAAGATCTTGATCGGCGCTTCGTACTGTACCGCCGTCGACATCTCCTGCATGGTCATCTGTACGGACGCATCGCCGGCAATGTCGATGACGAGCGCGTCGGGACGGGCAATTTGGACGCCAAGGGCTGCCGGTAGCCCATAGCCCATGGTGCCCAAGCCGCCTGAAGTCATCCAGCGGTTGGGCTCTTCGAACCCGTAATGCTGTGCCGCCCACATCTGGTGCTGGCCAACCTCGGTGGTGATGTACGTATTGCGATCCTTGGTCAGCTCGTAGAGACGCTGGATCGCATATTGAGGCATGATGACGTCGTCGCTGGTGCGATAGGCAAGGGAATCGCGCGCCCGCCACTTGTCGATCTGTTCCCACCAGGGCGCCAGACGGGACTTGTCGCCGCGCGCGGTTGCGCGCCAGATACGTACCATATCTTCCAGAACGCGTCCGACATCGCCCAGGATGGGGATGTCGACCGACACGTTCTTGTTGATCGAGGAGGGGTCGATATCGATGTGGATCTTACGCGAGTCTGGGGAGAAGGCATTGAGGCGACCAGTGATACGGTCGTCGAACCGTGCACCGATGCAGACCATCACGTCGCAATCATGCATCGTCATATTGGCTTCGTAGGTGCCGTGCATGCCAAGCATGCCGAGCCAATTCGATCCGGATGCGGGATAGGCACCAAGGCCCATGAGCGTCGAGGTGATCGGAAAGCCGGTCAGATTGATGAGTTCACGCAGGAGGTGGCTCGCCTCGGTGCCTGAATTGATTACGCCGCCGCCCGAATAGATCACCGGACGCTTGGCGCGTGCCATCAGTTCCACGGCTTCCTTGATCGCTCCCATGTCTCCCTGGACCTTTGGGTAGTAGCTGGTGCGCGGGGCCGTCTGCGGCGGCGTGTAAAAGCCTTTGGCGAACTGAACGTCCTTCGGAACGTCCACGACAACAGGCCCCGGGCGTCCAGTCGTCGCGACATGAAAAGCTTCGTGGAGGATCGCCGCCAAGTCGTTGACGTCCTTCACCAGCCAATTGTGCTTGGTGCAGGGGCGGGTGATGCCGACCGTATCGCATTCCTGGAACGCGTCCGAGCCAATGAGAGAGGTCGGAACCTGGCCGGTGATGCACACGAGCGGGATGGAGTCCATCAGCGCGTCCTGAAGCGGGGTCACGGCGTTGGTGGCGCCGGGCCCCGACGTCACCAGCATCACGCCGGCCTTGCCCGTCGCGCGTGCATAGCCTTCCGCCGCATGGCCCGCGCCCTGTTCGTGGCGCACAAGGATGTGCTGCACTTCGTCCTGCTGGAAAAGTTCGTCGTAGATCGGAAG
>CAZEEC010000236.1:0-3107 GCA_964511105.1 uncultured Mesorhizobium sp.
CGGCGCGAAGATCGTCGTCATTGACGTCTATGACAATGCGACCATGAAGCAGGCCGATCTCGCGCTGATCGTGAAGCCCGGCAGTGACGGAGCGCTCGCCTGCGCCGTCATGCACATCCTCTTTCGTGACAATCTTGCCGATCGTGGCTATCTCGCCAACTATACCGACGACCCGGTCGGCCTAGAGGCCCATCTTGCGTCCAAGACGCCTGAATGGGCGGCTTCCATAACCGGCCTTGCAGTCGAAGAGATCGAGCGGTTTGCCCGGCTGGTCGGGGAGACGAAGCGGACCTTCTTTCGCCTCGGCTACGGGTTCACCCGCAACCGCAACGGCGCCGTCAATATGCACGCTGCCCTGTCGATCGCCGCGGTGACCGGCGCCTGGCAATATGAAGGCGGCGGCGCGTTTCACTCGAATTCCGATATATTCGGCCTCGACAAGAGCGTGCTGGAAGGCCGCAGCTTCGTCGATCCCAACATCCGTCATCTCGATCAATCGCGCATCGGTCCGGTCCTGACCAACGATTTGGCGGCGCTGAATAGCGGCCCGCCCGTCACGGCGATGCTGATCCAGAACACCAATCCGGTCAATGTCGCGCCGGAGCAGCGGCTGGTGCGTCGAGGCTTCCTGCGAGAGGATCTTTTCACCGCGGTTCACGAGCACTTCATGACCGACACGGCGATGCTCGCCGACGTGGTCATTCCGGCGACCATGTTTCTGGAGCATGATGATATTTATCGCGCGGGCGGCCAGCAGCACATCGTTCTGGGCCCCAAGGTCGTGGATGCGCCCGAAGGACCAAGGTCCAATCATTTTGTCATCGAGGAGCTGGCAAAGCGGCTTGGCGTCGCCGACATGCCTGGTTTTGGGCTGACCGAGCGGCAGCATATCGACCAGATGCTGGCCAAGCGGGGGCTCGGCACGTTCGAAACATTGGCGGAAGAGCGCTGGGCCGACATGCAGCCAGATTTCGCTACCTCCCATTTCCTGAACGGCTTCGGCCATGCCGACGGCAGGTTCCGTTTCAGACCTGACTGGACCGGAACGATCGCGCCGGCAAAGCCGCCGCAATCCATCGGCTTGATGGGAGACTGGCTCGGCTTGCCTGTCTATCCCGATCACGTTGAACTGATTGAGGTTGCCGATCCCGAACATCCGTTCCGGCTTGCCACGCCGCCCGCGCGCTCCTTCCTGAACTCGTCCTTCACCGAAACGCCGACCTCGCGGAAGCGGGAAGGGCGGCCGGAACTGCTGATTCATCCTGACGATGCAGCAGCACTCGCGCTTGCTCAAGGTGATCGCGTCGAGATCGGCAATACGCGCGGCGAGGTTGTTCTGCACGCGAGACTCTTCGACGGCGTCAAGCGCGGCGTCGTGATTGCGGAGGGCATCTGGCCGAATGGCATGCACGAGCGCGGCGAGGGGATCAATGTGCTGGTCGGCTCGGACGCTGCCGCGCCTTATGGCGGCGCGGCGTTTCATGACACCAAGGTGTGGATCAGGCGAGCGGATTAGGGCGTCGAGCGCGCCAACAGTTCGAGATCGGCCTCGACACTATCGTTCGGCGCCGGCGAGATCAGAATGTTGTCGTCGGGCGATGGACGAAGATCCGTTAAAGCGACCCCACCGTAAACCAGCCGGGCGCGTCCTGACGCGACAAGATCAAGAGCGACGGGATAAAGCTGATGCTCGGCGGCGAGGACCCGTCGCGACAAGCTTTCCTTAGTGTCGTCGGGCAGCACGGGCACCGCAGCCTGAGCAATGATCGGTCCGCCGTCCATTTCCGCCGTCACGAAATGAACCGTGCAGCCATGGACGCGAAGGCCTTCATCAAGCGCGCGCTGATGGGTGTCGAGACCCTTGAAGAGGGGAAGAAGCGACGGGTGGATGTTGACGATCCGGCCCGCCCAGCGGCTGACGAAACTATTCGAAAGAAGCCGCATATAGCCGGCAAGGGCGACGATCTCGGTGTTCCAGTTCTTGAGTTGTGCCTCAATCGCCGCTTCATGCGCGTCCTTGCTCGCATGCTCACCGCGCGGCATGTCACGAGTTGCGATACCTAGGGCGGCAGCATGATCGAGCCCGGCAGCCTCCGCTTTGTCCGAGATGACGCCGACGATCTCGTAGGAGCAGCCCTGCCTCGCCGCAGCTTCTGCCAGCGTTCTCATGTTCGAGCCGCGCCCGGAGATCAGAACCGCGACGCGCTTGCTCTTCCGGATAGTCATAAGGCAAGATGTCCGCGATAGACGACGCCGGCCTCGCGGCGCGGCACGATCCGACCAAGCGTCATGACATGCTCCCCCTCCTTCTGCAGCACCGCCGCGACCTGCGCCGCCTGCCCCGAGGCGACGATGAGGACCATGCCAATGCCGCAGTTAAAGGTACGCTTCATTTCGATGGGCACGACACCCCCCGTCGTCGCCAGCCATGAGAAGACCGCAGGCACGTCGATGGCATCGAGGTCGAGTTCGGCGGCACAAGCCTTGGGCAGAACCCGGGGCACGTTTTCAGGAAAGCCGCCGCCGGTGATGTGCGCCAGAGCCTTGATCCCATGGGTGGACTTGATCGCGGACAAGACCGATTTCACGTAGATCCGTGTCGGTTCCAGCAGTGCGGCGCCAAGCGCGCGCGTGGGATCGAAGGGGGCCGGATCGCCCCATCCGAGGCCGGAGCGTTGGACGATGCGGCGCACCAGTGAGAACCCGTTCGAATGAACGCCCGAGGAAGCGAGTCCCAGGATCACGTCGCCTTCGACAATATCGTCGCTCGGCAGAAGCTGGCCGCGTTCGGTCGCACCGACGGCAAACCCGGCCAAGTCGTAGTCACCGTCACGATACATGTCAGGCATTTCGGCCGTTTCGCCGCCGATCAGCGCACAGCCTGCCTGACGGCAGCCCTCGGCAATCCCGGCGACGATCGTCGCGCCTTGTTCGGGGTCGAGCTTCCCTGTTGCGAAATAGTCGAGAAAGAAGAGCGGCTCCGCGCCCTGCACGATAAGATCGTTGACGCACATGGCGACAAGGTCGATCCCGACCGTGTCGTGGCGTCCCGCCTCGATGGCGACCTTGAGCTTGGTGCCGACGCCGTCATTGGCGGCGACCAGGAT
>CAZEEC010000237.1:0-3107 GCA_964511105.1 uncultured Mesorhizobium sp.
TCATCCGCGCTTTGAAGAGCAAGCGCAGGCGCTCAAACCATCGAAAGACCGGTTGGGCGGGATTCCTCTGTTCAGCCGGCTCGACGCGCCAATCTTCGCGTTTATAGCGGTCAAAGGCGTGGGCGAGCTTCAAATCATACGCGTTGCGAGCGAAGCCGGGTCCGTTATAGCCACGCGCAAACGCTTTCCAGTCCTGGCGGCATAGCGCGGTTGCGAGCCCAGCCTTGACGATGTATCGGGCCATCAGCCTGAGTTGACCGTCGGCACCGCTGCGGGCTTCGGCCACGAGTGCGTCGACCGAAACGAAGCCCAGCCAAGCCCAGTGAGCGCCCATGACCTGGCCCATGCCCCAAGAGGTGGATTCGTCTGCTGCCTTGCGGTCGATGATGCGTGCTTTTTCAAGGAGCGCCCAGCGTGCCGCCTGAGTCGCCGGGTTCTTCACCGCTCCGGCCCGTGGCGAGGCGAGGCCCGCCTTCCGGGCCCGTGCCTGCGCCGCGCCCGTCAGCCGACGGTCGAAGTAGTGACCTTCGAAGCGGATCAGTGGCTCTTGCCGACCCGCGACGAGCACATGCGGGACGAGGCCGCTTTCGATATGGGCGACTGCGGCAAGCGCCGCCGGCTCGAGATTCAGCTGTTTGGCGATCTTGATGACGCTTTGACGCAATTGAAAGTCGATCATGAAGTTCCTCCTGGCCAAAAGATGAATATTATCCTGCATCGCGGACCCAGGTGGATAAGTGGATTGCGTCCCGCCACCGGACAGCTTATTTGGCCGCGCCATGGATGCCTCTTCCGATACGCCGCTTAAGGTTGCCGCGCTCTACCACTTCGCCCGTCTCGATGACTGGCGTGAGCTGCGCGCGCCATTGCTTGCACTCTGCACCGCACGCGGGATCAAAGGCACGCTGCTCCTTGCTCGGGAAGGCGTCAATGGAACGGTGGCGGGCGTGCCGGAGGCCATTGATGCACTCGTTCGGCATCTTGATGGGATGCCGGCGTTCGCCGGTCTCGACGTCAAATATTCGACAGCGTCGGAAATGCCCTTCCATCGCATGAAGGTGCGGCTGAAGGCCGAGATCGTCACGATGGGCGTCGGCGACATCGATCCGCTCAGCGACGCCGGCACCTATGTCGAGCCGGCCGATTGGAACGGATTGATCGCCGACCCCGACACGATCGTCATCGACACGCGCAACGACTATGAAGTCGGCTTGGGAACCTTCGAGCGGGCGGTCGATCCGCGGACCAAGAGCTTCCGTGAATTTCCGGAGTGGATCAAGGCGAACCGCGGCGCCCTCGAAGGCAAGAAGATCGCGATGTTCTGTACCGGCGGCATTCGCTGCGAAAAGGCGACGGCCTACGCCAAATCGATTGGGCTCGACCAGGTCTACCACCTCAAAGGCGGCATCTTGCGCTATCTGGAAGAGGTGCCGGAGGCGGATAGCCGCTGGCAGGGCGATTGCTTCGTCTTCGACGAGCGTGTTGCCGTCGGTCACGGCTTGTATGAAAGCGAAGCTACGCTTTGCCGCGCCTGCCGGCGCCCGCTGACGCCGGCGGACCGGCTGTCGCCGCTTTACGCCGAAGGGATTTCATGCGCCGCCTGCCATGTCGAGCGCAGCGAGAAAGACCGCGCGCGCTATGCCGAGCGGCAGCGGCAGGTCGAGCGCGCGCGGGTACAAGGCAAGGCGCATATCGGAAGCTGACCAGCCGATCCGCTCATTGCAATCGGTCCCGCGGCTCCTATTTGTCGGTGCCGGTTACTCGCCAGTGCAATCAGGAGACGGCCATGTTCGATCCCAAGAAGCTCATTGACGGCCTGCTGGGGTCGTCCGGTTCTCCCTCGCAGGCCGGAGGCTCTGGCGGTTCAGGCGGTCTTGGTGACCTCGCAGGCGGATTGGGCGGGCTGGCCAGCGGCGGCGGGGTAGGCAGGCTCGGCCAGCTTGCCAAGGACAATCCGATGGCGACCGCCGCTCTTGCCGGCCTGCTCTTGACCGGCAAGGGCCGCAAGCTTGGCGGTTCGGTCTTGAAGATGGGCGGCATGGCTGCAATCGCCGGTCTGGCCTACAAGGCTTATCAGGACTATCAGAACGGCCAGAAGCCGCAGCCCGCGCCGGCGAGCCGCGAGCCGCAGGTCCTGCCACCGCCGACCGATACCGGCTTCAATCCCGCACGCGCGCCCCAGGGCGAAGACGCATTCGCCCTCACCATCGTGCGGGCGATGATCGCGGCGGCGCGCGCCGACGGGCATATCGACGAGGCTGAGCGCCAGAAGATTGCCGGACGCCTTGGCGACGCCGGGCTCGATGCGGAGGCAGAGCAGTTCCTGCTTTCCGAACTCGGCAAGCCGGTCGATATGGACGATCTGGTGCGCGCCGCGCAGACCGAGGAACAGCGGGTCGAAATCTACACGGCTTCGCGGCTGACGATTGATCCCGAGACACGGGCGGAGCGCGGCTATCTCGACCAGTTGGCCGGCCGGCTCAATCTCCCCGATGCCCTCGTCGACCACATCGAGGCCAATGTCGCGAGCGTGAAGGTTTAGGGAATTTTTAGCGTTAACCTTCGGTTAAGCTTCATGTCGCATTCTTAAGGACGAATCGGCGTTTCCTCCTCCCAAGCACCGGTTCAACATCGAGGCGGCCGCGAATGGCCGCCTTCCTTTATCGCCCAGCCTCTTGCGCGCTTCCGATCCTTCTGCAATCCCATTGGGACAAGCAGGAGGAATGTCATGCAGGACAGGTTCGCTCTCGTCACCGGCGCCGGCTCCGGTATCGGCCGGGCGGTTGCTACGGCACTGGTGCGCCACGGCTGGCACACGATCTTCACGGGACGGCGGCAAGAAAAGCTCGACCAGGCGGTGGCCGCGATCGGCGAGGCGCCGGCGCGCGGACTGGCCGTTGCCTGCGACGTGTCGCGCGCGGAGCAGGTGGAAAAGCTCTTCGAGCGTGTGGAAGCGGAGTTCGGCAGGCTCGACCTTCTCTTCAACAATGCCGGCATGGGCTACATGTCGACGCTGATCGACGAGATTCCCGTCGAAGCCTGGCACGACGTGGTCGATGTCAATCTGACCGGCTCGTTTCTGTGCGCCCGCTCCGCCTTCGGGATGA
>CAZEEC010000238.1:0-3105 GCA_964511105.1 uncultured Mesorhizobium sp.
CGGCGGGCGCCCTCGTCAACGGCCTTGACCTGAAAGGCGGAATAGCCTCTGGTGTCTTTCATTGCTACCTCACAGGAAGAACATCTTGATGGGGCCGTTGTCAGGTTCGGCGTTGAGCGACATGCCCACCGCCATCAGCAGGGCAACCATGTCGTCGATCTTGTCAGGCGCCCTCTTTTTGTCTGGCGCAAGGTTGAGGTTCTGGTCGGTGCGCGCAACTAGATTGCTCGCGCACCACGTCAAGACCGGATCGCCGCCATGCGCGAACTTGCCGGCGATGTAGGCGCGCTCGAACTCCTGCATGGCCGGGTGGTACGACTTCGGCCCTTGGATGAACTGGACCATCGGCAAATCTTGCTTGACCAAGCGGCCAACGAGGTCTGATGCATTCCACGAGTCGTAGGCGATTGCCGACGGCTTGAATCGGTTGAATGCTTCGATGACGTCCGCCTCGACCTGACCGTAGTCGCAGACTTCACCGTCGGTCTGGCGTATGTGTCCGGACTCAACCCACGACGCGTAGGGCACCATTCCGCGCTCAGTGCGGTTGGTCACGGCGTTGCGCGGCACCCAGCGGACGCCCCAGGTGTAATAGACGCCATCGACCAGCCAGACCAATCGGAACGCCGTCAGGTCGCGCGTGCTTGCAAGGTCAAGCCCTGCAAAACATGGCTTGCCTTGCAGCCAGTCCAGATCGACCGCGCCGGAGCACTTTGCCCAGCGGGCAAGGTCAATCCACGAGCTTGCCGATGCGGATGGCCTGTTCAGGCGCTTGATCTTGAACTCGGCCATCTTCGACGGCATCGACCGCGCCTCGACCGATTCCTTCCGGATAGAGGAAAGCAGGTTCGGGTTGGTGTCGATCAGCGGGTTTGCCTTGATCCACGCCGATTCGTCGAGCTCGTCGTCGTTGTCGTCTACGGCGTAGAACAAGCACAGGAAGTGATCGGCATCGTTGCCGAACACGCCGCCGAGAACCTGTTTGGCGAAGTTGCGCAGGTCCGCCCATGGGCCGGGGTTCGGATATCCCTCGGTTGTGGTGTACAGCCAAAGCGGCGAGCGACGGGCGCCAGCCGCGGACGTCAGGACGTTGACCAGATCAGCGTTCTTATGCGCGTGGATCTCGTCAAGCGCCGTGTGGGACGGGTTCAGGCCGTCCTGTGTGCTGGCCTTTGCGTTGATGGGCTTGAAGCTGCCCCCGGTCTCGAAACGGGCGATCGAGCTGGCGAAGCATTGCAGGCCGAACGCCTCGCGCAAGTCTTCGGTCTTTTCGACCATCCGCTTCGCGACGTTGAAGATGATGCGCGCTTGGCTCCCCGTTGTAGCGGCACTGATGATCTGCGCGCCAGGCTCATCCTCGCAGCACTGGCAGTACAGGCAGATCGCTGCCGCAAGGGTCGATTTAGCGTTCTTTCTAGCAACCGCGAACAGCGCCGAAGTGAATCGGCGCGTCCCATCGAGACTCCGGAATCCGAACAGCTGGACAAGAAAAAAGATGTGCGACGGGTGCAGCCTGATATCCGGCTGCGGCGTGCCGTCGGGATTCGTCCAGACCCCCTCGACGTGCGGCAGTTTCTCGATGAAGTCGCAAACGTCTGTGGCGTGCCATTCGTCGAAGCGGAACGGCGCATTCTTGGCTTTGGCGCGGTTCAGGTCGCGCTGGAACCTTTCGGCCGCCAGCTTGATCCACTTGCCGAACTTGCGACCCCTCTTGTCGGCAACGGCTGACGCCGCGTATTCCTTGGCGATCTCGACGTAGTTACGCGGTCCGCTTTCCGTTTCCTGCGAACCGGTTTCCCTTCTCTTTCTCGCCAACTGGTTTCACCTTGCCCTGCGCGACCGGCGTCAGACCGAAGTCATTGATGAGCGACCTGTACTGGGCGACCATGTGACCTGACGGAGACTCCCCCGCGGCATATAGTTGAACGATCTTTCCATGCAGGGCGCACAGGTGCCCCAATGCCGATAGACCCGCTTCTGTCAGCAGTTTGTTGGCGTGGAGAATCGGGGCCAACCGGTCGAACTCACGGATGGCATGTGCGTTGGGCAACCAGTCCGGCGCCGGCGGGACCGAATCGACCAAAGGGAGGGCGACATGGGCCTCTGGCTCACGGTCTGAACGCGATGTGCCGGCCACCGCTTTCAAGTGCGATGGCCGCTTGCCGGGTCCAGGCATAAACGGGTTTTCCTATCTTGACGGTGCGAATAAATGATTGCGCGCTCGGTTTCCGCTCGCAACCCTTTGATTTTTCTGCCACCCGCCCCCTACTCAACCGGGTAGCCATCGACGCCGATCCTCGTCAGCTTTCGCCTGCCGCAGTCCGTGGCCGTCTTGGCCTCATGGCACGGACCACACAGCGACTGGAGGTTGCCCAACTCGTCCGTGCCGCCCTTCGACAGCGGCACAGTGTGATCCACTTCTGTGGCCTCGGTGATCCGGCCCTTTGCTCGGCAGGCCACGCACAGATAGGCGTCGCGCTGTAGCGCTTCCTCTCGCCTGCGCATCCATGCGCGTCCTGTCATGCCGGCACGGGGACGGCTGCGCTGCCAGGCTTTACCGGTCACGGGCAGCCAGCATCGCGTCCGCAATCGCCCAAGCCCTGCGCGCGACAGTCTCGTCGTCGGCAGGCTTGCAGATCAGAATGCCGGTGAGCGCGGCGGCGGCGAACTGGTCGCGCAGCTCGGAGGCGTAATCGATTTCTGGGCCATCTGACTCTTCCGAGCGATCTTGCTCGTCAATGGCCTCAATCTCGTCTGGCATGACGAATGCTTTGCTGTACATGCCTGCGCTCATGCGCGCATTCAGAATGACGAGCCGCTCGCGTTCACTCAGCATTGTCAGTGTCCTTCTGCTTCGGCGTCTCTGCCTCGCGCTGTCGCCGCTTTGCCAGCCGGCCGCGCTGCTTCGCGAGCCACTTCGCCATGCGCTCGCGGCGCTCTTTGCATCCACAGCCCACTACCGAATCACCCCATGCTCACGCCCACGATCGATGCACGCGACGCATGCAGCGCGGCGGATCTCGCAGGTCTCGGCCTTGCTGGCCAGTGGAATCAGCACCTGGGTCACCAGGTCATCCCATGCTGTCGGGCTGTCGGGGTCGGCTG
>CAZEEC010000239.1:0-3097 GCA_964511105.1 uncultured Mesorhizobium sp.
CTGGCCGAGGCTTTCGGCGAGGACAGCGCGCTCAACGAGTCGATCAGCGTGACGGCCCACGACAAGGGCATCCTGATCTCGCTCACCGACGACCTCGATTACGGCATGTTCCAGGTCGGCTCGGCGACGCCGGTCGCGCCGCTGGTGCGCGCGATGGAAAAGGTCGGCGCGGCGCTCGACGGGCGCTCCGGCAAGATCTCGATCATGGGCCACACGGACGGCCGCCCCTTCCGCAGCGCCGAATACGACAATTGGCGCCTGTCGACGGCGCGCGCACATGCGGCTTACTACATGCTGGTGCGCGGCGGGCTCGACGAGACGCGGATCGGCGAGGTCGCCGGCTATGCCGACCGCCAGTTGAAGAACGCGGACGACCCGTTCGACGGCGTCAACCGGCGCATCGAGATCCTGCTCGAGGTCGAGGGATGAGGCGCGTCCTTGTTGGGCTCGGCCTCGGGCTTGTCGCTGTCGGCTTGTGGGCAGGCGGGGCGGCGGCGAGCGCCACGCTCCAGCCGTTCCAGATGATCCGCTCGCTCCAACTCGTGCAGGACCGGATCGCCAATGGCGACCACGCGGCCTTGCCGATGCAGCGCAAGCTTCTGGAAATGACCGACCAGCGCATGCGCACCGCGTCGCCGGAGGATTTCGCCGATTCGCGCAACCTGTCCGCGCTTTTCGTCTATGCGATGAGCGGCGGCAATCCGGTGACCGTCGAACTCGCTCTGTCGAAACTTGCCCCAGATCATCCCGCCCGGCCACTGGCCGAGGCGGTCATGGCCTATCTCGGCGGCAACTTTCAGGCTGCCAAGACCGCGCTTGCCGATGTCGAGCCGCGCGCCGCCGATGCCCACGGGCCGTTCGTCGCGCTCGTCAGGGGAACGGTCCTGGCCAATGACGACCCCGACGCGGCCCTGGCAAGCCTCGACGACGCGCGGCTCCTGGCGCCCGGCACGCTTGTCGAGGAAGCGGCGCTGCGCCGTGCCTTGACCGTCGCCGTCAGCGCTGCGCGACCTCAGGTCTTCACGCGCACGGCCTCCGCCTATGTCCGGCGTTTCCTGCGCTCGCCCTATGCCAGCCAGTTCGCCGAAGCTTTCGTTTCCGGCCTCTCGGCCATGCATGCGGAGCTCGACGCGGGCGAGATCGCCGACATCCTCGCCTGGATGACGCCCGACCATTCCGAGACGATCGCGCTGCGCCTGTCGCGCCAGGCGGCGATCGGCAACGATCCTGCGATGATCGCCTTCGCCGAAGGCTTGACCGCCGGCGGTCGAGGCGAAGACCCACGTGCGCTGTTATACTCCAATCTCGGCGGCATCGCCTCGCCGAAGGTCGAGGACGCCCTGTCGACGCTGCAATCGATCGACCGCTCGAAGCTTTCGGCCAACGACCGGGCGCTGCTCGATGCCGCCACGGGAATAGCCCGCAGCGTCGTCGGGCGCCCCGCCACTGCGCCGGTCGCCGCCAGCGTGGAATCGGAGCCGACCAGCGCCGACACCGAAACCGACGATTACATCACCTCGACGCGCGCCAAGCTCGACGCGATCGACCGCCTCCTGGAGGGCTCCAATTGATGCGCCTTGCCGACCTTGCCGCTGCCGCTCCGATGCCGCGATCGAAGCCGACGGGGGATGAACAGGCTCTCGAAGGCGCGGATTTCGGCCTGCTGATCACCAAGGACCGCGGTTCGGGAAAGCACAATCGGCTCGAGCGGGACAATGCCGATGCGGCGCTTGCGGGCATGCAGATGGACGACATATCCCTGCCGACCCTCGCCGCCCGCGACACCGCCGACAGCGTCGAAGGGCCCGTGCTGAACTGGCCGACGGCTGGCGAACCCGGTGACGAGCGCGATCTCGCGACGGAGGGTCAGTCGGCGCGCAGGGCGTTCACCGAACCGTCGCCGCGTATCGCCATCGACTGGCTATCGCTCGGGGCGGCGCCAAGACCCGATCAAGTCGCGCCCGAGGCCTTGCCCGCGGATGGTGACGAGTTGGACCTGACGGAGACGGATCAGCAATTGCCGGACGTCGAGGGCAAGCCGGAGATTGCCTCCATGGCCGCAGACGCTGAACCCGCGGCCAAGGCCGATGCTGTCGTGGCAGGCGCAATTCAGGCAAAGCCTGTCGAACGGGCCGAGGAAAAACGCAGCGATCCGGCACCGCTTCGTGACGCGCCGGCGCCGCTAGCAACAAAGCCGGTCGAATCCCTTGGCCGGCCGGTCGCCGTTGAGGGCGTCTTCGCCAAGCCCGTTGCGCCGAGCCCTGAGGTCCAGGAACGGCCAGACGATGGCCGCATGACGTCCCGCCCGCCGATCGAGCGGGCGTCCATCGAGCCGGACCTTGCGGCGGCACGGCCAGGCGCTCGCTTGGTCACCGCGGTCTCGTCGCAGACGGTGCCCGCGCCGGCGCTTGTGCTGCAAGGCCCGGCTCAGACGGTCGTGGCGAGCCTTGGCGAAGAGGTCCGTGAAATCGCACGTCCCGCCGCGGTCCAGAACGGACAGCCGCAGACGAGCGAGCCGATGCGCATCCTCAAGATCCAGTTGCATCCGCTCGAACTCGGCACGGTGACGGCGCGGCTGTCGCTGCAAGGGGGAGGGATGACCGTCGAACTGCAGGCGGAAACGCGCGAGGCGGCGTCCAAGCTTGCCACCGACAGCACGGAGATCGCCAAGGCCTTGCGCGGCCTCGGTATCGAGATCGACCGCGTGACGGTGACCCAGGCGCCGTCGAACCAGACGCAGACACAGGATCAGTCCGCCTCGCCCAATCGCGGCCATGAGCGCTTCGACAGCGAAGGCACGAGCGGCGACGGCGCGGAAAGACGGCCCCACCCAGGGGCGAGCAGCCGCGACAGCGGCCTTGAAGCGGGGCTTCACGTCAACGCGGATTCCGACCACAGCGGCGTCTATATCTGAGCGCGCGCGCCCACCCCCAATTCTGACCTATAAGATTTCGTGGTTGTGCCGGATTCGCGTGAAGCGTTAACCATAACGCACGAAACTGATTAACTGATTCGGAGGGCGGCCGATGATAGTGATCGTGGACGAGCGCGACCTGGTAAAGGACGGCTACCACTCACTTTTCACCAGAGAAGGCGT
>CAZEEC010000240.1:0-1327 GCA_964511105.1 uncultured Mesorhizobium sp.
ATCCGCCCTTGACGCAGAACCTGCATCACGAGGTCGAACTGGTCGTCGCCATCGGTACAGCCGGCCGCGACATCGCGCCCGAACAGGCCCTCGACCACGTCTGGGGCTATGGTGTCGGCATCGACCTGACCCGCCGCGATCTGCAGGACGAAGCCAAGAAGGCCGCGCGGCCCTGGGAGTGGGCAAAGGCGTTCGACCGGTCCGCGCCGATATCGCCGCTTGTGCCGGCAGCCGCCATTGGACATCCGGCTTCAGGCCGCATCTGGCTGTCGGTCAATGGAGCGCCTCGGCAGGACGGCGACCTGCGCGATCAAATCTGGCCGGTGCCCGACATCATCGCGATCGCCAGCCGATCGGTTGAGGTGAAGCCGGGCGATCTGTTCATGACCGGCACGCCCGCGGGCGTTGGTCCTCTTAGCCCTGGAGACCGCGTCGAGGCCGGAATTGACGGCATCGGGACGATCAGCCTGACGGTTGCTGGCCGTGCCCGAAGCCCGTCTTGAGTTTCAGGCGCTCTCGCCGCCGACCACGTCGCGCATCTTCTGCGCCTTGATGATCGAGCGCGCATATTGCTCCCAGGACGAGCGCAGATGGAGCATGGTGGTGGTCAGCGATTCAGCAACCGCTTCGAGTTCTTCGAGCGCTTTCAGGTTTCTCGAGAACTGACCAGCCAGGTCTTCGGAGATGTCGCCAGCCTTGGTCGTCGCGATCATGGCTTTGAGGGCCTTGCCTGTCTCTTGCGCCTGCGGCACGATTTTGGCCAGCGTTTCATAGGCGGCATCATATTGCAGTTCCGCCGCTTCGAGTTGCGGGCGCTGCTGGTCGAGCACCCGCAGCATGTTGCGCCAGTCGCGCATGCGCCGGTCGAGATCCTCGCTTAAGCCGGCAAAGCCGCCTGCGATTCGGCGCGGTGCGCGTCCAGCGTCCGCCAGCGAGCCCGGCAACATATCGCGACGC
Source organism: uncultured Mesorhizobium sp. (assembly GCA_964511105.1). Taxonomy (GTDB): domain Bacteria; phylum Pseudomonadota; class Alphaproteobacteria; order Rhizobiales; family Rhizobiaceae; genus Aliihoeflea. The sequence continues at coordinate 958 of CAZEEC010000240.1, forward strand.
GGTCGCATCTGGTCTGAAGTCTTGGCCGCATCGGAGCGAAGTGCTTCGCTCAACCCGGCATCCAGCGTCTTTATACTACTCTGTTCCACGGCGCACTCCACTTAAGAGGGACTTGTCAACGGTCGAAAATAAAATGCACTGAGGGGTGGGTGCACGCAAGCGCAACGTTAAAATCTGGTTAACATGTTGATATCGAAGCCATGCGCAAAATCGGAACCACTTGACGCGTTTCGCCGGCACGCTTCATCGAGCCGATTTATCCACATCTTTATCGGCCCAACCAGGCGACATCAGCGGCGAGGCTCGCTAGGTTCCGTTAACCATTCGGGGGAACGTGGGTATTGTCGTGAAAGCATATGCAGACAGCACA
>CAZEEC010000240.1:1427-3084 GCA_964511105.1 uncultured Mesorhizobium sp.
CAAGACCAGCTTAGGGTGCCAGCGTTCGTGGACGCTGGCTAAGAGGGAATGCGGAAGGACATCTTGTTCTAAGCCGCAGCTGCCCCCGCAACTGTGAGCGCCGAGGACATTCAAGCACCACTGGGTTAACCGGGAAGGTGAATGATCCGTTGAAGCGCCAGCCAGGAAACCTGCCTTGAGCGTCACCTTGCCGGACGCGGGGCGCGTTCGGGGCTGTGATTTGCACAGTGGTGACATTTGTCATCGCTGGCGAATCCGGGAGGCTGCGGTCTCTCCAATCTCCAGCATAGTCATGTTGCACGTGGTGCCGGTTGCGTTGACGCGCCCGGCGTCGGGGGATTGAAATGCACGCTTCAAAATTCAGCACTGCCTGTGCCGTTTCCGCAATCGCCGTCCTCGCCGGCCTACAGGAAGCTCACGCACAATATACCGAACTGCCCCAGATCGTGATCACGCCCAACCGAGCGCCGACCGAGGCCAGCAAGACCGGCTCGCGCGTCGAGACGGTCAGCCGTGAGGAGATCGAGGAGCAGGCGCAGCCGCTCGTCATCGACTATCTCGACAGACTGCCGGGCGTTTCCGTCTCGATGCCCGGCAGCGCTGGCGGCGAAGGCGCGCTTTCCGTTCGCGGCGCACCGCGCCGCTACGTCAAGACGCTCTATAACGGCATCGACATCTCGGATCCCACAAGCCCGCAAGTGCAAACCTCTTACCAGTACCTGCTCTCCGGCGGCATCGACTCGATCGAGGTTCTGAAGGGATCGCAATCGACGCTTTACGGATCGGACGCCATTGCAGGCGTCATCAGCCTGTCGACCCTGGGCGACGTCGATCAGGGCGTGACCCATCTTCTGCACGGTGAGGGCGGTTCTTTCGGCACGGCGCGTGGCTCCTATGGCTTGCGCGCAGCCAATGACACTGGAAGGGCGGCTCTCAACATCACCGGCTTTCGCACCGACGGAATATCCTCCGCGGCAGGCGGCACCGAGCGCGACGGATACGAGAACGTCACTTTCGACGCCGCCGCCGAGTATCGTGTCAACGACATGGTCTCTGTGTTCGGCTCGTTGCTCTATCTCGATGCCGAGGCGGAATTCGATGATTCGAATCCACCCGCCGACAATCCCTTCAACGTCAACCTGACGCGGCAGCTTGCCGGACGGACCGGCGTCAATTTCGACTTGCTCGACGGCCGCTCCCGCAACACCGTTTCGCTCCAGGCTTTCGATTTGGATCGCGGGATCCGCACGGTATCGATGTTCGGACCCTACGACGCGGACTTCGCGGGACGGCGCACCAAGTTCGACTATCTCGGCGCATTTGACGTCAATGATTGGCTGACATTGCAGTACGGCGCGGACCATGAGCGCCAGAAAGCCAGCATCACCGATAATTATGGCGCGGACACAGATGACGCGTTTTCGCTGACAGGCGTCTGGAGCCAACTCATCGCCGAGCCGGTCACCGGTTTGGTGCTCACAGGCGGCTTGCGTCACGATCACCACACTGAGTTCGGGGACTATACAAGTTACCGCGCCACAGGCTCTTATGAGTTTGGCATTGGCACGCGCCTGCACAGCTCGCTTGGCACCGGCTTCCGCTCGCCCAGCCTCTACGAACTCTATGACCCCTTCGCCGGCAATACCGACCTGCAGCC
>CAZEEC010000241.1:0-3056 GCA_964511105.1 uncultured Mesorhizobium sp.
GCAAGGGGGAGTTGTCCGCGCTGCGGAACGACCCCGCGCGGGGGCGCCGCCAACCGCGCGTTCACGGCGGTTTGCCGGCCATCGCCCGCGTGAAGGGTGTTCCGGATGCGGGTCAGGATCGCATCGCGCCCGCTCACGAAACACGCCCCTGCTTTGCCGCTTCACGCTGCGCCCATTGCTGCATGAACGTGCGCCCTTCCGGTGCCGGCATGTCGCGATACTCGGTCCAGCCGCCGGCGAAGGGCAGCCAGGAAAAGCGGCGTTTCGATCTGCCAAGCCGGGCCAGTGCGGGAATGCCGAGCGAGGCGAACAAGCGATAGAGAGACGGCCGCTTGGCGAAGAAGGCCCAGGTCTTCAGACCATAACGTGCGACAGCCGGATTAAGGCCGCGCTCGAATTCGCGCTCGCGCCAGTGCCGCATCATCTTGGGCAGCGGGATCTTCATCGGGCAGACCTCCTCGCAGCGCCCGCAAAAGGTCGACGCGTTGGGCAGGTGCCCACTTTGCTCGATCCCGATCAGGGCAGGCGTCAACACCGCGCCCATGGGACCTGGATAGACCCAGCCATAAGCGTGGCCGCCAACCGCATGATAAATCGGGCAATGGTTCATGCACGCGCCGCAGCGGATGCAGCGCAGCATCTCCTGGAATTCGGTTCCGAGCATCGCGGAGCGGCCATTGTCGATCAGCACGACATGGTATTCGTCAGGCCCGTCCGGATCGCCCTCGCGCCGCCCGCCGGTCGAGATGGTCGTATAGACGCTCATGTCCTGGCCGGTCGCGGAGCGGGCCAGGAGGCGCAGGATTTGCGCGGCATCCTCCAGCGTCGGAACGATCTTCTCGATCGAGGCGATGACGACATGGATGCGCGGCAGGGTCTGCGTCAGGTCGCCATTGCCTTCATTGGTGACGATGACCGACGAACCGGTTTCGGCGACGAGCAGGTTCGCGCCGGTGATGCCGAGATCGGCCTTGAAATACTCGGCGCGCAGGACGCCGCGCGCTTCGGCCAGAAGCTTCTCATGTTCGACCAGTTCGCGCTCTTGCGGCAGATGCGTATGGACGCGGCGGAAATCTGCTTCGATCTGCTCCTTGTTCAGGTGAACGGCTGGCGCGATGATGTGGCTTGGATATTCACCGCGCAACTGGATGATGTATTCGCCGAGATCGGTTTCGATGGGGCGAACACCGGCGGCCTCAAGCGCATCATTGAGCCCGATCTCCTCGGAGATCATCGACTTGCCCTTGGTCACCGTCTCGACGCCCAGGGTCTTGCACAAATCAAGGACGATCCGGCGCGCATCCGCCGCGGTCTCGGCCCAATGGACATGGCCGCCGGCGCTTTTCACCTGCGCCTCATAGGCCTCCAGATAAAGGTCGAGATGGGCAAGCGTATGATCCTTGATGGCCTTACCTTGGTCACGCAAGGCATCGAACTCGGGCAGCGCATCGACCGCCCTGCGGCGCTTGTCGATGAAGCCGGCACGGACGTTGCCGAGCGCCTTTTGCAACTGCGCATCGGAGAGGGCTTTCGCGGCGTTTTGTTTGAAAGCGGGAGAGGTGACCTCCATCAGAGCTTGCCCCCGATCGGCGGCTGGTCGGTCATGCCGGCCAGAACTTCGGCGACATGGCGGACGTCGATCGCCGACCCGTCCCGCTTCAGCCTGCCGGCCATGTTCATCAGGCAGCCGAGATCTCCGGCAAGCAGCATGTCAGCGCCCACCGTTTCGATATTGGCCGCCTTCTTGGTGACAATCGCGTTGGAGATGTCGGGATATTTGACACAGAACGTGCCGCCAAATCCGCAGCAGACATCGGCCTCCTGCATCTCGACCAGCGCCAAACCTTCAACCGACGCCAGCAATTTGCGCGGCTGGTCATGAATACCCAGCTCGCGCAGGCCGGAGCAGGAATCGTGATAGGTCGCTATCGCCGAAAGCTTGGTCTCAACCCCTGCGACCTTCATCTCATCGGCGAGGAAGGAAACAAGCTCGTGGACCTTCCTCGAAAACTGCACAGCCCGGCTTTCCCAGACCGGATCGCCGGTGAACAGCGCCGGGTAGTGCTTCTTCAGCATGCCGGCGCAGGAACCCGAGGGCGCGACGACATAGTCGAACTCCTCAAAAGCGGCGATCGTCGCCTTGGCGATCTCGCGCGTATCCTTGCGGTCGCCGGAATTATAGGCCGGTTGGCCGCAGCAGGTTTGCGCCGCCGGGACTTCGACCGCACAGCCGGCATTCTCGATCAGCTTGGCGGCGGCAAAGCCCACGCTCGGCCGGAACAGATCGACCAGGCAGGTCACGAACAGCCCGACCGATGGACGTCTCGTCGTTTGATGGTGCAAGATCATGTCTCATCTTGTTGTCGATCTGCACGATAGAGCATGATCCGGCAAAGGGGAAACCGCTTTTACAGGCGCAGCATTCGCACGACCGATCAGGAAAGGGAGGAGCAGTCGTTGACAGGACCAGCTATGCCGGCGCCGGACGCGGCGACACTGGCGCGCCGCGCCGAGATCGTCGCGGACATGCGCGTCATCGTGCCGGGCGAAGGCGTGGTCGACGCTGAACATGCCATGCGCGCCTTCGAGTGCGACGGGTTGACGGCCTACCGGCAATTGCCGCTGGTCGTGGTGCTGCCGCAGACGACGGCACAGGTTTCGCGCATCCTCAAATATTGCAGCGACCGCAACATCCGGGTGGTTCCGCGCGGCTCGGGCACATCGCTTTCCGGCGGCGCGCTGCCACTCGAAGATGCGGTTTTGCTGGTGATGAGCCGGTTCAACCGGATTCTCGACATCGATTTCGCCAACCGGGCGGTCGTTGCGCAGCCCGGCGTCACCAATCTCGGCATCACCAAGGCGGTCGAGCACGAGGGATTTTATTATGCGCCCGATCCGTCGTCGCAGATCGCCTGCTCGATCGGCGGCAATGTGGCGGAGAATTCCGGCGGCGTGCATTGCTTGAAATACGGCCTCACCGCAAACAATGTGCTCGGCATCGAGATGGTGCTGATCGACGGCGACATCGTCCGTCTGGGGGGCAAGCATCTGGATGC
>CAZEEC010000242.1:0-3009 GCA_964511105.1 uncultured Mesorhizobium sp.
CGACGCAATTGCGGTCGTTCAACCGGCCCGTCCATGTTCGAAAAGCTGCCGTTCGGACGCATGGCAGAATTGTCCTTTTCTGCTCAAAACCTGCCAGTCCGCAAGCCAAAGCAGGAGGAAGTCGATGCGGCATGATCGGGCCAGGAGCCAGCACGGCAACTAATCCGATGAGGAGACGCCTTATTGCTCTGCTCCGGTTGTACTGAACTTGCGGCGCGCGGCTGCCGGGGCGCCGATCCGCATGCGGCGGTCGGTGAGCGACACTAAGGCGCCACTGGCCATTAAAATTGTGCCGAGCCAGATCAGCAAGACGTACGGCTTGTGCCAGAGACGGACTACGCGGCCACCTTCACCAAACCGCTCGCCGAACTGGATATACATCTGGCTAAAGCCATAGGTGCGGATGCCTGCTTCGGTGGTCGGCGTTCCACTTGCGGGGTAGATGCGACGCTCGGAGGTCAACGTCCGGTCGTTGCCCCAAGGGCCATCGATAAAAAACATTCCGCGTTCGCCTGTGTAGTTGGGACCGTTGGCCTGCGCCTCGCCCTCATAGGTGATGGCATATCCGGAGATATCGATCGTTTCGCCGGGGCGCATGGATGTCACTAACTCTGTCTGGAATGCCGTTGCGCAGACGACACCGATAACCGTCACACCCATGCCGAAGTGGGCAAGTGTGGTCGACCATACGATTCGCGGCAGACCGCGCAGTCGTGCCATGCTCTGACCGAGCTGGGACCGCCCGAAGGCGGCGCGGTCAAAGAGGTCCGCGATGGCGCCGACCATGACCCATATCCCGATGGCCAGACCAATCGGAGCCAGTGTGACCGGAAAGCCCATGAAACCGAAGACGAGTAGCGAGAGCACCAGGGTCACGATGATGGCACCCATCAGTCGCTGCGTGACCGCTACCAAATCGCCACGCTTCCATGCCAGGAAGGGGCCGAACGGGATCAAAAGCAAAAGCGGCACCATCAGAGCGCCAAAGGTCAGATCGAAGAACGGCGCCCCCACCGTTATGCGCGCGCCGGTCAGCGCCTCGAGCACCAGCGGATAGAGCGTGCCGACCAGAACGCCTGCCGTCGCCGCCGACAGGAACAAATTGTTGAGGATCAGCGCGCCCTCGCGGCTGATTGGCGCAAACAGTCCGCCCGAGCGCAGCGCCGAAGCGCGCAGTGCGAACAGAGCGAAGGCACCGCCGATAAACAGCCCCAGCATGGTCAGGATCACCATGCCGCGAGTGGGGTCGGACGCGAACGAATGCACCGAGGTCAATATCCCCGAGCGCACCAGGAATGTGCCCAGAAGGCTGAGGGAAAAGGTGATGATGGCGAGAAAGATCGTCCAGATTTTCAGCGCATTGCGCTTTTCCATAACGACCGCGGAATGCAGCAGCGCCGTGCCTGACAACCAGGGCAAAAAGCTGGCGTTCTCGACCGGGTCCCATATCCACCAGCCGCCCCAGCCAAGTTCATAATACGCCCAGTACGAACCCATGGCGATACCGAGCGTCAGAAATGCCCAGCTCGCCAGCGTCCAGGGGCGCACCCAACGCGCCCAGGCCGCATCGATCTTGCCCGAAACCAGCGCGGCCACCGCAAATGAAAAGCAGATCGAAAACCCGACATAGCCCAGATAGAGAAGCGGGGGATGGATGGCCAGCCCGATATCCTGGAGCACCGGATTGAGTTCATTGCCGTCGAAAGGCGCCGGGTCGAGGCGCCAGAACGGATTTGAGGTGAACAGCACGAAGCCGGAAAACGCCGCGACCATGAGGCCCTGATTGGACAGCACCAGCGTCTTGAGTTCGGCGGGCAGATTGTGCCCGAACGCGGACACTGCCGCGCCGAACAGCACGAGGATGAGCACAAAGAGCAGCATCGAGCCCTCGTGGTTCCCCCACACGCTGGTGATCTTGTAGAGCATGGGCTGGAGCGAGTGGGAGTGCTCGGTCGCCAGCCGCAACGAAAAATCGTCGGCAACAAACGCCTGAATCAGCGCCGCGAACGCAAGGCCCACCAGCGCAAACTGCAGGATCGCCGCGTGGCTGACGAACCGATGGGCGAGCGCGTTGCCCCGCCAGAAGGCAAAGCCGATCCCTGACTGGGCGATCGCCAGAACGAACGCCAGGATCAATGCAAAATGTCCGAGTTCGATTGTCACGCCGGGTTATCCTTTCTCGCCTTGTGCGCCAGTGACGCGCAGGCTGTCGGCAACCTCGCGTGGCATGTAATTCTCGTCGTGCTTGGCCAAAATGTTTGTGGCGAGAAACGAGCCGTCAGCGATGACGCTACCCTCGGCGACAACGCCCTGCCCCTCGCGGAAAAGGTCGGGCAGAATGCCGGTATAAAGCGCCGTCATTTCCGAAGCGCCGTCATGGACGACGAACACGTTGTCCTGTCCGTCCTGTTGCCAGGACTCTTCGAGCACCAGCCCGCCCAGCCGGATCGGCGTGCCCGGCGCAATCTCGCCTTCGGCAATTTCAGAAGGCGAATAGAAAAACACAATCTGGTCGCGCAATGCAGTGAGGATCAGTCCGACCGCCAGTGCCAGAACCACTCCCAGCGCCGCAATGACGCCTAATCGCTTCTGTTTGCGTGTCCAAGCCAATTACTGCTCCAGTTCCAATTCCCGTCCCAGGTCCTCGAGCGCCAGCCGACGCTCTACCTTCGAATTTGTTTCTGCGACGCTATCATACTGCTGCAGGGACGATGAATAGAAAGCTTCCACTACTTCGGAGCTAGCCGCCGGCACTGCTCCCTGATCGCTCAAGGCGAGGCTCTGAATACCCCAGAAGCGGGCGATCGGCTTGGCGTCAATTGCCCCGGAGCTTGCCCTACTGATCGAAAAAGGTTGTCATGTCGTTTTCTGCTACGGCCATAAAACGTCTCCACAGTTTGCTTTGGCCAAATAGGACTATGCCTGTGAGTTCCCGGAGCGCTGCCAAAGATCCCTATGTCTGGATCTTGCAGTTCCTGCATCAACAGCTGACGGTCGCCTTCCCACCCC
>CAZEEC010000243.1:0-3006 GCA_964511105.1 uncultured Mesorhizobium sp.
CGCTTGACCTGGAGCCTACGCGCGATCGGCCCGTCGATCCCGTCGACGAAAAGCGCCAGGCCGAGCCACAGGAACATCGCCGTCCAGCGGGCTTCGCTGGCTGCGACCAGCGACAGGAATGCCAGATACGAACCGGAGGCGGTCAGCAGATGGACGGAAAAGGCGCGTGCCTGCGGCCAAGTCACTTTCTTGGTCGGCTTGGGGATCAGCTTCGAAAGCGGCTTGCGGTTGGTATCCTTGCTCACGGCCAGTCCAGCTTGCGATTGGCGGCCACCTGGCCGGCGAACACCGGTCGCGCGACCGGGTAATGAGAGTACATGTTCCGCAATGGGCCAAAACGTCCCGTTGATCAATCCCGGTTGGCAGAACATATAGTTCTGTCAACGGAAAGCAGGCATTGCGATGGATCGGACAGAATTTGAAATTCTCGTCGTCGGCACCGGGCCGGTCGGCATGGTTACGGCACTGGCCTTCGGCAATGCCGGCTTTCGCTGCGCGCTTGTCGGCCCCAAGGCCGCAACAGCGGACGGCAGGACCACAGCCATCATGGCCCCGGCGGTCGACTACCTGGAATCGCTGATGCCGTCGCCTGTCCTGGCCGAACACGGATCGCCGCTGAAGACGATGCGAATCGTCGATGCCACCTCACGTCTCGTGCGCAGCCCGACCGTCACCTTTCATGCGGCCGAAATCGGTCTTGAGGCTTTCGGCAGCAACATCGCGAATGCGACGCTCAATGCCGCCCTCGAAGAAGCGGCCGGCGCGCATGCGAACATCACGCGCTACGAAGCCCTGGTCGACCGCTGGAGCCTCTCGGATGGACACGCCACGGCCAGTCTCGGCCATGGCGCAGAACTCTCGGCTTTGCTCGCCGTTGCCGCCGACGGCCGCAATTCGCCCGCACGACAGGCGGCCGGGATCGACGTCGAGCCCCGCCCGACCGGGCAGACCGCGGTCGTCCTGACCTTTTCCCACGCTCGTGCCCATGACTTCGTCTCGACGGAGTTGCACACCGAAGCTGGGCCGATGACGCAGGTTCCACTGGCGGGCAACCGCTCGAGCTTGGTCTGGGTCGTCGCGAATGAGCAGGCGCCGAGCCTGCTTGCGCTCGACAGGCACGAACTGGCGCTGCGCATCGAGCGCCGCATGCAGTCGATGCTCGGGCGCGTCGCCGTCGAGACCGAGCCGCAAGCCTACCCGCTTTCGACCGCGAAGCCGCGTCGCTACGCGGACCGGCGCATCGCGCTTGTTGGTGAAGCCGCGCACGTCTTCCCGCCGATCGGCGCGCAAGGGCTCAATTTGGGCATCCGCGATGTCGAAAGTCTCGTCGCCGTGGCCTCGCGCCATCGCGCCGATCCAGGATCGCAAAACGCATTGGCGGCTTATGACAGGCAGCGCCGCCCGGACGTGGCGCTGCGCGCCGGCGCGGTCGATCTCCTCAACCGTTCGCTTCTGTCCGACCTGCTGCCGGCGCAGCTTGCCAGGAGCACGGTCTTCGAGGCGCTCAGGGTCATTCCGCCGCTGCGCGCCCTTTTCATGCAGGAAGGCATGCATCCGGGGCGCGGCCTACGCGCCGTATTATCCAATCCGCGGGTCAGACGGGCAGCAATTCGGCCTTGATCACGTAAAGGATCAGCGTCAGCGTCGCGATCGACGCGATCGTCGTGATCAGAACGCTCGCTGACGCACGCTCGACCCACACGCCATATTGCTGTGCGATCACATAGACATTGGTGGCTGTCGGCAGGGCGGCGAGCAGCATCGCCGTATAGATCCATTCGGCGGGAAAGCCGCCGATCGCGGTCAGTATGGCGTAACAGATCGCCGGATGGACGACGAGCTTCAGGAGCGTGATCGGAAAGAGGTCGCCGGGCACGCGTTTGAGCGGCCTCAGCGCGATCGTCACGCCCATCGCAAAGAGCGCGCAGGGCGCGGCCGCCTGCGCCAGATAATCGAGCATCGTGTCGAGCGCCAGGGGCGGGCGAAACTGCAGCCAGGCGGCCAGGATTCCGGCGGCCGTGGCGATGATGAACGGGTGGAGGGCGATCTTTCGCACCACCTCCAGCGCCAGCGCGCCGAAGGATTGTTGTCTGCCGCCGGCGACCGCCATCAAAAACGGGGCCACCGCGAAATGGACCGCGTTTTCGAAGCAGAAGATCAGCGCGACGGGAATGGCGGCCGGCTCGCCGAAGGCAAGCAAGGCGAGCCCCGGTCCCATATAGCCGATATTGCCGTAAGAGGCGGCCAGCGCCTTGATCGTTGATTCGGCGATGTTGCGTTCGCGCAGCCACGACAGCGCGAACATGATCGCAAAGACCAGGTAGGTCGCGGCAACCGCGCCGAGAATGAACCTCCAATTGGTCAGTTCGTCGAAGGGCGTGCGCGACAAAAGCTGGAAGAAAAGCGCCGGCAGGGCGACATAGAGGACGAAGATATTCATCCAGCCCAGCGCTTCGAGCGGTTGCTTCGTCAGCCGCGCGACCAGCGAGCCGAGAAAGATCATGCCGAAGAAGGGCAGGACGAGTGCGATGATGTTCGACATGAGACCGCGCCCCGGACAATCAGGCGCGCTTAGGGTCTGCTGCGCGAAGCGTCAAGCCGCAGCGGGCCGAACTGGGTTGAATTTGCCGGCGCGGCGGTCCAAATAGGCGCGAGAATGCCAATTGGTCCCGGACATGCCTGAAATACGCAACGCAAAGTTCTTCATCGGCCAGGTCGTGCGCCACCGCATCTTTCCGTTCCGCGGTGTCGTTTTCGACGTCGATCCCGAATTCGGCAACACGGATGAGTGGTACGACGCGATCCCAGCCGAGATGCGTCCACGCAAGGACCAGCCCTTTTATCACCTGCTCGCCGAAAATGCCGAGACGGAATATGTCGCTTATGTCTCGGAGCAGAATCTTCTGCCCGACGAAACCGGCGAACCTGTTCGCCACCCGCAATTGCCAGACTATTTCGGCCCGCTTCAGGACGGCCGCTACGAACCGAAGCCGCGCGCCTGCCATT
>CAZEEC010000244.1:0-2984 GCA_964511105.1 uncultured Mesorhizobium sp.
CGGATCAGATCATAGGCGAAATTGAGCTGGATGTCGTCTTCCGGCTCCGGCGGCACATAGGCCGAGGAACCCGACCCCTGCTCATCCTCCTCCTCGCCGGGAATGTGACCGGGCAGAGCCGATTCGCCGCGCGCTGCTCCCGCGGCACTGCGCAACTCTTCCGGAAGCGGCTGGTCGACAGTGATATCCGGCGTAATGCCCTTGCCCTGGATCGAAGTGCCGGCGGGCGTGTAGTAGAGCGCCGTCGTCAGGCGCAGCGCGCCGCTTTCACCGAGCGGGATGATCGTTTGGACCGAGCCCTTGCCGAAGGACTGCGAGCCAACGACCGTCGCCCGCCGATGGTCCTGAAGCGCGCCCGCCACGATCTCCGAAGCGCTAGCCGACCCGCCATTGACGAGAACGATCAGCGGCTTGCCGTCGATCGAATCGCCCGGCCGAGAGTCGAAACGCGTGATATTCGAGGCTTCGCGCCCACGCGTCGAGACGATCTCGCCCCGATCAAGGAAGGTGTCCGCAACACTCACGGACTGGTCGAGCAGGCCGCCCGGATTGAGACGCAGATCGAGCACATAACCCTTGAGCTCATCGTCGGGGATTTCGGCCTTGATGGCCTCAATCGCGGTCTCGAGATCTTCCTGCGTCTTCTCGGTGAAGGAATTGATCTTGATGTAGCCGATATCGTCCTCGACCCGGTGGCGGACCGCCCGCACCTTGATGATGTCGCGAACGATGGAGATCTTGAGCGGCTCGACCGCTCCTTCGCGCAGGACTGTCAGTTCGATCGACGTATCCACCTTGCCGCGCATCCTATCAACGGCGTCGGCGAGCGTCATTCCCCGGACCTCTTCCCCGTCGATCGCCGATATCAGATCACCGGCGAGTACCCCGGCGCGCGCGGCCGGTGTGTCTTCGATCGGCGAGATAACCTTGACGAGGTCGTTTTCCATCGTCACTTCAATGCCGAGCCCGCCGAACTCACCGCGCGTTTGAACGCGCATGTCCTGTGCCGCATCCGGCGTCAGATAGGATGAGTGCGGATCGAGCGACGTCAGCATGCCGTTGATCGCGCTTTCGATCAGTTCGGCATCCTCCGGCTCGGTCACATATTGCGCGCGCACGCGCTCGAAGATGTCTCCGAAAATGGCCAGTTGGCGATAGGTCTCGGAGCCGGCCGCGTTGGCCGCAGTTCCGGTTCCGCCATGGACGAGACTCATCGCGGACGCGCCCATCAACGCGCCGGCAAACAGAAGAGACACCCTACGTAGCATTACCTGTCCTTCCAGAACTGCGCTCCGCCCACCAGGGAGACGGATCGACGGGTTTTCCATCCTTGCGGAACTCGACATAAAGTTCCGGGTCGCTATTCATATCGTTGAAGGGGACGGTACTTGCCACCCTCGTCTCTCCCATGGCGCCGATCGGCTCGCCCGCCATCAAGGTTTGTCCCAGCGTCACGCTTAGGCTTCCCATGCCCGCCAGGACGACATGATAACCCTCGCCGACGTTCAGGATCAAGAGTTGTCCATAGGATCGAAAGGGCCCCGCATAAAGAACTTCACCGGCCGCTGGAGCGGTAACGATCGCCCCGGATTGTGTTTTAACCATGTCGCCCATGAGCGGCCTGCCAGCGGCATCCGGCTGCCCGAATCGCAGTCCGATCTCACCGAAAGCCGGCAGGAAAACCTGCTTCTTAAGCGTGTCGAAGGGCGGGCTCGCCAGCAAAGTCGGCGTGCGTGACGGCGGCAAGCGGCGTCGTTCTACTTCCTCGCGGCGTTGGGCTTCGGCCGCCGCTTCCTGGGCGAGCGCGATGTCACTTTCGAGTGATGAGATCAGGTCCTGCAACGTCTCGGCCTCACCGGCCATCGCCTCGGAACGTGCCTGTTCCTTGGCCAGCCCTACCTCGGATCGTTTTTCAAGCTTGCGCTTCTCCTCAAGCAGGCCGGTCAGCCTGTGCTTTTCACCAGCCTGGTCTGCGACTGTACGGAACAGGCGCGAGCGCTCGCTTTCGATCGATGCCTTGAGCGCGGCGAGCGCCTCAACGTCGGCGTGAAGTCTGGACGTTTCGGCGCGTATCTCCGGCACCACAGCGCCAAGCAAAACAGCGCTACGAACGGAGGCCAGTGCGTCTTCAGGCTGGATAAGAATGGCCGGCGGCGGACTAAGCCCCATGCGCTGCAAGGCGGCGAGCACTTCGGCCAAAACGTCCCGCCGCTCGATCAACGAAGCCCGGAGACGGTCTTCCTGAAACCGCATGCCCTCGAGGCGCGCGGCGATCCCCTCGATGTCCTGTTGCAGCTTGCGCTCGGTCTTCGCCGCCTGGACGAGCGCGGAGGACAGGGCGGCATGATCCTTGCGGACGGCCGCGATCTCCTCTTCAAGCTCCGCGCGACGCTCCGTCGACAGCTCGATTTGCGATCGGACGCGCTCATATTCCTCGGTAGATGCAGCGTGGCGCAGTTCGAGCGCGGCGATATCGTCGACTTCCGGACTCGCCAGAACGAACGACGGCACAGCCGCGATCAGCAGCGCCGCCAGCGCGACCCATCGGCCCCTCCTCCCTATCGAAACGATGCACACCACGTCCAACCAATCCGAATCATCAAGCCAAATTCTGGGCCGCGTTCGTTAAGGAACGCTCAACCATATCAGGCGCGGTGATAGGGATGGTTCGAAAGGATCGTCGCCGCCCGATAAAGCTGCTCGGCCAAAAGGACACGCACGAGTTGATGCGGCCAAGTCAGGCTGCCAAAGGACAAGATCAAGTCGGCTTCGGCACGTAATCGGGGATCCACCCCGTCGGCACCGCCGATAATGACGACCATGTTCTTGCGGCCGGCATCGTTGTGCTGCGAAAGATATCCGGCAAACGCGGGCGATGCCATGGACCGGCCGCGCTCGTCGAGGACGACCAGCGCAATATCGCCGCCTGCGGGGCTGAGCTTGTCTGCTTCTTCCCGCATCCGCTGTTCTGCACGACGCGCCTG
>CAZEEC010000245.1:0-2963 GCA_964511105.1 uncultured Mesorhizobium sp.
TCGTCGTTGATCCGCCTTCGGAAACACTACCGATTACGTTCGGTAAATCAAGCGCCCGTGAGCCGTTTTGTCACACGACTTGACGGCAGGTTTACAAGTCGTCATTTGCTCTCAGCACGAGCATCGGGATCACCATGGACTTCCTTCCAACCACCGCGACGCTGATTCAGTTTGCGATCGCAACTTTCGTGATTTCGATCACGCCCGGGCCCGACATGACGCTTTTCGTCGGGCGGGCGCTATCGGAAGGGCGCGCGGCGGGCTTTGCCTGCATGCTCGGTGCGATGAGCGGCATCCTCGTCCATACATTGCTGGTGTCGCTCGGGCTGTCGGCGCTGATTGTCGCCTCGCCACAGGCCTTCTTCGTCCTAAAAATCGTCGGCGCGCTCTATCTGATCTGGCTCGCCTATCAAGGGATCCGCCACGGCTCGGCCTTTTCCCCAGGCACCGGCAGAGCGCGCGTCAGGCGCTCCTTGTTCGCCAACTGGGCGACGGGGCTCGGCATCAACCTCCTCAATCCGAAGATCATCCTGTTCTTCATGACCTTCCTGCCGCAATTCGTCTCGGCGTCGGACCCGAATGCGCCGGCAAAACTGTTTTTCCTCGGCGCGCTGTTCATTCCCCTGGCGTTGCCGGTCACGGTGCCGATGGTGATTGCGGCCGCCAAGTTTTCGGCACTTCTGAAGCGGTCACCGCGCGTGACGCGGGTCATCGACTATCTGTTCGCCGGCGTGTTCTCGGCCTTCGCGCTCAGGATCTTCATGACACCGGCGAAATAGGCTCGTCCCGCCAATTGCCGGCGGTGCGCCCGACAATCGCCCAGTAGGCGATGCCACCGACAAGACCGGCGGCGAGCGTGAAGAGCGTCAAGCCGGGATCGGAAGCAACATCAGGACGGTCGATGAACGCCGCCATCTGCCAGCCGGCATAAAGCGCGACCACCGCGCCGCCCGACGCATGAGCGATCCAGGATCGCCAGCCAAGAAGTTCGGCGGCGACGGCGACCAGCAGAAAGGGCCCGAAGGCAAGATTGGCGATGATCAGCGTGAGGAAGGGGACGGTGACGAAAAGGGACGGGCCCGCCACTTCCGCGAATTCGGGGATGACCGCGCCGACCGTCGACACGAACAGCACATTGACGAACAGGCTTGCGGCTGCGCAGGCGGCGAGAAAACCGGTGAGAATGAGGACGAAGCGGACGACATAGGTGGCCAGCCGGCTCACACCTCGCCGTGCCCCGCGATCATCATCGCCTCGAGCGCCAGGCGCTCGGACTTCTTCATCCGTTCCGATTCCGATTTGAGCTGACCGCAAGCCGCGAAAATGTCGCGCCCGCGCGGCGTTCGGATGGGCGAGGCATAACCGGCCGCATTGATGTAATCGGCAAACTTCTCGATCTGCTCCCAGTCGGAGCACTGGTAATTCGATCCCGGCCAGGGATTGAACGGGATCAGGTTGATCTTGGCGGGGATGCCGCGCAGCAGTTTGACCAGTTGCTTCGCGTCGTCCAGCGAATCGTTGATGTCCTTCAACATCACATATTCGAACGTGATGCGGCGCGCGTTCGACAGGCCCGGATAGTCCCTGCAGGCCTGCAGGAGTTGTTCCAGCGGGTACTTCTTGTTGATCGGCACCAGGAGATCGCGCAGATCGTCATTGACGGCATGCAGCGAGATGGCGAGCATCACTCCGATCTCCTCGCCCGTGCGATAGATCTCCGGCACCACCCCGGAGGTCGACAAGGTGATGCGGCGCTTGGACAGCGACAGGCCGTCGCCGTCGGACGCGATCAGCAGCGCCTTCTTCACTTCCTCGAAATTATAAAGCGGCTCGCCCATGCCCATCATGACGATGTTGGTGATCTTGCGGCCCTCGGCCGGCACGATCGCGCCATCGGGCGTATCGCGATCGGGAAAATCGCCGAGCCGGTCGCGGGCCGTCATCAATTGCGCGAGGATCTCTTCGGCTGTCAGATTGCGCACCAGCTTCTGGGTACCGGTATGGCAAAAGGTACAGGTCAATGTGCAGCCGACCTGGCTGGAGATGCACAGCGTTCCGCGGCCCTCTTCGGGAATGTAGACGGTCTCGATCTCGACGGGCCGGCCCGCGCCACGGGGCGGAAATCGGAACAGCCACTTGCGCGTGCCGTCTTCCGACACCTGCTCCTCGACGATTTGCGGCCGCGCGATGGTGAACGCGTCGCCGAGTTTGGCGCGCAATTCCTTCGAGATATTGAACATATGCGCGAAATCGGCGACGCCGCGCACGTAAAGCCAGTGCCAAAGCTGCTGGACGCGCATCTTACGCTGCTTTTCTGGAATGCCGATCGCACCCAGCGCCTGCGCCATGTCCTCGCGCGACATGCCAATCAGCGACGGCTTCTCGACCGCCCTCGGGCGAAAGGCGGCGCGGGTCCTGGGTTCGGTCAAATCGAGCGTCAAGGTCATCGGTCGGCCATTCCGGATTTGTCGGGCGAAAGGCGGTACGGCGATGTGCGCTCGAACCGCTAACGGAGCCTGTCCGGCGCGCAAGGCTCTACATTGTGGCATTCACATAGGCGACGCAGCGGAAAATGAAAAGGCCGGAGCATGCGCCCCGGCCGCGTCCATCTCGCGAGAGGCCGGATCAGCCGCAGTTTTCGATCGAGTTCAGCGCCGCCGTGATGCCTCGCAGCGAGAACGTATAGTTGGTGTCGTTGCCGCGTCCGGACTTGGCGGCGACCTTCATGTCGACGCCGCCGCGCATTGCCGCAATCAGAGCGCCTTCCTGCGCGGTATCCTCGAGCCAGGCGGAGGTCCCGCGCGTGAACATGGAGTAGCTGTCGCTGCCGACTTGCACAGAAATCTTGGAGTTCTCCTGGAAATTATAGGAGGCGATGAACTGCGGCTCGTAAGCCGCGTTCTGCCCAGGCTTCTGGCTGACGAAGAAGAAGATGTCGCCGTGATTGAGGCTTGCCGGCTGCT
>CAZEEC010000246.1:0-2952 GCA_964511105.1 uncultured Mesorhizobium sp.
AATCGCGCATACGAATCTGGTAGAGGAGGTCGACTACTCGATGTTCTACGGACTGAACTTCGAGAAGCTTTCGAAAGCCCGAAGGACGCGAGGGCGGAGAGTAGTGAAAACATAGGGGCGTAAAGCGCAACGGTTCACCAGCACGCGGAGCAACTTCGCTTTCGGATCCTCTGCGACCACTAAACAGTAACCGGCACCGCTCACCAGCACCGCTTCTGGTTCCCGCCCAGTCACCGCCGGACTTGTCGATGCCTATGCAACGCGTGCCGGGCGGAGGATCGTCGCCGCTGTGTGGCGAGCTTGGTCTTGTCGATCACCGCTGCACGCGCATCAGATCGCCGTGTATCCCCCGTCGACAAGATAGTAGCTACCGCTGACAAATGACGCGTCGTCGGACAATAAAAAGCGTACCACCTTGGCTACTTCTTCGGCCCTTCCGAGGCGACCGAGCGGATGACGCGCGACCAGTTCCGCACGCACATCCTGGGGCAGGTTGTCCAGAAGTGGTGTGTCAATGTAAGCCGGTCCAACGCAATTGATGCGCAGCCCTTGCGGCCCGTATTCTGCTGCAGCATTCTTCGTCAGCCCGACAACACCATGCTTTGCCGCCGTGTAGGCGCTGTTGCCGATCGCGGCAACCATACCATGGATCGATGCCATGTTAACGATGGCGCTTTCGGCGGCACCGGCACCCAGCATGGCGGGAATCTGGTAACGCATCGCGTATAGAATGCCATTTAAATTGATATCGATCACGCGGTTCCAGTCCTCGATGTCGACCTCTCCGGTGGGTGCTGCGTTTCCACCGATCCCGGCATTGTTCACCGCATAGTTCAGTTTGCCATAGGTACGCAGTGCAAAGGCAACGGCCTCTTTGTTTTCGTCGGGCGAAGCACTGTCGGCTTTGAAGGAAACAGCCCTCCCCTTGGTGGCCGCAATCTCGTCTGCGACCCTTTGCGCGCCCGTTTCATTGATATCGGCGAGGACAACCCGAGCACCGAGACCCGCCAACTCTTTGGCAATGGCTTCGCCAATTCCCGAACCAGCGCCAGTAACCAGGGCAACCTTATTATCGAAAGACATGATTTGACCCTTCTTCTTGGGTGTTGCGTGAGGCAGCAACGGCTTGGTGGCAGGCCAGATCACCGACACCGTTCGAACGCAGGAGAAATGATCATGGCCGGCCGAAAGCCGCTGCCACGACATCTGAATCTGGTCAAGGGAACGGCCCGTCCGCACCGCATGAATATCGCAGAACCAAAGCCGACAGTGAAGGTTCCCGATGCGACCGATCATCTCGATGATGGGTGAAATTCGCCCAGATGGCGGAACTTCTGCCCCGGTACGGTGTCATGGCGGAGTTGGATACCGGCTCGGTCGCTAGCTACGTTCGACCGTCATTGCGATCGTGAGGTCCCCGACAGCCGCGGCATCTTGATGCTGTGGAACGCTGCTGTCAGCGGATCACGAGAACCGGGATATGCGCAGTGGCAAGAACTTCTGCGGTTTGGCTGCCGAGCAGCAGTCTCCTGATACCGCGTCGGCCATGGGAAGCCATGACGATCAGGTTGCAGTCAATGTCTCGAGCGGTGTTGGCAATTGCGTTGGCCGGCGAGGTATCCGACAGCTGTAGCGTAGTTGCTTCGACACCCATGTTCTTGGCAGCGTCCTTGCTCGCCGTGAGCACTTCGCTGGCGAACTCCTTCTGGTCGGCATCATACCGTTCAACATCTGCCTTGGTGGGAACCCACCCAGCCGATGTTGCCGTACTCGTCCTGGGCGGAAATGGCGCAGTCACCGTGACGATGGTGACTTTGCTGCCGAGAGCCTTCGCCAGGGAGAGGCCATGATTGATTCCATCTTGTGCAAGTTCGGACCCGTCAGTGGAAATGAGGATGTGCGTGTACATGATGACCCTTTGTGTTCGGAAAACTGAAACGAGCGTAGCCGCCGGATCTCATATCAACAAGGCGCGCTGTGTCGGTCGCTCGGTCTGTGACAAAGGAGATTTCTTCGAGGGCTGACGCTGGGATCAACTGGATGGGATAATCGCCAACCTGCTTGCTGCGGGCCATCGGCAGCGTGCCCGGCTCTACTGCGATATCGGCCTCCATGCCGGATCAACAATTTTCCCTCGATGGCGAGCGAACGGCCGAATTGAGGAACGCCATGTCGCTGGCGCCACCAAAGACGAGAGAATGTCACGACGGCTACGGCGCTCAAGATTGTGTCGCTGATAGCACCAGGCGAGCTTCCATTAGCCGGGAAATCGTTTCCCATACCTGCTGGCGGGGACCAGTAGTGGGCGCTTCAGCAAAAGGATGGCACGCGCCGGAATCGGATCTATGGCGTTGTGAATCGTGGGTATCACAAACGGCGTTTGAGTAAGTAATGGGGAGAACAGAACGGACAGGTGATAACGCTGTTTGCCGGAACGCCGTGGCGAAGTCATGGATATCTACAACCGGTTTTGGCTGACGATTGACTTTGGTCGCCGCCAGCATGAGCCTCAGCGGGCTTTACCGATGGAGAAGATGGTCCGGATCAGGCAGGAGCGCGACCGGCTGGGATCAAACAGCTAGCGTCTTACCTCGGCGCACGCCGATAAGAATTCGCCAGCAAATCGAGGATCACGTAACCGGATCATTTCGTCGTCGATCCTCTCGATCGTATCCCGACCCCCAACAGCTAATCGGCGAGACCTTCAGGTTCTCCGGCGGCCACAGCGTCCGGCGCGGGCAGCAGATGAAGCTTGCGCTGAAAGCTCCAGCCTGCCTCGTAGCGCTCGATGATCTCGTTGATCGCGGACCGGGTCGCCCGCCGATCGAAGCCGATTTCGACGAGCAGCTGCTCGACTTCCCTCAGCACGAGCATGAGACGCTTCTCGGGCTCATCCTTGCCGAGCGAGCGGACGACCAGATGATAGAGAAAGGCCTGCGCGATGGCGTTCCT
>CAZEEC010000247.1:0-2933 GCA_964511105.1 uncultured Mesorhizobium sp.
CCAAAAGTTGCTCGGTTTTCGCGAAAAGTGGCTCGTTTGGTCGTAAAACTAGCGAAAAGCCGTTGATTTTTCGCGAATTCCTGACTGGTTTTGGCGAAAAAAGCTGGAAATTCGTCTCGGGATTATCCTCGACTTCGAAGGCCGCGCCCTCCATTTTGTAGCCCGTGACAGTGCAGTCTGAAGCGACGATGCTGTCGAATGGCAGCAGGTGGCCCATCCGGCCGTCCCACAGGCCGTGGCAGTGAAGAAACGGTAACCCGTCCTTTATTCCCACAATTGCGCCTGCCCGTTCGATGCGGGCGGCCGCGAGTTCATGGCGAGGCGAATACCAGGCGGCATGCGCGGCATCGGGTGCTTCCGCGGGAATGACATAATGGAGCGGCGAGAGATCCACACCCGACAGATCGAGATACCCGGAAAAATCGGACTCGCCATGAGCTTCGGCGATTGCCGCATTGATCGACCGCCCTGCTTTCAGCCGCATTTCGACCGGTTCGACCCGGCACGGTACAAGAACGGCGCGCTCTGCTGATAGTGGTCCAGGATGCCTGACCGTCCGCATCAGACCGTCAGCCCGGCATTAACGAAGCCGCCGTCGACGGCCAGCACCTGTCCATTGATGTAGGTTGCCTCGTCCGACAGCAGAAAGGCCACCGTCTGCGCAATTTCGCGGGGCGTTCCGTACCGACGCTGCGGCACGCGATCAGCCCATTGGCGCCGCACATCGTCGGTGTGGATGGAGCGGGCGAGTGGCGTGTCGACCGGTCCGGGCGCGACGGCATTGACCCTGATATTGTGACGGCCCCATTCGGTGGCCAGCACCATGGTCATCAGATTGACGCCGCCCTTCGACGCCCCATAGGCCACGCGGCCCTTGTTGCCGGTCATGCCGGAGACCGAGCTGATATTGACGATCACTCCAGGGCATCCCGCCTCGATCCACCGTCGGGCAGCGGCGCGCGCGACGAGGAACGAGCCGATGAGGTTGACGTCGACGATGCGACGGAAATCGGCGATGTCCGTTTCGATGGCGGGTTTGTCCATGCCGATGCCGGCCGAATTGACGATCCCCTGAAGTGTGCCGGCTTTGTCAAAAGCCTTCTCGACCTCTAGCTCGTCTGAAACGTTGCCGGCCATGCCCGCGGCGCGCGGCCCCAGTTGTGCACAGGCCGCATCGACCGCCTCCTGCTTCAGATCGAACAGGAACACGTCGATTCTGCGCTCGACCAGCAATGCAGCGGTTGCGAAGCCAATCCCCGAGGCGCCGCCGGTGATGAAGACCGAACCCGCCATCAGCCTGCCTTTGCCGTTAGAGGTACCAGATCGCCACGCTTTTCCAGCTCTTCCCGGATGATCTTCTTGGCGATCTTGCCATAGCCCGATTTCGGCATTTCGTCCCAGAAGACGAACAGCTTCGGCATCTTGTAGCGTGCGATCTGGGGTTCGAGAAACGAACGCAGGTCTATCACGCGCCGGTCAGCACCCGGCTTGACGATGCTGACGGCGACGCCCACCTCCCCCCACATCGGATCGGGCACTCCGAGAACGGCGGTTTCGGAAATATCCGGATGGGTCAGGATCTTCTCCTCGATCTCGCGCGGATAGATGTTGGAACCGCCGGAAATGTACATGTCCGAAGCCCGTCCGGTCAGATAGATAAAGCCCTCCGCATCCATATGACCGAGGTCTCCGGTGCGAAACCAGCCATTCCGGAAGGACTTCGCGTTGGCGTCCGGATTGTCGTAATAGCCCGCGAAGACAGCCGGCCCGACGACGCAGATTTCACCCGTCTCGCCCACATTGACCGGCTCGCCAGCGTCGTTCTGGATCTCCACCTGCATGCCGGTGCGCTCGAAACCGCAACTGCCGATCCGGGCTTGCGGCCCGTCTTGAAGCGAATGATGCGCTGGCGGAAGAACGGTGATGTTGCCGGTTACCTCGCCGAGACCGAAATACTGCACGATGACGGGCCCGAGCTTCTCCAGGGCTACGATCTGATCGGTGCGATACATCGGCGCCCCTGCATAGATCACATAGCGCAGGGAGGAATGGTCGAACCGGTCGACGGAAGGATCCTCGACCAGAAGCTTGAGGATGGTGGGAACAGTGAAGGCGTTCGTCACCTTCCACTTTTCCACCAATTGCCAAACGGTCGGCACGTCGAGCTTGTCGGTCGGAAGGAGCACCGTCTTCACTCCGTGGGCGACCTGCGCGAGTTGATGCACCCCGGCACCGTGCGAGAGCGGTGCCACGACGATCGAGGCGTCGTTAGGGGTCGTTCCGGGCATCAGATCGCACAGATGGTTGGTGACGACAAAACTCATCTGGCCATGGGTGAGCACGGCAGCTTTCGGCCGTCCCGTCGTGCCGGATGTGAAAAAGAACCAGCACGGATCGTCACGATCGACTGGAACTGCAGGGACGGATCTGCCGAAATGCCGCGCGACGACTGCATCATACTCTTCGCCAAACTCGGCTTCGCCGATCGCGACAAGAAACTGCATCTTTGGCGATTGCTCGCGCACGGCTTGCGCATGGCCGGCAAACTGGGCTCCGCAGATCATACCGACCGCTCCGCTGGCTGTCGCCAAATATGCGACATCGTCAGGCGATTGGCGATAATTGGTCGGCACCCAGACCGCTCCGATCCGGAAGCAGGCGAACATCGATTCGAACATCTGATTGCAATTGGACGATTGGACCAGAATCCGGTCGCCCTTCTTCACCCCGAAGTCGTGAACCAGCGCGCTGGCGAATGCTTCGACGCGGGCCTGCATCTGCTTCCAGGTCCAGCTCTCGTCACGCCAGACGAAGCCGATATCGTCGGGATATCGTCGTGCCGACTGGGCGAGGAAATTGGCGAGGTTCATCACACGTGTCGAGATCGGTTTCATGCGTATTTCCCGAAGGTCATGCGGATTTGCGACCAGGCA
>CAZEEC010000248.1:0-2901 GCA_964511105.1 uncultured Mesorhizobium sp.
CGACCGTTACGGCATCCGCCGCAAGGTCCTCGCCTATCACGAGCACAATGCGGCCCAGGCCGGACCGAAGCTGATCGAAACGCTTGGAGCGGGACAGTCGGTGGCGCTGTGCTCGGACGCCGGAACGCCGCTCGTCTCCGATCCGGGCTTCCGGCTGGTCGGCGAGGCGATCGCGGCGGGCCACCGCATCGTGCCGATCCCGGGCCCGTCGGCGGCGCTTGCCGCGCTCACCGTCGCCGGTCTGCCGTCGGACGCCTTCTTCTTCGCCGGCTTTCTTCCAGCCAAGGACGGCGCGCGCCGCGCCCGCCTGGAGGAATTGGCGCGCATTCCAGGCACGCTGATCGTGTTCGAGTCGCCGCGCCGGCTGGCAGCGAGCCTTACCGCCATGCGCGACGTGCTCGGCGACCGCCCGGCGGCGGTGGCGCGGGAAATGACCAAGACCTTCGAGGAGGCACGCCGCGGGCTCTTGGGCGAACTCGTCGGCCATTACGATCAGGCCGAGATGCCGAAGGGCGAGGTGGTGGTCTGCATCGGGCCGCCGCTGGCTGCCGAACCGGCGCAGGGCGCGGACGTCGACCGCCTGCTGCTGGAGCTCGCGCGCGACATGCCGGCGGCGAAGGCCGCGGGCGAGGCGGCCCGGATGACCGGCGGCATCAAGCAGGATCTGTTCCGGCGGCTCATCGAGCTGCGCGAGAGGGGCGATGGCTGACCGGCGCGCGGCCTATCGGCGCGGCGGCCGGGGCGAGACGCTCGCCGCCTGGGCACTGCGCATGAAGGGCTACCGGATCCTCGCCCGCAACTTCAAGACCAAGGCCGGCGAGATCGATCTCATCGCCCGGCGCGGCGACGTGATCGCGGTGGTCGAGGTCAAGGCGCGCGGCACGTTGATCGCGGCGATGGACGCAATCAGCCCGCAGGCCGAGCGGCGCATCGAGGCGGCAGCCGACCTGTGGCTGTCGCGGCGGGCCGATTACGGCCGCCTGTCGATCCGCTTCGATCTGGTCGCGATCCTGCCGCGCCGCTGGCCGATCCATGTCGAGAACATCTTCGAGGGGCGGAATTGAAACGCGGGTTCGATGTATAGGAGCAAGACAACAAATGGACGCAAGAGTCGCTTAACCTTGCGCGCTATTTCCTACCCGCTGCGTCTCCTCCAGTACGACTCTGTTAATCGGCCTGGCTGAAAGGTGATGGCCTGAACAGGGGGCTATCATGACCAGCTTCTACAGATGCGAACGCGGCAACTTTGCCATCATGGGCGCGATCATGCTTCCGGTGCTGGTGGGAGCCGCCGGACTGGCAGTCGATTACGCGGCCTTGCTGAATGCGCGGTCCGAGCTGCAGCAGGCGACCGATGCAGCCGTTCTGGCAGCGGCCAAAGATGTACGCACCAATGCGCAGCGCCGACAGGCTTTCGAAACCTTCTTGCACAATTCCCGCGGCAAATCGCTGGCGGTCAAGAAGGCTGAGCTCGACGTCAATGAGGGCCTGAACTTCATCGAGATCACCGGCACGGCAACAGCCGACGTGAACCTGTTTTTCCTCCACCGGGTCGGCGCGCGTCCTGTCTCCGCAAAGGCGACCGCGTTCCAATCGACGCAAAGCCTCGCCATTTCGCTGGTTCTCGACAACACCGGCTCCATGGGCCAGGCCGGCATCAACGCGCTCAAGAAGGCGTCCCGGGCCCTGGTCGATGCCGTCGAAAGCAATTCCAACGGACGCCAGGATGTGCATGTGAGCCTCGTGCCCTTCGTGACGGCGGTCAACATCAAGGGCGAGGGCTTCGACAGCCGCTGGATCGATCAGGACGGCAAGTCCCTCTACAATGGCTGGAACTTCCTGAACGAGGAACTGAGGCAAAGGCGTCGCAATGGCGAGCGGCTGACACACCTGCCGGATGATTACGCTGACGAGATCAACGGCAAGCCGCAGGCGTGCAAGAACCAGGGCAACGGCGACCCGGCGATCGAGAAGCGGGAACGCTGCGACGCTCTCGAGGCAGCAAAGGCCTATCCTCACCAGATGAAGCTGTTCGAACTGTCCGGCACGACTTGGAAAGGCTGCGTGGAGGCACGACCTGGACCATACAATCTGGACCTCGCCGCTCCCACCGAGCAGAATCCGGATACGCTTTTCGTTCCCTATTTCGCTCCTGACGAGCCAGGCTCCGCCACGTGGGGCGGGGGGAATGACGGCAACTCGTACAACAATTCGTGGCTCGACGACATTGTTTCGGATTCAGACGATCTCGTCCAGCGGTCGACGCTGAAATATGTCGATCCAGAGGTGAAACTCGTCGAAGAAGCCAAGGCGCTGACGCGGGGCCCCAACCGCGCCTGCCCGACGCCCATCACGCCCCTGACCAAAGATTTGAGCAAGATCCGCACCGCGATCGACGCCATGCAGTTCTGGAACGGGTCGGGCACCAATATCTCCGAAGGACTTGCATGGGGATGGCGGGTGCTGTCGCCGGGCGAGCCATATGCCCAGGCCGGCGCTCTCGGAACGTCTGATGTCAAGAAGTATCTCGTCCTGATGACGGACGGACGAAACGTGTCATTCGGCGCCAAGAAGGAGGGAAACCGGTCCGACTACGGCTCCTATGGCTTCCTCAATTCCGGTCGAATCGGCGGCACGAACGACCAGGGCAAGGCCGAGACAGCCTTGAACGAGTGGACACTTAAGCTGTGCTCGGACGTCAAGAAGCAGGGCATCGAGATCTTCACCGTCGTCTATAACGAGAAGGCGGCAAGCGTGCACAACATGTTCAAGGCTTGCGCATCGAAACCAACCAATTTTCACCTGGCGGACAACACGCGCGCATTGGAAGCAGCGTTCGCAAAGATCGGATCGGAGATGTCGGTCCTGCATCTCACTCAGTGAGACGGCCTTGTGCGATGG
>CAZEEC010000249.1:0-1335 GCA_964511105.1 uncultured Mesorhizobium sp.
GCAGACGTGGATAACAGATCGCTCACTTCGGAAACGCCTCATGACACGCACCCGCATTCTGGCCGAATTCGCCGCGACGACGCCAATGAACGAGATACCGACCGAGGTGTCGTCGCGCGCGCTGGCGCTGGCTACGGACTTGATTGGATCGTGCATCCGAGCGGCGAACGAGGCCGATTCCAGCCTCTCGATCCTGGCGATGGTGGAGCGTCTCGGGTTCGGCGGCGACGGCCCCTGCACCGTGTTCGGCCTCAACCGTCGTTACGGCGCGGCGGCGGCAGCGCTGCTGAACGGCTCTTTCGGCCATTCGCTCGATTTCGATGACACCCATGCCGACAGTTCGCTGCATCCGAGCGCGCCGGTCGTGCCTGCCGCCGTCGCCGCCGCTGAACTGGCAGATGCATCCGGAGCGGCGCTGGTGGCGGCGATCGTCATCGGCTTCGAGGTCTGCTGCCGCCTCGGCATGGCGCTGGACCCGACCGCGCACTATGCGCGCGGCTTCCATCCCACCGCCACTGCAGGCACCTTCGGCGCGGCGGCCGCGGCGGGGCGGCTGCTGGGCCTCGACCCGGGCGCGATGGAGAACGCCTTCGGGGTCGCGGCCAGCCAGGCGTCGGGTTCGCTCCAGTTCCTCGAGAACGGCGCCTGGAACAAGCGCTATCAGGTGGGCGAGGCTGCCATGAAGGGTCTGATGGCGGCGAGCCTCGCCGCCGATGGGTTCAAGGGGTCGGCCGATGCGCTGGAAGGCCGACACGGCTTCCTCAAGGGCTACAGCGACGCCCCTCGCCCCGAGCGTGCGGTCGCCGATCTTGGCTCGGTGTGGGAGACGATGCGGATCGGGATAAAGCCCTATCCGGCCTGCCGCTACACCCATGCGGCGGTGGACGGAATCCTGGCATTGCAGCGCCGGCACGGCTTCGCGCCGAATGAGGTTTCGGCCGTCACGGTCGGGCTCCACCGCAACGGCATCGCCCTCGTCGGAACGCCGCTGGAGGTAAAACGCAGGGCACGCTCGATCGTCGACGGTCAGTTCTCGATGCCCTTCGCAGCCGCTGTGGCGCTGCTGCGCGGGCGCTTCGGCTGGGACGACTACGATCTCCTGGGTACGCCGGAGGCAGATGCGCTGGCCGCTCGCGTCGACGTTCGGCACGATCCCTCGCTCGAAGGCCTGCGCCATCCCTTCGGTGCGACGCTTGAGGTCGAGACGCCCGGCGAGATCTACCGTCTGCGCGTCCCCGATCCTGCGGGAGAACCCGACACCTTCCCGGACGAGAACGCCTCGGCCGAGAAGTTCCGCATCCTGGCTGGTCCTGTGCTGAACACGCGCGCCGACGA
>CAZEEC010000249.1:1435-2898 GCA_964511105.1 uncultured Mesorhizobium sp.
GTGCGGGCGCTGTGCGCCGAGTTTCCCGCCGAGTATCACCGCCGGATCGACGAGGCTCGCGGCTATCCGGAAGAGTTCGTCGACGCCCTGACCAGAGGGGGGTGGATGGCGGCGCTGATTCCTGAGGACTATGGCGGCTCCGGTCTCGGTTTGACCGAAGCTTCCGTCATCATGGAGGAGATCAACCGCGCCGGTGGCAATTCCGGCGCCTGCCACGGCCAGATGTACAACATGAACACGCTGGTCCGTCACGGCTCCGAGGAGCAGCGCCGGAAATACCTGCCCAGGATCGCCGCGGGCGAATTGCGCCTGCAATCCATGGCTGTGACCGAACCGACCACCGGAACTGATACCACGCAGCTCAAGACCACGGCGGTGAAGAAGGGCGACCGTTACGTCGTCAACGGCCAGAAGGTGTGGATCAGCCGGGTGCAGCACTCCGACCTGATGATCCTGCTGGCCCGCACCACCCCGCTTGCCGAGGTCGGGAAGAAGTCGGAAGGACTGTCGATCTTCCTGGTCGACATCAAGGAGGCCGTGAAGAAGGGCATGGAGGTGCGGCCGATCCTCAACATGGTCAACCACGAGACCAATGCGCTGTTCTTCGACAATCTCGAAATCCCCGAGGAGAACCTGATCGGCGAGGAAGGCAGGGGTTTCAAGTACATCCTCACCGGGCTCAACGCCGAACGCACGCTGATCGCGGCGGAGTGCATCGGCGACGGCTACTGGTTCACCGACAAGGTCACGCACTATGTGAAGGAACGCGTCGTGTTCGGTCGTCCGATCGGCCAGAACCAGGGCGTGCAATTCCCCATCGCCGAGGCCTTTATCGAGATCGAGGCTGCCAACCTCATGCGCTACGAGGCCTGCCGCCGCTATGACGCGGGGCTCGATTGCGGTGCGCAGGCCAACATGGCCAAGTATCTCGCTGCCAAGGCGAGTTGGGAGGCTGCCAACGCCTGCATCCAGTTCCATGGCGGGTTCGGCTTCGCCTGTGAATACGACGTCGAGCGTAAGTTCCGCGAGACACGGCTCTATCAGGTCGCGCCGATCTCGACAAACCTGATCCTGAGCTACGTCGCCGAACATGTCCTTGGCCTGCCGCGGAGCTTTTGATGACGACGCTGCCACTTTCGGGCCTGACTGTCGTTGCCATCGAACAGGCGGTCGCCGCTCCCTTCACGACCTCGCGCCTGGCCGATGCCGGAGCGCGCGTCATCAAGATCGAACGGCCCGACGGCGACTTCGCCCGCGGCTATGATACCGCCGCCAAGGGGCAATCGAGCTACTTCGTCTGGCTCAACCGCGGCAAGGAGACCGCCGTCGCCGACCTGACACGGCCGCAAGACAAAGCCATGCTGGCCGAGCTTCTGGCCGGTGCGGACGTGCTGGTCCAGAACCTCAAGCGCGGCGCACTGGAGCGGCTGGGCTTCGGCGTCGAACGATTGAGACAAGAGTTC
>CAZEEC010000250.1:0-2887 GCA_964511105.1 uncultured Mesorhizobium sp.
GGCACCTGGTTATGCGCTGTAGACAATTCCTACGGCACGGCTCTCCTCGATAGCTAAGAAGGCTCCCGGCCCGGTGCCCACGTTGGGTCGGGGGACAGCGTTCCGGTTGGCGCAGATTACGTTGCCGCATACTTCCACGGCAGAAGCTCATCGATCCGGCTCTGTTTATGGCCGTTGACAATGACGGTCAGGGTGGCCGTCAGATAGGCGAAGGGATCAACCGTATTGAGCTTGCACGTTTCGATGAGCGAAGCGATGGTGGCCCAGTTCTCGGCCCGGCATCATGTCCGGCGAAGAGTGCGTTCTTGCGATTGAGGGCAATCGGCCGGATTGTTCGCTCGACAGCGTTGTTGTCGATCTCGATGCGGCCGTCGGTCAGAAAGAGCTTCAGACCATCCCAGTATTTGGCAATGTAGGCCAAGGCTTCGCCGAGCGGCGACTTGGTCGCGACGCGGGCACGGTAATGGACAAGCCAGGTTTGCATGTCGGCGACGAGTGGCGCTGACCGCTCCTGCCGTCCAGCGAGACGAGCCTGCGGATCACGGCCGCGCAGTTCGGCTTCGATCCGTTTGACGCCGTCCTCGGCAATCGGTGCTGTTCCGTTGCGGGTGTCAAGCAAGCCGACATTGCCAGACGCTGTCATGCCGCACGTCCGTCGGTCGCATAAGATGGATTATGGAACTTTTGGACGGCAGGCGCGACCGCCGCTGCATCACCCGGCGAGAAAGTCGATCGTCATGCCGTCATAGGCCGGCTCGACATGGTCGGGCGTCTCCGTAGTCACGGTCGCATAGTCGAGCGGCACATGCATGTGCGTCAGGACCGCCTTGCGCGGCGCCAGCCGGTCGATCCACTCCAGCGCTTCGCCGAGCGAGAAATGGCTCGGATGCCGCTTGTACTGGAGCGCATCGATGACGAGAACGTCGAGCCCCTGAAGCCTGGCGACTGTCTCGTCCGGATAGGCGCTGACGTCCGAGCAATAAGCCAATCCGCCGATGCGAAAGCCGAGCGAGATGATGTCGCCATGGACTTGCGGCAGCGGCAGAAACGCGATCGGCCCGCCGGCGCCGTCGATAACCACCGGATCGTCATGGCCGATCGTATGGGCCGTCAGGATCGGCGGATAAGAGCTGCCCGGCGGCGTTTCGAAACAATAGCCGAAGGATTGCCGCAGCCGGTCGAGCGTCGGCCTGTCGCCATAGACGTCCATGCGCTTGCGGTTGGCGATGGCGAAGCTGCGCAGATCGTCGACCCCGTGAATATGGTCGGCATGCGGGTGCGTATAGATGACCGCGTCGATAGTCCCGGCCTGGGCTGCGATCATCTGATCGCGAAAATCGGGCCCGGTATCGATCACGACGCGCGTCGTGCCGCGGGCGCCGAACCGCTCGACCATGGCTGCGGCGCGTGTGCGCCGGTTGCGCAAATTGGACGGATCACAAGCGCCCCAGTCGCCGGTGATTCTGGGCACGCCCGGCGACGAGCCGCATCCCAGGATCGTCAAGCGGTGGCGAACGCTCATTGCGGGCGCGGCATCTTCGAGAACAGCCGGAAGAAATTGTCCGTCGTCATGCGGCGGATGTCGCTGTCGTCGAGCCCGAGCGTTTCGGCCAGCACGCGCGCGGTATGAGCGACGAAGGCGGGCTCGTTGCGCTTGCCGCGCTTTGGAACCGGCGCCAGGAACGGCGCGTCCGTTTCGACCAGCAGCCGGTCTTGCGGCACTTGGGCGGCAATGGCGCGGATGTCTTCGGAGTTGCGGAACGTCAAGATGCCGGAGAAGGACACGTAGCCGCCGAGTTCGACGCCGACACGCGCCAATTTCTCTCCAGACGAAAAACAATGCAGAACAAAGGGAAAGGAGCCTTTCTTCGATTCGTTCCTCAGAATGGCGATGATGTCGTCATCGGCCGACCGCGCATGGATAACGAGCGGCAGTCCTGTCGCTCGTGCAGCCGTGATATGTTCGCGGAACCCTGCCGCCTGCGCCTCGCGCGGCGACTTGTCGTAGTGATAGTCGAGCCCCGCCTCCCCGATCGCCACCACCTTCGGATGAGCGCTGAGCGCGATCAGATCGGCGGCCTTGACGTCGAGTTCCTCGCCGGCATTGTGCGGATGGGTGCCGACCGAGCAATAGATTTCCGGATAGGTTTCCGCGATCGCGCGCACCTCGTCGAAGCGCCGCACACGCGTCGAGATCGTCACCATGCGCGTCACGCCCACCTCCCGCGCCCGCTCGATGATGGCGTCGCGCTCGGCGTCGAATTCGGCGAAGTCGAGATGGCAATGGCTGTCGACGAGCATGCTCACGCGTCCGCGGGCTCCTGTTCGACATAGCGGGGAAAAATGCCTTGCGGCGCCGGCAGTTCGACGCCCGGCGCCAGCCAGCCATCGGCAAGACGGGCAAAGGAGCGCTCATCCTCCGCGACAGCCAGAAGATCGAGCAGTTTCGCCGCCGAACCTGGAATGAAAGCCAGGCACAAAATGCCGATCCGACGCAGAACCTCGGCGGTCGTATAAAGCACGGCTTCCATGCGGGCCGGGTCGGTCTTGCGCAGCGCCCAGGGCTCCTGGCTCGCGAAATAGCGGTTCGCCTCTGCCACGACTGCGAAAATGGCGGCGAGCGCGGTGTGCAAGGCCTGGCCGCCCATCGCCGTGCGCGCGGCTTCCAGCGCCGCGTTCGCTTGCGCCAGTAAGGCGTCATCGGTCGCCGACAGCGCATCCTTGGCAGGCACCCTGCCCGCGCAGTTCTTGGCGATCATCGATAAGGAGCGCTGGGCCAGATTGCCGAGATCGTTGGCAAGATCGGCGTTGGTCCGATTGACGATCGCCTCGTGGCTGTAATTGCCGTCCTGGCCGAACGGCACCTCGCGCATCAGGAAATAGCGCA
>CAZEEC010000251.1:0-2883 GCA_964511105.1 uncultured Mesorhizobium sp.
TGCAGGATCAACTGCGTCGCATGCAGGAAGACAACGAGTTCCGCTTTCAGGAGCTTGAAGGCGGTTCAGGCGGAGGGGCGGGCGCCGGCAGCGATACATCCAATGAGCAGGGGAATAACCTTGCTGTCCCGCCGCTGACGGATACGGCCGACGCCGAATCGCATGGCAGCGATCCTCTTCCCGGTGTGGGTTCCAGCGCCGATCTGGGCGCGCCATCACGCGAACTAGGGTCGATCACGTTCGACGCGGATGGCAACACGGTCAGTTCTGGCATCGCGGAGCAGGCCTTGCCGGCCGCCGACGGGACCACCGTTGCCGCCCTGCCGCCGGCGGGCGACGCGGACCAAATCTACCGCCAATCCTACGAATCGATTCTCTCGGGCGATTACGTGACGGCCGAAGCCGGCTTTCGCGACATGATCACGCGCTTCCCGCAAGGCGAGCAGATCGCCGACGCCCATTTCTGGCTCGGCGAGGCACTCCTTGGGCAGGAGAAATACCGCGACGCGGCCGAAACGTTTCTGGCGGCAAGCCGTGACTTTCCACAGTCGCGCCGCGCGCCGGAGATGCTGTTCAAGCTTGGTGTCTCGCTCGCCGCCCTCAACCAACGCGAAGTCGCTTGTGCAACCTTCAATGAAGTCGGCCAGCGCTATCCGGAAATGTCCGATGCGCTGAAGGCGCGCGTCGCGCAAGAAAGGCAGATCACCTCCTGCTGATTTTCAGCTGCCATGCTTGATCCCGACCGGCTGTTTGCGCCGCTCGATCTCACTAGGCGCGATACCGTTATTGTGGCGGTTTCAGGCGGCAGCGATTCTACCGCCCTTCTCTTGCTCTTCAAGGCTTTCGCCGCTCGGCAGATGCCTGCATTGCGCATCGTTGCAGTGACCGTCGACCACGGCTTGCGTTCCGAATCGGCCGCGGAAGCCCATAGGGTCCGGCAGCTGTGCAGGGCGATCGGCATCTACCATCGGATCGTTGAATGGCAAGGCGCAAAACCTGAAATCGGCGTTGCGGCGGCAGCGCGCCTGGCTCGTTACCGGCTTCTCGACCAGGCGGCGCGTGAAGCGGCAACCGACCTAGTTCTCCTCGGTCATACATCTGATGACCAGGCCGAGACAGTCGCGATGCGCCAGGCGCGCGGCGTGGTGGATCATGGCCGGCGCGGCGACGCCGGCATGGCGCCTGCCGTTCTTTACGACGACCGTACCTGGTTCGTGCGTCCCCTCCTCGGCGTCGGCCGAGAGATGCTCCGGGAGTTTCTGCGCCTCGAAAATGTGACTTGGATCGAGGATCCGTCCAATTCCAACCGTCTGTATGAGCGCGTTCGCGTGCGCCAAGGCCGGCCGGACCGGATCGTCGACACTTGCCCGCGATTGGAGGAGAATTCCCGCGCAGCCGAACTGTTGTCGTCGCAAGCAGGCCATCCGGCGCCCGGGCTTTTCCAGATCGAACTAGATGCCGTGCACCAATCGGGCGGGCTGGCGGCGTTGCGCATGCTGTTGGCTGTTGTCGGCGGGACCGAGTATCTTCCAGATGTGACCCGTGCCGAGGCACTGGTCGCAAGAGTCGCTGAACGCGGCATGCGCGCCACATTGTCGCGCGTGGCTGTCACTCGGCGGCGTGAGACGCTGTGGCTTCATCGTGAGGCGCGCGGACTGCCGCCTCCACGACCCGCCGGTCCCGACGACTTCTCGATCTGGGATGGCCGTTTCCGCATCTCCGCACGACTGGGGCAAACGACCGTGGCCCCGATCGGCGCAGCCGCGGAAAAAGCCGCCATCCCTGTTCCCTCGGGAGCATCCCGTGCCCTTGTCCGACAAGCGTTTCGGACCGAGCCAGGCTTGTGGAAGGGCGAAGACTTTGTCAGCGCCGCGTGGCCGGATCATGCCACCCGCGTGCTTTCACCCTGGCGCCTGCTTCTGCCCTCCTTCGACTTGGCGCCGGCAGCCGCGCTCGCTTGTCTTTTGGGGTCTCCAAAGCCGCCTCGTTCGCCTTGGCGCCAACACATTTGCATCCGAGCTTAACCTCGCGAACGAGGAGCGCTTGGCAAGGGTTTGCGAGCTTCCTATGTTAGAACAAAGCTTGGAGCTTGGCTCTCTTTGCCTGCGATCGCGGGCATGAACGGGATGGATGATGAACCCAAACTATCGCAACCTCGCGCTGTGGGCGGTCATTGCCGTTCTGCTGATCGCGCTTTTCAATCTCTTTCAGGCGCCTCAGCAGCGCGGCGTGGCGCGGGAAGTGCCCTATTCCGAATTTATCCAGGAGGTCGAAGCCGACCGCGTGGAGGCGGTGACTATCACGGGCAACCGCATCACCGGCACCTATAGCGACAGTTCGCAAGGCTTCCAGACGTATATGCCCAATGACGCCAATCTCGTGCAACGCCTTGAGGAGCGCGGGGTAACGATCAATGCCCGGCCCGAGACCGATGGGTCGAACTCGATCTTTGGCTATCTGCTTTCCTGGCTGCCGATGATCCTGATCCTGGGTGTGTGGATCTTCTTCATGCGTCAGATGCAGTCGGGCTCCGGCCGCGCGATGGGCTTCGGCAAATCGAAAGCCAAGCTTTTGACCGAGGCACACGGCCGCGTCACCTTCGCGGACGTCGCCGGCGTTGACGAGGCCAAACAGGATCTGGAAGAGATCGTCGAGTTCCTGCGCGATCCGCAGAAATTCCAGCGCCTGGGCGGCAAGATCCCGCGCGGCGTCCTGCTTGTCGGCCCTCCTGGCACTGGCAAGACGCTCACCGCGCGAGCCGTCGCCGGCGAAGCCAATGTGCCCTTTTTCACCATCTCCGGTTCTGACTTCGTCGAAATGTTCGTCGGCGTCGGCGCAAGCCGCGTGCGCGACATGTTCGAGCAGGCCAAGAAGAACGCGCCC
>CAZEEC010000252.1:0-2883 GCA_964511105.1 uncultured Mesorhizobium sp.
GGCTCGCCCTTCGCCTAGCGGGTCATATTGCGGATGTCTAGCGGGCGAGGCGGACGACGCGCAGCGACTGGCCGATGCCTTCGAAGGCGGCGAGCAGTTCGTCGCTGCTCGACGCGTCGAAATAATGGGTCGAGGGGTCGCTAGCGCATTGTTCCAGCAACGCCTTGCCGTTCGGGCTCGTCACCATGAACGCCACAGTAAAAATCTCGATGTTCTGCGCTTTCATGTTTGCGCAGATCGCCCGCGTGTCACTGTTGGTGTTTAGAATTCTGCTGTCCGTTTCATATGCCGCCTCCGTATCGTGTTCGATGGCAGCGTGCATGCCGTCGGAATGGTATTCAACCGTGTTAGCCCCGTCGGTCATCAGGACGGCTACCTTGCGCGGTTGCCGATTGTCGGAGTCGTAGGCCGCGCCCTCGGAGAACGGTGCTGTAGGCGATAGTACGTTGAGCCCCCAGACCAGGCCGGCAGGAATGTAAGTCCGGGCTTCGTGATTCCCGATCTTGGTCGACATGGACTGGATCGCCGACTTCAGACTCGACTTGTCCGCCGTTAGTTCGACGATTGGCTTAGGGCAGAGCTGCGAGCGGCCGACGAAGCCTCGATACCGTTCGGAGTTTTGATCATGAAGCCTATTAGTACCAGCAGTTCGAGACGCTACGCAGCCCCACCACTTATATTCCCGAAGCTCGCGTTTTTCCGGCTTGGCAGCAATGGTCCGCTGATACGGAGGTTCACCGGTCGGTACGTGGCGGCCTTTCCAGTAGCCGTCGCAAGTGTAGTGGAACATGACGCCGTCGCTCATTCGCGAACATGGACGCGGAGGAACCCACTCCGTCTGTTCCCAGCGCGTCGGAGTCACCGTTTCGACCCGTTCAGGTTGCGCCTTCTGTGTGACGACCCATTCTGACCATTCCGAGTCTAGTTTGAGCCATGGTTCCGAGCGATTTCCCGTTCCGACATTTACGTATTCGGCATAGGGCACGATACCGACACGTGCGGAGCCATCACTTTCGCGCAGCAACTCGTCGACGAGGTGGTCTGCCGCCGTTTTCAGCGCCGCGATGCGTGTCGTGCTGCCGCCCGCCGCCATCGACATCGAATGCGTATTGTCGAGGATCAGCGCCACTTCGACGCGGCCGTTGAGCGCCCTTTCAGCCAGCGCCGATGCGGCGACGTCGAGCTTCTTGTAGCCGGCGATGCCCATCAAGGTGGTCGGGATCGAGCCTTGCAGTTCGACATCGACGGAATCGTCGGTCGCGATGACGCTGGCGAGGTGGACCCGGTCGACGCGGCTCAGACTCCGATTGGCCGCGAGATAGTCATTGGCGAGCTGTTCCAGCCGCCCCTGGTCGCGCTCCTTGGTTGCCGCGAGCGCCAGCGAGGTCGCGTCGGCGATCTCCTGCAGGTGCTTTTGCGCCGACAAGTGGCGCGAATAGTCGACGGCAAGCCCGGCCGCCAGGCACAGCGGGATCAAGGCGATGCCCGACAAAATGGCGAAATTGCCCGACCGCGACTGGATGAACTTCTTCAACATGACCGTTCCCGCCCGTAAAGACATGCCAGATGCATGATGGGGCAAGCTTTCATGAGGGCTGTAAACGAGTTCTTACCAGGGTAAGGCAATCGCGCGGGGCGGTTAAGCGATGGTTTAAGGGGGGAGGCAGGGGGCAGCCGGCAAGGGGGGGCGTGGCGGGAAGCTGGTCGGGACGATGGGTTCTTGCCCTGTTACCGCGCGCTGACCCGCATCGGCAGACCGCCTTGGGGCTGGGTGGTGAGTTTCTGGACCGGCCAGGGCTGGGTTTCGGGTAGGGTGTCGAAGCGGAAGCGGGCCATGAGGACGGCGAGCGCGATGACGGCCTCCTGCATCGCGAAGCTCGCGCCGATGCAAACGCGCGGGCCGGCGCCGAAGGGCAGGTACTGGTAGCGGTCGATCGCGTCGCGGGCGCCGGGATGGAAGCGCTCCGGCAGGAAGGCTTCCGGCCGGTCCCACAGCTTGCGGTGGCGGTGGACGGTCCATGGCATGACCAGCACCTGCGCGCCCCTCGCGATGTCGAGGTCCTGATAGCGGTCGGGGCCGATCGCCTCGCGGTTGATCGACGGCGCCGGCGGGTAAAGCCGCAGCGCCTCCTCGAAGGTCGCCCGCGTCAGCGGCATGGCGGCGAGCCATTTTTCCGGCGGCAAATCCTGCGCCATCACCGCGTCGATTTCGGCCTCGACGCGGTCGCGCTCCCATGGCGCTTCGGCCAGGCAGTAAAGCGTCCAGCCGAGCGCGCGCGCCGTCGTCTCGTGGCCGGCGCCGATGAAGGTGATGATGTTGTCCTCGACCTCAGCGCGGCTCAAGCCGTCTGCCCCTTCGGCGTTCAGGAGGAGCGTCAGGAAGTCGGACGGCACGTCGTCGCCGCGCGCCATCCTTGACTTGCGCAGCAAAACGGTGTCGGCGACGATGCGGCGAAAGAAGGCAAGCGATGTCCGGCCGCGAATGCGGGTGAAGCGCGGCAGCCAGTCAGGCGCGCCGAGCAAATCCATCGGATCGACGCGGCCCATGGTCTCGAACAGCCGGTCGACCTGATGGGCGAACGATCCCGGCACGCCGGCGACGTCGCCGGAAAACAGCGTCTCGGCGAGGATCTCGTAGGTCAACATGGTCATGTCGCGGGCAAGGTCGACGCGGTCGCCGTCGCGGTAGCGCTCGGCAAAGGCAAGCGAGGTCGCCAGCATAGAAGCGGCGAAGCCGTCGATGTTGCGCGGCGCGAAGACCGGCGCCATCGCTTTGCGCGAGCGCTTCCAGACCGCGCCCTCGGCCGTCAAAAGGCCGTCGCGCAGGATCGGCCGCAGGATCTTCTGGCGCACCCGCGCCATCTTGTAGTTGCGGGCGTTTTC
>CAZEEC010000253.1:0-2859 GCA_964511105.1 uncultured Mesorhizobium sp.
CGCAGGCCGGCCTGTGTCGGCAGGCGCCCAGCCGACACATGCGGCGCGTAGATCAAGCCGAGACGCTCAAGGTCGGACATGGCGTTGCGCACGGTCGCCGGGGACAGCGATCCGGGCAACAGGCGCGCCAGATTGCGCGAGCCGATCGGATCGCCATCGCGCAAATAGCTGTCGACCAATAGCCTGAATATTTCGCGCGAGCGCGCGTCTAGGCCGAGCAGCGTCTGATCGTTGACCGGTGTCATGCTGTCGCTTCATCAAGGTTCGGTTTTCAAGGGATATATAGGCATTCGCAGTTTGATCGGAAAGCTCTGCGGTCCCGGCAAGATAATGATATAAGCAGGGTTGGCGTCCAGATGCCGAGGTTCCCCATGCGCTTACCAGAACATGGATCAATGTCCGCCGACGCCTTTCTCCACTGGATCGAGGGGCAAGCCGAGCGGCATGAACTGGTGGACGGCACGGCCGTCCGCATGATGGCCGGAGCCAAACAAAGTCACAATGTGGTGACGAGCAACATCCTGGTGGCGATGGCACCGTCGGCAAAGTTCAAAGGCTGCCGCACGACATCCAGCGACACGGCGGTCAGAACCGGTCCTCAAGGGGTCCGCTACCCCGACATCGTCGTCGATTGCGCCCCGCCCGACCCATCGGCCAGAGAGGCAGCACGGCCCGTGGCGGTGGTGGAAGTCTTCGCCAGGCACGCTGGCCATCGATCTGACTGACAAGCTGGACGAGTATCAGGCACACGTCGACATTCAGGTCATCATGCTCGTTGAGCCGGATGTCATTTCGGTCAAGGTTTACAGGCGCGACATGCAAGGCCGCTGGACCGTCGAAAGATTCGACGACCTCGAACAGACCGTCGAGCTTGCCGAAGTAGGCGCGGCCCTGTCGCTCAGCGGCATCTATGACACATTGGAGCCGAAGGCGCGGCCACGTCTGCATGTGGTGCAGGAACCGGGAGACCGGTCGGGACGCTGAGTCCGCGACGCTTTTCTGTTAGCCTGGCTTTATGCGATCTCCAACGATTCCCCTTTGCCGCAAAATGCTTTAGAAGCCGGCCAAACCCACACGCGAACAAAGAGTTTTCTCCATGCGGCCATCCAAGCGCCAGTCCGACGAAATGCGCGCCATCTCGTTCGAATGCGGCATATCCAAACATGCGGAAGGCTCATGCCTGGTCAAGTTCGGCGACACCCATGTCCTGTGCACCGCCAGCCTTGAGGAGCGCGTGCCGGCTTGGCTCAGGAATTCCGGCAAGGGCTGGGTGACGGCCGAATACGGCATGCTGCCGCGCGCCACCGGCGATCGCATGCGCCGCGAAGCTTCCTCGGGCAAGCAGGGCGGGCGCACGCTTGAAATCCAGCGCCTGATCGGGCGTTCCTTGCGCGCCGTTGTCGATCTGCAGGCGCTGGGCGAAGTGCAGATCACGGTCGATTGCGACGTCATCCAGGCCGATGGCGGCACGCGCACGGCGGCGATCACCGGCGGCTTCGTCGCGCTGCACGAATGCCTGCGCTGGATGGAGGCGCGCCAGATGCTGCAGGTCGCCAGAGTGCTGAAGGATCATGTCGCGGCGATCTCCTGCGGCATCCACAATGGAGCGCCGGTCATCGACCTCGATTATCTTGAGGATTCGTCGGCTGGAACGGACGCCAATTTCGTCATGACGGGGAAGGGCGGTATCGTCGAAATCCAGGGGACGGCGGAGGGCGAGCCGTTCTCGGACGAGGAATTCGCGCAATTGATGGCTTTGGCGAAAAAAGGTATCGCGCGGCTGGTCGACCTGCAGAAAATGGCGATGGGGTAGAGTGTCGATGACTCCCTCGGCAATCCTCGAATCCGCGCTTTATGTCGACGACCTCGACGCAGGCGAAGCCTTTTATCGCGACGTGATGGGGCTCGATATCCTGGCCAGGGTCGAGGGCCGGCATGTGTTCTTCCGCTGCGGGCAGGGCGTGTTGTTGCTGTTCGACCCGAAGCGGACGATCGAGCCGGCGGCGCCGGACGCGCGGCTGCCCGTGCCGCCGCATGGCGCGAGCGGGCAGGGCCATCTGTGCTTTGCCGGAACGGAGGGCGAGATCGAGCGCTGGAAGGCGCATCTGCAGGCCAAGGGCGTGGCGATCGAGGCCGATTTTCACTGGCCCTCGTCCAAGACCGACGAGCCGCGCGGCGGCCGCTCGATCTATTTCCGCGACCCGTCCGGCAACTCGATCGAGATCGCCGAGCCGCGGATCTGGGGGCTGTGATGCGCAAGCTTGAAGACAGGAAGATCGTCGTCGCCAGCCACAATGCGGGAAAGCTCGCCGAATTCGCCGATCTGATCGCGCCGTTCGGCTTCGAGGCCAAATCGGCGGCCGATTACGGCCTG
The DNA here is from genome assembly GCA_964511105.1 of uncultured Mesorhizobium sp. Taxonomy (GTDB): domain Bacteria; phylum Pseudomonadota; class Alphaproteobacteria; order Rhizobiales; family Rhizobiaceae; genus Aliihoeflea. The sequence goes on from CAZEEC010000253.1 coordinate 2,375, forward strand.
CCCGAGCCCGAGGAAACCGGCACGTCATTCGAAGAGAACGCCTATATCAAGGCGCATGCGGCAGCCATCGCGACCGGCCTGCCGGCGCTTTCCGACGATTCGGGTCTGATGGTCGATGCGCTCGGCGGCGATCCGGGCGTCTACACCGCCGACTGGGCGACGAAGTCCGACGGCACGCGCGATTTCCAACTCGCCATGGAGCGCACGCAGATGCTGCTCGCCAAACGCAACGCCAGCACACCCGCCCAGCGCACCGGACGCTTCGTCTCGGTCATCTGCCTTGCCTGGCCGGACGGGCATGCGGAGTACTTCCGCGGCGAGGCGGAAGGCATGCTGGTCTGGCCACCGCGCGGGACGAGCGGCTTCGGCTATGATCCGATGTTCCAGCCCGAGGGCCACGAGCGCACATTCGGCGAGATGACGGCTGCCGAAAAACATGGCTGGAGACCGGGCGACGCGCAGGCGCTGTCGCACCGCGCCCGCGC
>CAZEEC010000254.1:0-2846 GCA_964511105.1 uncultured Mesorhizobium sp.
TCTACGAGGTGTCCATCTGGATTGCCCGCAGGATCGAACGCAATCGCGAACGGGAACGCATCGCCAACGAAGCGGCGGAGAGTGCGTCTTCCGAGGCCTAAGGCTTCTTCGCGGCCTGCCGCAGCGTGGTCGCGGTCAGTCCCTTTTCTTGCGACCGGGACAATCTGAACATGCTCGATATCAAATGGATCCGCGAAAAGCCTGAGGCGCTTTCCGCCGCTCTTGCCAAGCGCGGTTGGAACGCCGACGAATCCCACAGCGCGGTCGAGCAGATTATTTCCTATGATGAGGCGCGGCGCGCACATCTCGTCACGCTGCAGGAAAGGCAGGAGCGCCGAAACGCCGCTTCGAAGGAGATCGGCAATGCGATGCGTGCCGGCGACATGGACCTTGCCGAAAGGCTGAAGGCAGAAGTTGCGGAGATCAAGGCATTTGTCCAGGGCGGCGAGGCGACCGAGCGCGATCTTGACCGCCAACTGAACGATGCCCTTGCGGTGCTGCCGAACGTGCCGCTCGACGAGGTTCCGCTCGGCAGGAACGAACAGGACAATGTCGAGATCCGCCGGGTCGGGGAGCCGCGCAAGGCTGAAAGCTGGCTGCGCGAGCATTACGAAATCGGCGAGGCGCTCGGCCTCATGGATTTCGAGCGCGCCGCCAGGCTTTCCGGTTCGCGCTTTACCGTCTTGTCAGGCCAGCTCGCCCGGTTGGAGCGGGCGCTCGGTCAATTCATGCTCGATCTGCACACCGGCGAGCACGGCTACACCGAAATGCAGGTGCCCCTTCTGGTCCGCGACGAGGCGATGTTCGGGACAGGCAATCTGCCGAAATTCGAGGAAGACCTATTCTTCGTCGAGCACGGTGACGGTCGGCTCGGCCTGATCCCGACGGCGGAAGTGTCGCTCACCAATCTCGTGCGCGAGGAAATTGCCGCCAACGACCGTCTGCCTCTGCGGTTCACGGCCCTGACGCCATGCTTCCGGTCCGAAGCAGGTTCAGCCGGTCGTGACACGCGCGGCATGTTGCGTCAGCATCAGTTCTACAAGGTCGAACTCGTATCGATCACGACACCGGAAGTATCGATCGCCGAACATGAGCGGATGACGTCGTGTGCGGAGGAAGTGTTGAAGCGCCTTGAGCTTCCCTTCCGCACCGTGATGCTTTGCACCGGCGACATGGGCTTTGGCGCCCGCAAGACCTATGACATCGAAGTCTGGCTGCCGGGCCAGAAATCCTATCGCGAGATTTCGTCCTGCTCGGTCTGCGGCGATTTCCAGGCGCGGCGGATGAATGCGCGTTTTCGGCCCGCCGACGGGAAAGGAACCGGCTTCGTCCACACATTGAACGGGTCCGGTGTCGCCGTCGGCCGAGCGCTGATCGCGGTCATGGAAAATTATCAGAACGACGATGGCAGCATCACGGTGCCGCAGGCCTTGCGCGGCTATATGGGCGGGCTTGAGAAGATCGGTGCACGGTAAGGGAGATGGTCTTGCGAATTCTGCTCACCAATGATGACGGCATCCATGCCGAGGGATTGCAGGTTCTGGAGCGGGTCGCGAGGCAACTTTCTGACGATGTCTGGACGGTGGCGCCCGAAACCGATCAATCGGGTTTTGCTCATTCGCTGTCGCTGTCCGAACCGCTACGCATGCGCAAGATTTCCGACCGGCATTTTGCGGTGCGCGGGACGCCGACCGATTGCGTCATCATGGGCGTCCGTGAACTCTTGCCGGGGCCGCCGGATCTCATTTTATCGGGGATCAATTCGGGCTCTAACGTTGCCGACGACGTCACCTATTCGGGCACGGTCGCCGGCGCGATGGAGGGAACCTTGCTCAACATTCCCTCGGTTGCATTGAGCCAGGGCTACAAGGTGACGGAAGACGGGCGCAAGCTGCAATGGCAGACGGCCGAAGCGCACGCGCCCGTGATCTTGCGCCGCATGCTTGAGGTGGATGTTCCGGCCGGCGTGTTTCTCAACATCAACTTCCCCAACTGCCTTCCGGACGAGGTTCAGGGCTCGGTCGTCACGAGCCAGGGCAAGCGCGTTCACGGGCTGGGGCTTGAGAAGAGACGCGATGGGCGGGGCTTTCCCTACTACTGGCTGCGGTTCGGCCGCGAACCGTCGGAAATTCGCGAAGGGACGGATCTGGCTGCCTTGCGCGACAATTACATCTCGATCACGCCGCTGCATCTTGACCTGACGGCGCATGCGGTGAAGGACCAGTTGAAGGAGGCGCTTGCGGGATGACCGATGCCGAGCGCGAGGGCTTTGCTGCCTTTCTCCTTCGGGCGCGCGCGCTCGGGCTCACCAAGCGTGAACTGATCGCGGCGATTGAGGCGACGCCGCGCCGGAACTTCATTCCCGAGCAATGGCAGGACGATGCTTGGTCGCGCAGGCTCGTGCCGATCGAATGTGGCGAAGTGATCGAAGGCATCGACCTGCAAGCCCAGTGTCTGTCGGCGCTCAATGTTCAGGCGGGCCAGCGCGTGTGCGAAATAGGCACCGGTTCAGGCTATACGGCCGCCATCCTCGGCCAAGTGGCGGGCAAGGTGCTGTCGCTCGAACGCTACAAGACGCTCGTGGAGCAGGCCCAGCGCCGAATGGCGGAACTGGGCCTGCAGAACGTCATCGTGCGCCATGCCGACGGGCTCTCGGCAATCCCTTTGGACGGCCCGTTCGACCGTATCGTCTCGTGGTGTGCTTTCGATGCGCTGCCGCGCCATTTCGTCGACCAGTTGTCCAGCAATGGCGTCATGATTGCGGCGATCGGACCGGCCGAGGACGAGCAGACGCTCGCCCGCCTGACGAAGGTCGGCAGCCGGTTCGAGCGCGAGGACATCGGCCG
>CAZEEC010000255.1:0-2845 GCA_964511105.1 uncultured Mesorhizobium sp.
GGCGATGACCGTCATTCATGCCGGGAGCGGGCCGCTCACCCGGCCCGTTCCCGATTCCGCTTCGTGCAACCGCAGCATTGATGCTTTCCTGCAGCCCTTGAAGGTGAGGGTGGCGTGGGGCTAAGCCCCACACTTTATTGGAAGTGAACCGTACCCGTAAAAGGGGAATGGGCTGAAGCCCATGCTCTCTTGAAGGGACCCCCACCCTCTATCCCTCCCCACAAGGGGGAGGGAGGTCGTCCGCGTCCCGTTCCATCCTAAAGCCAGGCGCTGAGCACGGAGGAAAAAGCGCAAGGCCGACGTTCCCCTCCCCCTTGTGGGGAGGGATAGAGGGTGGGGGTCTCTATGAAAGAAGGATGGGCTTTGGCCCATTCCGCTCCAGCAAAACCTACCGCGGCAGGAAATAGCGTGTCTGGCCTTGATGCTCGCCGGTGCGGGCGAGGCCGGTGGCGACGAGCGTCTCCAGGACTTCCTCGATGCGCTCGCGGCGCTTTTGCGTGTTGCGCCCGTCGAAGACGCCGGCGAGCGCGTCGGGCGGGGTCGGCGCGGGGGTCTTGGCGAGGAGATCGCGCGATCCGGCGATGACCGTCATTCATGCCGGGAGCGGGCCGCTCACCCGGCCCGTTCCCGATCTGCGACCCGCGGAACGTCGATCCGCCGTTCAGGCAGGCTTGACGGAAAGCTGAACGCCAAGAGCGCGGGCGACGCCGATCAGCGTTGAAAGTTTGGGATCGCCTTTTTCGCTGAGCGCCTTGTAGAGAGCTTCACGCGTCACGCCTGCATCTTTCGCAATGGCGGTCATGCCGCGCGCGCGGGCCACGTCGCCCAAGGCATGCTTGATCAGTGCCGGGTCGCCATCTTCGAAGGCGGCTTCGATATAGGCAAAGATGGCTTCTTCGTCGTCAAGAAATTCGGCAACGTCCCATTTGGCGGTTTCGAGCGTCATCGGTCGATCTCCTTGGCCATCGCAATGGCCTTTTCGATGTCCTTCTTCTGTGTGGACTTGTCGCCACCGCAGAGCAGGAGAATGATCGTTTGGCCGCGCCGTGCAAAATAGATGCGATAGCCCGGCCCATAGTGAATACGAAGTTCACCCACCCCGCTAAAGAATTTGGCGTCGCCGATATTGCCAAGCTCGATGCGCGCGATCCTGATCTCGATTCGCGCCTTGGCACGGACGTCTTTTAGGGACCGCATCCAACGAGCAAATTCAACTGTGCGGCGAATTTCTGTCATTGCGTGAAATGTAGATTACAATCTACGCTGCGACAACAGCCATCTGAACACTCATCCTACCGCGGCAGGAAATAGCGTGTCTGGCCTTGATGCTCGCCGGTGCGGGCGAGGCCGGTGGCGACGAGCGTCTCCAGGACTTCCTCGATGCGCTCGCGGCGCTTTTGCGTGTTGCGCCCGTCGAAGACGCCGGCGAGCGCGTCGGGCGGGGTCGGCGCGGGCGCCTTTGCGAGGAGATCGCGCACCAGCCGGATCTGTTCGAGGCCATCGGCCGGCCATTTCGGACGCTGGGCCAGATCGGGCAGCACGATGTCGAGGCTGCCGACATGCTCGTCGGCCGGCTTCGGCGCTTTCGCGCCCAGTTTCTCGATCTGGTAGTCGGGGCGCAGCCAGCGGACCAGCCCGCGCTTTTCCTCGGCCGCGCGTTGCTGGTTGAGCGCGACGAGGCGGGTCAGCAATTCCTCCTCGGCCTGTTCCTGAACCGACGATTTGTGGGCCGAGGGCAAGGTGGCGCCTGGCTTGCCGACCAGATCGGGGATCAAATCCTCCCAGCCATAGGCGGCAAGGGTGGCGCGGTCGATGTCGTCATGGATTTCCTTCAGCACCGAGATCAGCCCGGCCTGATGCACCTCGCGCTCGGCCGCGGAGAGCGGCGCGCCGATGCCATTGTCGAGCTCGCGCAGGCGTTCGAGCGCGTTGTAAAGCCCGGTCATGGTGAGGGAGGGATGCTCGGCCAGCCGCTCCTTGCGGAAGGCATCGAGCCGCTCGCCAAGCTCGCGCAGGCGCTCCTGTGTCGCGTAAAGCGGGTCGGAGGGTGTCAGTGTTGGATCGACGGCGAGCGGGAAGGGGAAGGGGTCGAAGGTTCGCGATTTCGTGTAGCGCGGATCATTGCCGACGCCGAGCCAGCCGCCGGTGGTCAGGGCCCATGTCACGTTTAGGCGTGATGAGAGAATGGCCAGATGCTCTGCGCTATCAAGGCCCATGCAGACCAGCATGTTGTCCGGCCTGATGCTGGCATCGAGGAACTGGAAAGTGCGGTGCTTGGTCGTCTCCACGGTGGCGATGTAGCGGGGTACCGAGAACAGAGCCTTTCGGGCTTCAGGTATATTCTCGCCAAAGAGCCACCAATTGATACGGCGGTAGTCCCGTTTATTATGGTCCCGTTCGGGCTTCACGTTGTCAAAGACATGCTGATAGACCGCCGGAAACCGGTTTCGCACCTCTTCGATCTTCAGCGGGTAAAGGTCGATCACCATAACGCCACGCGGACGCTGGGCGAGATCCCGTCCGTTGCGGTAGTGAAGGATGTGTCGGTCAAGTCCTTCAACGTTGCTAAGGCCCAGCGCCTCGGCCTGCGAGGGCTTGACGATGAAGCCCGCACCATGGAGCACGACACCCCTGCTCGACAGCCCTTCGTTCGAAAGCAACGGCCTTGTTGATGTGAGGTTTGCTCCTAGCGTCAGGTTGGCCGTGACCTTCCCCTCACGCGTCGCTAGCGCGACCTGCGGCGTGTCGGTATTCAGCCCCGCCTCCGCAGCAACCTCGGCTAGCAGTCCTTCATGCTCGCCTTTTTCCGCAACCGTCATGGCGATGCGCACGGCGGCCTTGTCGG
>CAZEEC010000256.1:0-2826 GCA_964511105.1 uncultured Mesorhizobium sp.
CGTCGTCCCATCCCAGCGTTTTGCTTGCTTCAGTAGAGAAGGCTCGGCAGCCACAAGGCGATAGCCGGGAACATGATGATGATGGCCAAACCGACCAACTCGACGATCGTGTAGGGCACGATCGAGCGATAGATATCCCCCATGGTGACCTCCGGCGGCGCGACCCCCTTCAGATAGAAGAGATTGAAGCCGAAGGGCGGTGTCATGTAGCCGATCTCCATCATGATGATGAAGAGAATGCCGAACCAAATCGGATCGAAGCCATGCATGACCACCAGTGGCGTGAAGACGGGGAGCGTGATCAGCATGATGCCGACCGGGTCGAGCACCATGGCTAGCAGAAAGAGGATCACCATGATCGCGATCAGCGCGCCCCATTTGCCGCCAGGGACGAAGCCCATCAGTTCGGTGATAAAGGTCTGGGCGCCCATCGCGGTATAGGCCGTCGAGAACGCGTGCGCGGCAAAGAGGATCCACATTATCATCGCCGTCAGCCGGAATGTGCGCATGCTGGCGTCGCCCAGCATCGACCACGAGAATTGCCGGTTGATGACCGCGGTTACAAGCGCGCCGAAGACGCCGATCGCAGCCGCCTCCGTCGGGGTGGCGAGGCCGGCGAAGATCGAGCCGAGCACCAGGATGACGATCGTGATCGGCAGGATCACGGCACGCAGGGCGACCAGCTTTTCGCCCCAGTCGCCACGCTCCTCAAGTGGAAGCGGCGGCCCGAGATGGGGCTGGAAATAGCAGCGCACGGCAATGTAGATCGCTGCCATTATGATGAGAAGGATCCCTGGGCCGACGCCGGCGGCAAAAAGCTGACCGACGGAAACGCCGGTTATCAGCGAATAGAGGACCATGAGAATCGACGGTGGAAGAAGCACCCCCCAGCCGCCGCCAGTGTTGATCGCACCGAGAGCCAGTTCCTTGTCGTAGCCGCGCTTGAGCATCGCTGGCAGGGCGATCGTACCCATGGAGACGACGGCGGCGCCGGAAATTCCGACCATGGCACCGAAGATGGCGCAGATGAAGATCGTGCCGATGGCCAGACCGCCGCGTACGCCGCCCCACCATAGATGCATCATGTGATAGAGGCGCTGCGCGACGCCGGCTCGCTCCAGTATCATCGCCATCAGAATGTAGAGGGGGATGGCGATGAGGGTGAAGTTGTTCATCGTCGTCCACATGCGCGAGGCGACGATGTAGAAGGCCTGCGGACCCCAGGTGAAATAGAGGAATACGACCGAGATGCCGCCGAGCACGAAGACCACCGGCAGGCCGAGCATCAGGAAGACGACGAGCGACCCGAAGAACAGAACCGTCAGGATTTCAATGCTCACAGCTCATCTCCGGGGCCATGACCATTCTTCGGCTCCGCCATGATCGCTCGGCGCCCGGTTGCGATCAAAATGTCGTTGGCCAGTTTCACGCAGCCTTGCAGAAAAAGAAGGATGGCCGCGATCGGAATCATCAGCTTGACCGGCCATATCGGCGGGTTCCAGGCGGTGTAGGAGGTCTCCAGCCGGACCACCGAGTCATAAGCGAGCGAGGCGCCCTGCCAGACGATGACGCCGACGAAGAGGAAGAAGAGGATCGACGTCGCCACGTCTACGCGGGCCTGATTACGGCGGGTCCATCTGGCATAGAAAATGTCGACGCTGACATGGCCGTTCTGGGCGAGTAGAAAGCCACCGCCGAGCAGCGCGTAGACGCCGAAGATCAGTTGCGAAAGCTCGCCTGTCCAAACGCTGGGCGAGCGTAGCGCATAACGGAAGATCACTTCCAGCAGCAGGAATGCGAACATTGGCAGCACCAGAAGGGCCGCCAGACGGCTGACCCAGCCGTTGATCCACGTTATCGCGCTTGCCGCGTCGCTCAATAGCTTCATCGCAAACCTCGACGGAAGGAACAGTCAGCAGTGGACGGCGGGCACCGCCGCCGTCGCCATCTTTGCCGGATGTGCCTATTCGTCGCCGATGTGACCGAGATCGGTCAGGAAAGCTTCCAGCATGTCCATCGCCTCGGCAGCCTTGCCTCCCTTAGAGCGCTCCTGCTCCCAATTCTTGCGCGCCGCTTCCAGCATCTGCGTGCGCACCTCCTGTGGCAGTTCGATCACTTCGACCTGATGCTCGGCCTGGGCCCGAGCCAGCGCGACCTGCTCTTGGTAAATGTACTCGTTGGTCCGGCGCCAGAACTGCTCCTCCATGGCATGATGGAAAATTTGTCGGACGTCTTCCGGCAGAGCATCGATGGCCTCCTGATTGACGACAAACGCATCGATGCCGCCGATATTGAGTGGCGGGCGGACATGATATTTAGCTATTTCATAGAGACTCATCGAAAGCGCCCCCTGCACCGCCCCCCAATGCGCGCCATCGACGACACCGCTCGTCAGTGCCTGATAGAGCTCGGATCCTGGAATCGAGTTCGTTGCCGCACCTGAATCAGTCAAGAAGGTCTGCAAGGTTCCGGATGACCGGATGTTGAGCGAGTTGAAATCGTCCATGGTTTCTGGCTTGCGCACCAGCACCATCTCGGTCGGATACACCTTATCCGTCGAGTAAAAGACGCCGTGCTGTGCCGCCTCCTCGCGCACCATGTCTTCCAAGCCCATATGCTTGAAGAAATAGGCCGCTTCCCAGGTGTTCTGGAACGCGTTGGGCAGGCCGTAGGCGATACCGGCGGTCGGTACCTCGCCCATGATGTAGGCCGGCGAGATCGTTCCCATCTCGATGATGCCGCGTCTCACCGCATTGAAGATCTCGTCATGTCCGAACAATCCACCTGCTGCGTGAAGCTCCAGCTTCAGGCGTCCTTCGGTTCGCT
>CAZEEC010000257.1:0-2814 GCA_964511105.1 uncultured Mesorhizobium sp.
GTGCGCAACCGACCTGGAGTCCATGCATTACCCCACCAGTCGCAACCAAGCGACATCGTGAGCAAAACGATTTGTCACAACAAAAAAGGATTAGATCACGATGAAAAAGATCATTGGACTTACCACCGCCGCGCTGATGGGCGCCTCGATGTTCGCCGCTCCGGCGCTCGCGCAGTCCGACGCAATCACGGGTGCCGACGAGCAGTTGCAGATGCAGCCCGATACCAACGCTGGCACCACCGCCGGTGACCTGCCGGGCGCCTTCGACGGCGACTCGGTCGGCAGCGACATCGGCGACACCGACACGCTCGGCGATCAGGCCGAGAGCCTCGACATCGATACGATGGGCACGGACGCCGGCACGACCGCCTCGATCAGCGGCGAGGCCAGCTTTGACGGGGCGCTTGCCGCGATCGAGAGCAACTCGGCTAACACCGCGGCGCTCGACACCATGACCGATGTCGGCAATGTCGAAGTCATTCGCATCGGTGAACTGGAAGGTGCCGACATGAGCGCGGTAGACGCCGCGACGAGCGAGCACCAGGCAGACATCTCGCAGCTGCAGACGTCACTGAATGGCAACACGGCCATCTCCGACGCTCTGGAAGCCGAAAACGTGGCCTCGAGCGACGTTGTGGCCACCGAGATGGCCGCGGATGGCGAATTGCGGGTTTACGTCCGATAAAAAGGACGCCTCTCAATTCGGAAGGAACGGCGCGGGTTTGGTCCCGCGCCGTTTTTTCGTGTAGATGAGAGAGGACAAACGCGCGACACCCTTGGGCGCGGAACGAAGAACGGAAGGACAGACGGAAATGGCGATGAAGACAACCCACGCGGCTCCACTCGCCGGTCTTGTTGCGGCCGGCCTCTTGGTGTTTGCCCTGACCGCCGGCGCGCAGGGGCTCGATAGCCAAGGCGCCATCGACACGATCGTCGGCAGCGACGTCAAGACCGAGGAAATGGACGCGACCGCCGAGCGCGAGCGCGTGGCGGCGGCGATGGACGCCAGCATGGACAACGCCCAAATTGTCCGGCGCGCCTTCAATATCGACGAGGTCGAGATCGTCTTCCTGCCGGCCGTGGGAGAGGGCGGGACTGGCATCACCGAAAAGCGCCAGGAACTCGCCGACGAGATCCTCGAACTGCAGCAAGCGATCGAAGGCAGCGCGATTTTCTATCACGCGGTCAATTCGCGCCAGATCCTGGTCCGCGATATCGTCGCGATCGAGTTCGGCGAGGAAAACCGGACCGCGACGATCTTCGTCGCCGGCGCGTCGCCCGAACGAACACAGCCTGCCGCGGCCGAACCGGCGCCCCTCCCGGCCGAAGAGTAAGGCCCGGCCATCCGGCACAGCATCATTCGTAAATGGAGACGACCATGATCAAGAAGACCGATCTTTATATCGATGGCCGCTGGGTCGCGCCTGAAACCCCCAACGCATTCGACGTGATCAACCCCGCCGACGAGCAGCCCTTCGCGCAAATATCGCTGGGCTCGGCCGCCGATGTCGACAAGGCGGTTGCAGCCGCGCGCAAGGCCTTCCCGGCCTGGAGCCGGACGACGAAGGAGGAGCGGCTGGCCGCGCTCGAGCGCCTTCTCGAAGCCTACAAGGCGCGCGTCGCCGACATGGCGCAGGCCATTTCAAGCGAGATGGGCGCGCCGATCAAGCTCGCCATGGAAAGCCAGGCCGCCGTCGGCGTCAGCCATATCAAGACCTTCATCCGCACGCTGAAGAATTTCGAGTTCGAGCATGCATTGGACGAGCGCAACCCGCAGGAGCGCATCGTGCATGAGGCGATCGGCGTCTGCGGCCTGATCACGCCGTGGAACTGGCCGATGAACCAGGTGACGCTGAAGGTCGTGCCGGCGCTCGCGGCCGGCTGCACCGTCGTCTTGAAGCCGTCGGAGGTCGCACCGCTGTCCTCGATCGTCTTCGCCGAGATCGTCGATGCGGCGAATTTCCCCGCCGGCGTCTTCAACATGATCAATGGCGACGGCCCTACGGTCGGCGAGGCGATGTCGCGCCATCCCGGCATCGACATGATGTCGTTCACCGGCTCGACCCGAGCCGGCATCGCCGTCACCAAGGCGGCCGCCGACACGGTCAAGCGCGTGACGCTCGAATTGGGCGGCAAGTCGCCCAACATCGTCTTTGCCGACAGCGATCTGGAAGCGGCGGTCGTGCGCGGGCTCGACCATTGCTTCGAAAATACCGGCCAGTCGTGCAACGCGCCGACGCGGATGCTGGTCGAGCGCTCCGTCTATGACCGCGCGGTGGAACTGGCCGGCGCGCATGCCAGCACCGTCACGGTCGGCAACCCGGCCGAGGAGGGCGATCACATCGGCCCGCTCGTCTCGCAGGCCCAGTTCGACAAGGTCCAAGGGCTGATCGACGTCGCGATCAAGGAGGGCGCGAAGCTCGTCGCCGGTGGCGCCGGCCGTCCCGAAGGCTTCAACCGCGGTTATTATGTGCGCCCGACGGTGTTCGCCGATGTCACCAACGACATGACGATCGCGCGCGAGGAGGTGTTCGGCCCGGTTCTGGCGATGATTCCCTTCGAGGGCGAAGAGGAAGCGGTCGAGATCGCCAACGACACGCCCTACGGCCTGTCGAGCTATGTCCAGACGGGCGACGCCGAAAGGGCGCGCCGCGTCGCCCGCCAGTTGCGCACGGGCATGGTGCAGATCAATGGCGCGGGCCGCGCGGCGGGCTCGCCTTTTGGCGGCTACAAGCAGTCGGGTCTCGGCCGCGAAGGCGGCAAATACGGGCTCGAGGACTTCCTCGAGGTCAAGGCCGTCTCCGGCTGGCCGCA
>CAZEEC010000258.1:0-2811 GCA_964511105.1 uncultured Mesorhizobium sp.
GGCAAGTCGTCGCTCGCCTTCGACACGATCTATGCCGAAGGCCAGCGCCGCTATGTCGAGAGCCTGTCGGCCTATGCGCGCCAGTTCTTGGAAATGATGCAGAAGCCGGATGTCGACCAGATCGACGGCCTGTCGCCGGCGATTTCCATCGAGCAGAAGACGACCTCGAAGAACCCGCGTTCGACCGTCGGCACGGTCACTGAGATCTATGATTATATGCGCCTGCTCTTCGCGCGCGTCGGCGTTCCCTATTCGCCCGCCACCGGCTTGCCGATCGAAAGCCAGACGATCAGCCAGATGGTCGACCGCGTGCTGGAACTGGAGGAAGGCACGCGCCTCTATATCCTGGCGCCGATCGTGCGCGGGCGCAAAGGCGAGTACAAGAAGGAACTCGCCGACCTGATGAAGAAGGGGTTTCAGCGCGTCAAAGTCGACGGCACCTATTACGAGATCGCCGAAGTTCCCCCCCTCGACAAGAAGTACAAGCACGACATCGACGTCGTCGTCGACCGCGTCGTCGTGCGCGGCGATTTGGCGACGCGGCTGGCCGACTCGATGGAAACGGCGCTACGGCTGGCCGACGGTCTCGTCATCGCCGAATTCGCCGACAGGCCACTTGGCGCTGAGATGACCGGCGCCGACGCCGTCAACAAGTCCAAGAACGAAACGCATGAGCATGTCCTATTCTCTGAAAAGTTTGCCTGCCCGGTGTCCGGATTCACGATTTCGGAGATCGAGCCGCGGCTGTTTTCGTTCAACAATCCGTTCGGCGCCTGCCCGACCTGCGACGGCCTTGGCCATCAGCAGGCGATCGATCCGGCGCTGATCGTTCCCGAGGAGCATGTCTCGCTGCGCCAGGGCGCCGTCGCGCCTTGGGCAAAATCGACCTCGCCCTATTACGCCCAGACGCTCGAAGCACTCAGCAAAGCCTATGGCTTCAAGATGGGGGACCGCTGGCGCGACCTGAGCGATGAAGCAAAAGCGGCGATCCTGCAGGGCACCGGCGCGCGCAAGATCGAGTTCGCCTATGATGACGGCATGCGCAGCTACAAGACGTCGAAGACGTTCGAGGGCGTGATCCCGAATCTCGAGCGGCGCTGGAAAGAGACCGAATCCGCTTGGATGCGCGAGGAGATCGAGCGCTTCATGTCGGCGACGCCCTGCCCCGCCTGCAATGGCTATCGGCTGAAGCCGGAGGCGCTGGCGGTCAAGGTCAACACATTGCATATCGGCCAGGTGACGCAGATGTCGATCCGCAGCGCGATGGCCTGGTTCGACGAACTGCCCTCAGCGCTCAGCCAGAAGCACAATGAAATCGCCTGCCGCATCTTGAAGGAAATACGCGAGAGGCTGCGCTTCCTCAACGATGTCGGCCTCGACTATCTGACCATGTCGCGCAACTCCGGGACGCTGTCGGGCGGCGAAAGCCAGCGGATCCGGCTTGCCTCGCAGATCGGCTCCGGCCTGACAGGCGTTCTCTACGTGCTCGACGAGCCGTCGATCGGTTTGCATCAGCGCGACAATGCGCGCCTTCTCGATACGCTCAAGCATCTGCGCGACCTCGGCAACACGGTCATCGTCGTCGAGCATGACGAGGACGCAATCCTGCAGGCCGACCATGTCGTCGATATCGGCCCGGCAGCCGGCGTCCATGGCGGCCGCATCATCGCGGAAGGCACGCCCGGCGAGGTGATGGCAAACCCAAATTCGCTAACCGGCCAGTATCTGTCCGGGTCGATGGGGATCGCGCTGCCCATCGAGCGGCGCAAGCCCAAGAAGGGCAAGCAGATCAAGGTGGTCGGAGCGCGCGGCAACAATTTGCGCAGTGTCACGGCCGAAGTGCCGCTCGGTACCTTCACGGCCGTCACAGGTGTATCAGGCGGCGGGAAGTCGACCTTCCTGATCGAGACGCTGTTCAAGGCCGCCTCGCGTCGGATCATGGGTTCGCGTGCGCATCCGGCCGAACATGACCGGATCGAGGGGCTCGAATTTCTCGACAAGGTGATCGACATCGACCAGTCGCCGATCGGACGCACGCCGCGCTCAAATCCGGCGACCTATACGGGTGCCTTCACGCCGATCCGCGAATGGTTCGCCGGCCTGCCGGAGGCCAAGGCGCGCGGCTATCAGGCGGGCCGCTTCTCCTTCAACGTCAAGGGCGGGCGCTGCGAAGCCTGCCAGGGCGACGGCGTCATCAAGATCGAGATGCACTTCCTGCCGGACGTCTATGTCACCTGCGACGTATGCCACGGCAAGCGCTACAACCGTGAGACGCTCGACGTCACGTTCAAGAACAAGTCGATCGCCGAAGTGCTCGACATGACGGTCGAGGAAGGCGTCGACTTCTTCGCGGCCGTTCCCAACGTGCGCGACAAGCTGCAGACGCTGAAGAAGGTCGGTCTCGGCTATATCAAGGTCGGCCAACAAGCGACCACGCTGTCCGGCGGCGAGGCCCAGCGGATCAAGCTTGCCAAGGAATTGTCGCGCAAGGCAACCGGCAAGACCTTGTACATCCTCGACGAGCCGACGACCGGTCTCCACTTCCACGATGTCGCCAAACTGCTCGAAGTGCTCCACGAACTGGTCGACCAGGGCAATACGGTCATCGTCATCGAGCACAATCTCGAGGTCATCAAGACCGCGGACTGGATATTGGACCTCGGGCCGGAGGGCGGCGACGGCGGGGGCCAACTCGTCGCCTCGGGCACGCCGGAAGATATCGCTTCCGAATCGGCAAGCTACACGGGCCGGTTCCTGAAGGAATTGCTGGAGCGAAGGCCGGGCGCGCGGCGAAGAGAGGCGGCGGAGTAG
>CAZEEC010000259.1:0-2808 GCA_964511105.1 uncultured Mesorhizobium sp.
CGAACTTGTCCTCGAGCTCGATCTCCTTGGCGACGGTGACGCCGTCCTTGGTGATGCGCGGCGCGCCGAACGACTTGTCGATAACGACGTTGCGGCCCTTCGGACCGAGCGTGACTTTCACCGCGTTGGCAAGGATGTCCACGCCGCGCAGCATGCGCTCGCGGGCGTCGCGGGAAAACTTGACTTCTTTAGCAGCCATTTTTCTTTAGCTCCGGGGCTCCATGAGCCCATTGAATTCAAAGGATTGTGACCAAAACCGGCAGTTAGCCGATGATGCCCATGATGTCGGATTCCTTCATGATCAGAAGGTCTTCGCCGTCGAGCTTGACTTCGGTGCCCGACCACTTGCCGAACAGGACGCGGTCGCCCTGCTTGACGTCCAGCGGAACGAGCTTGCCGCTCTCATCGCGCGCGCCGGAACCAACGGCGATGATCTCGCCTTCCTGCGGCTTCTCCTTGGCGGTGTCCGGGATGATGATGCCGCCCTTGGTCTTTTCTTCCGAATCGACCCGACGGACGACCACGCGGTCGTGGAGCGGGCGGAACGTCGACTGTGCCATGTGACTATGATCCTCAATAGGGATGATATAAGGGGTTCTCGCGTCCGGAGAACCGGACCTGTTGTTAGCACTCCCGTTCAAGGAGTGCCAACTGCCGGGGAAATAGGCGCGCGCGGCAGCGGAGTCAAGAGATGCGCAGACGTTCCTCTTTTGGCTTTTTCGGCATGTTCGGCCGCTCCTTCGACCTGCGCCAGCTCGATGCCGCGCTGCGCGGCGTCGACCTTCATCCCGCGCTCGTTCCCGAAGGCGTCAAGATGACGATCGTGAACCTGATGAAGGATCACGGCATCGACGAGATGGAGGAGGCCTATCCGGCCGTCGCCGAAATGTTCGGCTATAGCGTGATGGGCGCGGGCGCCTTTGCGGGCGTCCACGGCGAGGCGCGGCTTGAAGCCGTCGAGGCGCGCGTCGAAAAGGCGCTCGAGGTCGGCGAGAGCATGGATGCGCAATTGCTGCTCCTGGCCGTCCACGCCAAGCTGATCCAGCCTGAGATCGTGGCGCGCTACGGGATCGAGGCGACATGAAAGCGGATGACTTCGATCGAGCCTTGGGCTAGACGCCAGTCGGCATCGTAAAAACCTGCATGAGCATGAAATGAGCACCCCGATCGATACATTGGACGACATCGCCGGTGGCTACGCCGTCATATTGAGCGACGTGTGGGGCGTGGTTCACAACGGGATCGACCCGTTTCCCGATGCCTGCGCCGCGCTGAAGCGGGCGCGCGAAAACGGCAAGACCGTCGTCCTGATCACCAATTCGCCGCGCGTGCGCGACGATGTCGAGGACCAACTTGCCGCGATCGGCGTGCCGCGCGATTGCTGGGACCATCTGGTGACGTCGGGCGACGTGACCCGAGATTTGATCGCGGACGGACCGCGGCGCGTCTTTCATCTCGGCGAGGACCGCGATCTGGCGATCTATGACGGACTCGACGTCGAACTGGTCGAGGAACAGGAAGCCTCGGGCGTCGTGTGCACGGGGCTGTTCGACGACGATACCGAGACGCCGGACGATTACGCGCAGATGCTGGCCCGCTTCCGCTCGCGCGATCTGCCCTTCATCTGCGCCAACCCCGACATCGTCGTGGAGCGCGGCGACCGGCTGATCTGGTGCGCCGGGGCCCTGGCGCGCGATTATACCCAGTTGGGCGGCCGCGCCTTCGTCGCCGGAAAGCCGCATCAGCCGATCTATGCGGCCGCTCTTCTGCTCGCCGCCCAGTCGCTGGGCAGACAGGTCGTGCCGGCCGAGGTGCTGGCGATCGGCGACGGCGTCTTGACCGACGTCAAGGGCGCGGCCGCGAACGGCATCGACGTTATCTTCGTAACCTCCGGCATTCATGCCCGCGAATACGATGCCGGCGGCGCGCCCGACCAGGTGCGCCTCACAGCCTTCCTCGACGGCCACGGCTATGCGACGGTCGCTTCCATCCAGCGCCTGCGCTGATCATGCATGGCCCGTTCGTCCATATTTGCGCCGAAGACTCGGTGCCCGAACGGTTGAAGGGCGGCGTCGTCGCGATCGGCAATTTCGACGGCGTGCATCGCGGCCATCGCGCCGTGCTAGATTGCGCGCACACGCAAGCCGCCAAGCTTGGCGTGCCGGCCCTGGCTTTGACCTTCAATCCGCATCCGCGCACCGTCTTTCAGCCCGATGCCGCGCATTTTCGCCTGACGGGGTCGGCGATGAAAGCGCGGCTGATCGAGGCCTGCGGCTTCGACGCGCTGATCGAGCAGCGTTTCGACCGCGCATTCGCCGCGCTGACGGCCGACGAATTCATGACGCAAATCCTCGTCGGCCGGCTCGGCCTGTCCCATGTCGTCACCGGCCGCGACTTTCAGTTCGGCAAGGGCCGGTGCGGTGATTCCACCGCATTGATCGAAGCGGGCAAGCAGCACGGCTTCGGCGTGACGCCGGTCGATGCCTTTCGAGACGAGGGCGGCGAGGTCGTCTCGTCGAGCCGCATCCGCGACATGCTGACGGCCGGCGATGTGGCCGAGGCCGCTGGCCTCCTCGGCTACCGGTTCGCCATCGACGGCGAAGTCATCGGCGGCAAGCGGCTTGGCCGCACGCTCGGCTACCCGACCGCCAATATGAGGGTACGCGGCGACCTTCACCTGGCGCACGGCATCTACGCCGTGCGCTTCCAGCGCGCCGACGGGTCGCTCCATGACGGCGTCGCCAGCTTCGGCCGCCGCCCGACGGTGGACGAGGATGGCGATACGCTTTTGGAGACCTTCCTGTTCGA
>CAZEEC010000260.1:0-2788 GCA_964511105.1 uncultured Mesorhizobium sp.
CTGCGGCGATCTGGCCGAAGGCGGCGTCCTCAAGGTGCTGCGCCTTGGCAACCGCTGGGATCTGGCCTTCCACCAGAGCCTGAAGCGCGACGCCAAGGGCGTGATCTGCGAGTTCGACATCGATCCGCGCCAATTGGAGGAGTTCGGCGAACAGGCCTCGAAGGCGATCCGCGAGCATATGGAAAAGGGCGAGCGCTTCGTGGTCGTCGCCGCACCCGACGCGCGTCCTTATGTGCGCATGATCGTCGAGCGCCTGTTCTCGACCTTGCCGGTCCTCTCCCATGTCGAGATCGCGCGCGGCGTCGAGATCAAGGTGCTCGGCTCGGTTTCCTAGGGGGTGTTGAGATTTGGGCATGTGCGAGCCGAAAGTGGCGGATTTCGAGAACCGGAGCGGAATGTACGTTTGGGTACATGAGCACCGGAAGCGCACAAAACTGCCATTTGCAGGCCGCTCAGGCCTGAATATCGACACGCCCTAGCCTGATGGACCTGCCCGCCTCGCTGAGCGCCATCGTCATTGCCGGCTTCCTGGCCTTTTGCCGCATCGGCTCCTGCTTCATGCTGATGCCGGGTCTGGGGAGCATCCGTGTTCCGGTGCAGATCCGGCTCTTCACCGCCGTCGCCGTCAGCTTCGCGCTTCTCGCCCATTTGTGGGATTTTCTCGTCCCCTTCGTCTCGTCGCGGCCGGACGCGCTCTTGATCCTGGTCGCCTCCGAAATCCTCATCGGCGCGCTGATCGGGCTCGTCGCCCGCTTCTATGTCCTGGCCGCCCAGTTCATCGGCTCGGCGATGGGCATGATGTCGGGCTTCAACGCGATGGGCGGCACGGCGATCGAGGAGCCCGACCCGCAAGGCGCGCTCGCCGCGCTGATATCGCTGTCCGTCCTGCTCCTGCTCTTCGTCTTCAACTTCCATCACGAGATCATCCGCGCTCTGGTCGATTCCTACCGGGTCGCGCCGGTCGACACGCTCTACAATCCCGCCTCGGCGCTCGCCGACCTGTCGGACACGCTGTCGGAAGCCTTCCTCGTCATGCTGCGCCTCGGCTCGCCCTTCATCGCCTATGCGATCCTGGTCAATCTGGCGGTCGGCCTGATCAACAAGCTGACGCCGCAGATCCCGATCTATTTCGTCTCACTGCCCTTCGTGCTGGCGGGCGGACTCGTCCTTGCCTATTTCGCCATCGGCCCTTTCCTGGCGCTGGCGATCGACGGCTTCCTGCCCACCACGATCGCGAGGTGACGTGATGTCACGCAAGACCCAGCGCCTGACCCGGCTTCTCGACCTGCAGCAGAAGGTGAAGAAGGTGCATGAGACGCGCCAGGCGACCCACATGGCCCAGGCCCGCGCGGCCGAGACGGAAGCCGAGGACGTCATCGCCGCGTTCAATGCGGAAGGCTCGCTATCCAGCCTTTTTCCCGAACTTTATCATGCGCGCGTTGCCGGGGCGACGGCCGCCAAGCAGCAGCATCTGGCCAATGTGCAGGTCGAGGCGCTGCGCGTCGCCAAGGCGTCCGTTCGCGTCGATGCCGTGCGCCGTCAGGTCGTGGTCGCCCGGCGCGCCGACGATCGGGCGGCCGACGAGCGCGACCAGACCGAGGCCTTGTCCCGGCACGAGCGCGCGTCGAAGTAAGGCTGCCGCAAGTTTATCCGGCGATAGTCGCTCAACCAATTCAGGAGCGGAGCTTGTCCTTGGCCATCAGCCCCTTGGCCGAAATCGGTCTGGAGCGCGCGCGCGCGGCAAGGCTCGACGCCGACCGCCTTGCGCGCGAGATTGCCCCTGCGCGGGATTTCACGGTCGAACCGCCGGCCCCGCCGCGCCCGGCGGCCGGCGCCGATCCAACGCCCGAGGCCTTCCGCAAGTTCGAGGCGATGATGCTGCAAAGCTTCATCCAGTCAATGCTGCCGGAAGACAGCGAAGCGGTCTACGGCAAGGGTCTGGCCGGCGATATGTGGCGGTCGCTGATGGCCGAGAAGATCGCCGATGTGATGGCCGACAGCGGCGGCATCGGCGTCGCCGACCGGATTCTGAAGACCTATTACGCCGGCAGCGACACCAAATTCTAGGATTGCCATTCATGACGATGCTCTCCCCCAATCTTCCGCAGCCGGCGATCCAGCGCCCCCGACCGGGCGTGGCACCGGCCGATCTCGGGGTCATTCTTGCGCGCATCGAAGAATCGATCGACCTCGAGACGAGCGCGATCCGCAGCGACATGGACTTCGACATCGCCGCCGCCAATGCGCGCAAGAGCCGTCACCTCTACGACCTGACGCGCGCCTTGCGCGGCCAGGACGATGAGGCCCTGCTCGCCGCCTTCCGCCCGGAGATCGAGCGCCTGCGCGACAAGCTGGCGCTCAACCAGGGCGTCATCAGCGCCCATCTGGAAGCGGTGACGGAAGTGGCGACGCTGGTCAAGGAAGCCCTGCAGGACGCCGAGGCCGACGGCACCTATTCGCAAGCCGAATTCGCCGAAGCGAGGCGTTAGAGCGAGATGCTGAAGCTCATGGCCGCCGCAATCTGGATTGCCGCCGCGACCGCCGGCGCGGTCTTCTACGCCTTCCAGCAGGCGAGCACCGTCGAGGCGGCGGTGGGGGCGCCCGAGGTCAGCGCTTTTGGCGGGCTCGATTACGTCCGGCTGAATGTCGTCTCGGTTCCGCAGCTCAAAAATGGCGAGGTCAATGGCTATTTCCTCGCACGCCTCGTCTTCACCGCGCCCGCCGAGCGGCTGAAGCAGCTCGTGATCCCGGCCGACGCCATGCTGACCGATGCCGTCTACAGCAAGCT
>CAZEEC010000261.1:0-2774 GCA_964511105.1 uncultured Mesorhizobium sp.
TGCCGCCGGAGCCGGAAGACGACATCCAGCTCAATTTCGCCTATGATCTGATCCGCGGCGAGCAGACCGATCCCGCGTTCCCGCCAAATCCGGACCGGGCCGTTCTTCAGCAATAGGCGGTTCCACATCAATGAGGCCGGCGGACACGATCTTGCCGGCCTCATTGCATCTGGCGCGTCACTTTTCGCTTTGATGCGCTTGCACCAGATGCACAATTCCCGTTGGTATGATTCGGGGGCAAGGACAGCCGGCAGTGCTTGATTTTGGCGACAGGGAGATCGACCGGCCGCTGGGAATGAAGCCGCCACGTCGTTCCGCGAACGGACATAGTAAGGTCACTCTCGCCGTCACCGCCATCGGCGCGCTTGCCTCGCTCGGCCTCTCCGTCTGGTCGGCACTTTTCGACGATGGGCTGCGCTCACCGCCGCCTCTGGTGGTCGCGACGCCTGAACCGGAACCTGCGCCCCCGCGCGATCCAGCCGGTAGTAGCCCCTCGATTACCCGCGTCGATCCGCCGGTGTCTTCCGAAGTGCCCAGCATGGTTGTCATCCGGGATCCGTCGGCAACGACGCAGAACCTGGCGACGGCGCATCTGCCACATCCCGATTTGACCGAACCGTCTGATTTCGGTCCGCTACCGGCTCGAGGCGCGGACGGTTCGCGGCCATTCGACGCCTATGCCCGAGCTTGGTCCGGCGCACGCGGCGCGCGCGTCGCGATCGTCATCGGTGGGCTCGGCCTGTCCCAGAGCGGCACGCTGCGTGCGATCGAAACATTGCCGGCCGAGGTGACGCTGGCCTTCGCGCCGAACGGCAACAGCCTTGATCGCTGGATGCAGAACGCGCGGCGCAAGGGGCACGAACTTCTCATGCAAGTGCCCATGGAGCCATTCGACTACCCCAATGTCGATCCGGGCCGCGGCACGCTGACCGTTGATGCGCCGGTGTCCTCGTTTCGCGACGAGCTTCATTGGACACTTGGGCGGATGACCAACTACACCGGCATCATGAACTATATGGGCGCACGCTTTACGTCGAATGGGCCGGCCGTTCAGGCGCTGATGTCGGAGCTTGCCGATCGCGGTCTTGGCTATCTCGATGACGGTTCCTCTGCGCAAAGCCTAGCCGAGGAAAGAGCTGCCGCTGCCGGTGTTCCGTTCGCCGCCGCCAACATCACGATCGACGGCGTTCGCGACCGCCGCCATATCCTCGGAAAGCTCGACGAGGCTGAACGAGTCGCGCGGGCTGCGGGTTCGGCGATCGCGGTCGGCGCCGGCTTCGACGTGACGGTCGATGCGGTTGCCAACTGGATCTCCGAAGCGCGGTTGCGCGGCATCGAGATCGTCGGCTACTCGGCTCTGGCCAATGATCCGGAGCGCAGATAGAAGGCTCGAATGGCAAATAAGCTTCCCTACCGCCTCTGCGTGGGCATCATGGTCCTGAACCGGGAGGGGCTCGTCTGGGTGGGGCGGCGCATTGCCGAGCCCGACGGGGAGATGGCGGGCGCTTCGCGCCTTTGGCAAATGCCACAGGGCGGAATCGACGCGGATGAGGATCCGCTTGCCGCTGCCCGTCGTGAACTTTACGAAGAAACCGGCATGAGGACGGTTTCGCTAATTGCCGAAGCGCCCGACTGGATCAATTACGACTTGCCGGCCCATCTCGTCGGCACTGCATTGAAGGGCAAATATTGCGGCCAGACCCAGCGTTGGTTCGCCTTCCGGTTCGAAGGCGATGACAGCGAGATCGCGATCAATCCGCCGCCTGGCGGCCACGCGCCCGAGTTCGACGCATGGGACTGGAAACCGATGGACGATCTGGCCGATCTGATCGTCCCGTTCAAACGTGACGTCTATCGCGCAGTCATCGACGCGTTCCAGCCTCTGGCTCGTCCTCAGGCCACGGCCTGACACGATCTGGAACCCGCGCAGCCTTTCAAGATTTGCTTGACTCATTTCTGCGATAATACCCCTTGAATGCGGACGGTGGAGCAGATCGGTAATAATTTTTGATGTTTGCTGCCCGCCCGGCCATGGCAAGACACGCCTTCGCCAAAGACAGGATCGACCCTATGACGAGACGCTATTTCGGCACGGATGGGATACGCGGCCGGGCCAACAAATTTCCGATGACCGCCGAAACCGCGATGCGCGTCGGCATGGCAACCGGCTTGTCGTTCCAGCGCGGCAGCCATCGCCACAGGGTGGTGATCGGCAAGGACACGCGGCTGTCGGGCTATATGATCGAAAACGCCATGGTGGCGGGCTTTTGTGCCGCCGGCATGGACGTCTTCCTGCTCGGGCCGATCCCGACGCCCGCGGTCGCGATGCTCGCCCGCTCGCTGCGCGCCGATATCGGCGTCATGATCTCCGCCTCGCACAATCCCTTCTACGACAACGGTATCAAGCTGTTCGGTCCCGACGGCTATAAGCTGTCGGACGCGCTTGAGACCCAGATCGAGGAGTTGATCGACGGTGACCTCGATCGCGCACTCGCGGGCTCCGACGGGCTCGGCCGCGCGAAACGGATCGACGGCGTGCAGGACCGGTATATCGAATTCGCCAAACGCACGCTGCCGCGCGCCATGTCGCTCACCGGGCTGCGGGTTGTTGTCGACTGCGCGAATGGCGCAGCCTACAAGGTTGCACCCAACGCGCTTTGGGAACTGGGCGCCGAAGTGGTGACCATCAACAATGAGCCGAACGGCTTCAACATCAATGAGGATTGCGGCTCGACGCACCCGCTCGCCCTGTCCAAGAAGGTGCACGAGGTGCG
>CAZEEC010000262.1:0-2773 GCA_964511105.1 uncultured Mesorhizobium sp.
CTACAATCACCGCATGGATGGCGCCGTCTCGCTCTTCGACGTGATGATTCGCAACCGCAAGCGCGATGCGACGTTGACGATCGAGGGATTGCGCCTGCCCATGCCGGGGCGGCACAATGTCTCAAACGCGACCGCCGCAATTGCTGTGGCACATCAACTCGGCCTCGGCGCGGATGCGATTCGTAAAGGGCTTTCAGCGTTCGGCGGCGTCAAGCGCCGCTTTACATCGACGGGGGAGTGGAACGGGGTCAAGGTGTTCGACGATTACGCTCACCATCCTGTTGAGATACGGGCTGTGCTAAACGCGGCACGCGCGGCCTGCCAGGGACGGATTGTCGCGATCGCCCAGCCGCACCGCTACACACGGTTGCGCGACCTGTTCAATGATTTCGCGTCCTGCTTCAACGAAGCCGATACCGTGATGATCGCGCCGGTCTATCCGGCCGGCGAGGAACCGATCGATGGGATCAGCGCCGACACGCTGGTCGACCACATCAGGGCAGGTGGTCATCGCGACGCACGGCTGCTCGCAGGACCCGATGCGATCGCGCCGGCGATTCAGTCAGTGGCGCAACCCGGCGATTTCGTCGTCTTCCTCGGCGCCGGCAACATCACGCAGTGGGCCTACGCCTTGCCAAAGGAACTCGACTCGCTCGAGGCGGCGGCATGATCGACGGCGATGCGCTTTTGTCGCGACTCGGCGACTTGTCGTCCATCCGGGGGCGGCTGACGCCAAACGCTCCGATGGAGACGATCACGTGGTTTCGCGTCGGCGGGCCAGCAGAACTTCTTTTCCAGCCGGCCGATGAAGATGATCTTGGCGCGTTTCTGAAGCTCTTGCCGCCGGACGTTCCCGTTCTCGTTGTCGGCATTTGCTCGAACCTTCTAGTTCGCGACGGGGGCATTCCAGGCGTCGTCATCCGCCTTTCCGCCAAAGGATTCGGACAGGTCGAGATCGTCGACGGCGTCCGGTTGCACGCTGGTGCGGCGGCACCAGACAAGCGTGTCGCGGCCGCAGCGCTTGATGCCAAGATCGGCGGGTTTCATTTTTATCACGGCATTCCAGGCGCCATCGGCGGCGCGCTGCGCATGAATGCCGGAGCAAATGGCGTCGAGACGCGCGAGCGGGTACTCGAAGTCTATGCGATAGACCGCACAGGCACGCGGCATGTGCTATCCAATGTCGATATGGGCTATGCCTACCGACACTCTTCCGCTTCGCCTGACTTGATCTTCACCGGCGCGCTTTTCGAAGGTTACCAGGAAGACAAGGAGCAGATCCGCGCGGCGATGGAAGAAGTCCAGAAGCACCGCGAGACTGTCCAGCCGATCAAGGAAAAGACAGGTGGCTCGACCTTCAAGAACCCGCCCGGCTCGTCCGCCTGGAAGGAGATCGACAAGGCCGGCTGCCGCGGGCTGGTGATCGGCGGCGCGCAGATGTCGCCCCTCCATTGCAACTTCATGATCAATACCGGTGCTGCATCCGCGCATGATCTCGAACAACTCGGAGAGACCGTGCGGGCGCGCGTTTTGGCCCATTCGGGCATCCGGCTCGAATGGGAAATCAAGCGTCTCGGCCGTGCCAAGCCTGGCTCTGAGGTTGAGGAATTTCCTGGCAAGGGGAAGTGACCGCCAAGCGTGATCGTCATGACGATCACATTTTCGAAACAAAAAATAATCCTCCCTGAATCCAAGGGCCCTTGCCTCAGAATCCTCGATCTGATTCTTTGGGCTAGCGGCGTTATCTGATTTGAGTCGGCCACGCATGATGCGTGAGGGGACGGTAGACCTTCTGTGTCGGCCGAATGCGGACTCTTGGGCTCAAATCGTGTTCGACGCGGTGGCTAGAGGGGTTTCCAGGAATGGTACAAAAGCACATCGCCGTCCTGATGGGAGGGTTTTCCGCCGAGCGGCCGGTGTCTTTGTCATCCGGAAAGGCCTGTGCGGACGCGCTTGAAGGTGAAGGTTATCGCGTCACGCGCCTCGATGTGACTCGCGAGGTGGCTTCGGTGCTGGCTGAACTACGGCCCGATGTCGCCTTCAACGCGTTGCACGGTCCGTTCGGGGAGGATGGGACCATTCAAGGCATTCTCGAATATCTCGAGATTCCCTATACACATTCGGGCGTGCTCGCTTCTGCCCTTGCCATGAACAAGGGGCAGGCCAAGCGTGTCGCCAAGGCCGCCGGCATCCCGGTGGCTGGATCGAAGGTGATGGATCGCCACTCGATCGGCGCCGAACACCCGATGAAACCGCCTTACGTGGTCAAGCCGGTCAACGAGGGCTCGAGCTTCGGCGTCGTGATCGTCAGGGACGATCAGGCTCATCCGCCGCAAGTCATCCACTCATCCGACTGGAGATATGGCGACACCGTCATGGTGGAGCGATTCGTCCATGGGCGCGAGCTAACATGCGCCGTGATGGGCGATGTCGCGCTTGGTGTGACCGAGATCATTCCGGTCGGCCACTCCTTCTACGATTATGCTTCAAAATATGCTGCAGGGGGCTCAAAACACGAATGCCCTGCAAAACTTTCACCGAATATTTACCAAAAAATACAAACACTCGCCCTCAAGGCTCATCAAGCGATTGGCTGCCGGGGAGTCTCCCGATCCGACTTCCGCTACGATGACCGTCATTCCGAAAATGGCGAGATCATCTGGCTGGAGGTGAATACGCAGCCGGGCATGACGCCGACATCTCTTGTGCCCGAACTGGCGGAACACGCCGGTCACAGCTTCGGTGAATTGTTGAGTTGGATGGTGGAGGACGC
>CAZEEC010000263.1:0-2768 GCA_964511105.1 uncultured Mesorhizobium sp.
CAAAACGGCACCACCGCAACCGCCGCCGGCACATTGACACCCGAGGGAGACGGTTTCAGGCTCCTTCTCGAGCAAGTCGATCTCGCACAGGGCAATCTCGCAGCGCAACTCCGCCAGCCGGCCAGTCTATCGGTGATCGCCGACACGGTCGTCATCGACGCACTCGCGCTCGATGTCGGCGGCGGAAGCATCGAAGCCACGGGAAGGATTGCAGAGAACCTCGATTTGAACGTCGTGATCGCGGCTTTGCCGCTGTCGATCGCCAACACTGTCCGCCCCGATCTCGAACTCGCCGGCACGATTGCCGGAACCGCGCGAGTCACCGGCCCGCGGAGCCAGCCTGACATCGCCTTCGACCTCAGCGGCTCCGGCTTGCAGGCGGCAGCGCTGCGTCAGGCCGGCCTCTCATCGATCGAGATTGCGGCGAGCGGCACGAGCGTCGGCGACGAGCTCAATATCGACGCACGCGCCACGAGTCCCGAGGGCCTTGATGCGTCGGTGCGCGGGAGCGTTCCGTTGGGCGATGGACAAATCGCGCTCGATGTCACCTTGGCAGCCTTTCCGCTCGCCGTTTTGAACACCGTCGTTCCCGACCAGGGCATCGGCGGCAATTTGACCGGCACGGCCCGCATCACCGGCTCGCGCAGCCAGCCCAATGTCGCCTTCGACGTCAGCGGCACCGGACTACAGGCGGCAGCGCTGCGTCAGGCCGGACTCTCGTCGCTCGATATTGCGGCTCTCGGCACGACCGTGGGCGACCGGCTCGATATCGATGCCCGCGCCACCAGCCCCGAGGGTCTTGACGCATCGGTGCGCGGCGGCATTCCGTTGGGCGACGGGCAACTTGCGCTCGATGTCACGCTGGCAGCCTTTCCACTCGGCATTTTGAACGCCATCGTTGCCGACCAGGCTCTCGGCGGCAATCTGACCGGAACGGCCCGCCTTACCGGCACATTATCGGATCCACGAGCCGCATTCAGTCTCAGCGCAGCCGGTCTTACCGCCGCACCGGTCGAGGAGGCTGGGATCGGGACGCTCCGTGCAACGGCTGCCGGGACGTTCGCGAATCGGACTGTCGTGCTCTCGGCGGTCTCCATATCGGGCGCCGAAGGTCTTTCCGTATCGGCGAGGGGCACCGTGCCTCTTTCCGGATCGGGTCTGGCGGTCAGCGTGTCCGGCGAGGCCCCCCTGTCGCTTGCCAACCGCTTCCTGATCGACCGCGGCACGCAGCTTGTCGGGACCGTCGCTTTCCAGGGCCAGGTCGCCGGCTCCATCGATGATCCGCAGATTAGCGGCACGGTCTCGACGCAAGGGGCGCAGGTCGTCGATCCGGCCGCCAATGTATCGCTGCAGGCCATCAACATCACAGCCAGCCTCGACGGCCAGACGATCACCCTCCAGACGGCCAATGCCACAATTCGGGGTGGCGGCACGATCAGTGCCGGTGGGACGGTGTCTCTGTCCGAAGGCTTGCCGGCGAACATCACGATCGTGCTCAACGAGGCGCGCTATAATGACGGTGATCTTGTCGCCGCGACGGCGTCCGGAAATCTGGCGGTGACCGGACCGCTTGCCGGCGACGCGCTGATCTCGGGCACGGTCAATATCGAGCGTGCGGAGATCTCGGTTCCGGAGAATCTCGGCGGCGGCGCGACCGGCATCGATGTCATTCACCGCAACCCGCCGCCCGGGGTCGTCGCTACATTGCGGCGCGCGCGCGCCGATGACGGCACGCCCGTCCCTTCCGCGCGCCCGAGCGTCATCCAGCTTGACGTCACCGTCAATGCGCCGAACCGGATCTTCGTGCGCGGCCGCGGCCTCGACGCCGAACTCGGCGGCAGCGTTCGGGTCCTCGGGCCCGTTAATGACGTTCAGCCGGTCGGTGCGTTCGAGCTGATCCGGGGGCGCCTCGCAATCCTTGGTCAACGCATCGAATTCGAGGAAGGGACGATCTCTCTCGTGGGCGACCTCGACCCCGTCTTGAATTTCGTCGCAAGTTCGCGCGGCGCCGGCGACATCACGGTCTTCATCACCGTGTCCGGACGAGTATCGGATCTCGACATCTCCTTTTCGTCCAATCCCCAATTACCGGAAGACGAAGTACTGGCGCAGTTGGTCTTCAACCGCAGCATCAATGAATTGTCGCCCTTTCAGATCGCGCAACTCGCTCTTGCGGCAGCCGAGCTTGCCGGAGGGGGCAATTCCTCTTTGCTTGGCAGTCTGCGCAGCGCGACCGGACTTGATGATTTGGACCTCATCACCGACGAAGAGGGCAATGCAGCCGTGCGCGCCGGACGCTATATCCAGGACAATGTCTATCTCGGCGTGGAAGCGGGCGCTGGCGGTACGGCGCGCGGCACGATCAATCTCGACATCACGGATGAACTGACGGCGCGCGGTGCGGTGGGTTCGGATGGCGACTCGAGCCTTGGGCTGTTTTTCGAGCGCGATTACTGATGTAAAAAGGGCGGCCACGCATGCCGCCTCTCAACCAACACCGCTCGAGTTGAACCGGTCATCTCTTGCTGGGCGATGCCTTCTTTGGCGCGCCGGTTATGCTCGATCCGGTTGCCGACACCGGATCGCTGGCCGGAAAGGTGTCTTCCAGCCCTTCCTGCAACTGCTCCTCATCGCGTTTCTTGTCACTGTCCTTGTCGGTGCCAAAATGGCGGTTCTTATCGTTCTCCGGCATGATAGCCTCCTATCGAAGTCTCACTCCAAGAACGCGCCGATGTGGAGGTGGTTGCGGCCAAAGCACAGCGCGCTCC
>CAZEEC010000264.1:0-2766 GCA_964511105.1 uncultured Mesorhizobium sp.
CGAGGGCAGATCTGAAACGTGGCGGACGTAGCGACTATGCAGCCGGCGCGAGGCGAAGCGGTAACGACAAGCACGCTGTCGACAACCTCGAAACGTTCGACCGAAAGCTTAGCCGGAATAAGCGACGAAAGCGAAATGGCGGTTGGCATGAGGCCGTCTCCTCTTCGGAAAACGCTACACGGCCTCTCAACTAGATCGAGATTGAGTCTGTCCCAAAGTTCAGTGCCGATTGACACCCGAGCCGATCAGAAGGAAGGCGACGGGAAGGCCGGCAGGCTCTTGAACGTGGCGATTGAAGACAACAAATTCCGCTGATCGAGCACACGTCGCTTTCTTAGCTGCGCTTCCTGATGGAACCGATAGCGCCTCGCGCCACGCGATGTGGGGTGATAATCTACCTTTCTCATGCCGCTACGTTGGCGGCCAATCCTTGCGATCAGCCTTTCCGGAAGATCAGCATTTTAACAATCCGCAACGCCTTGCCGACCATACCGGCCCCTTGCATGGTTCGCTCAATTTCAGTCACCCGACAAACGCAGCGATCACCAGCGCGTTGACGATGTCGATGAAGAAGCCAGCGACGAGCGGCACGACGATGAAGGCACGATGAGCCGCGCCATATTGCTGCGTCACCGCTGTCATATTGGCGATCGCTGTCGCGGTGGAGCCGAGCGTGATGCCGCCAAAGGCGGCAGAGATGACTGCCGCTTCATAGTCCCGTCCCATCGTGCGGAAAACAACGAACACCGTGTAAAGCGCTGTGAGTGCGATCTGGATCGCCAAAGCCGCCGCGATGAAGCCGAAGACACCGATCAGCGCCCAAAGCTGCAGGCTCATCAAGGCCATGGTCAGGAACAAGCCGAGCGAGATGTCCGATATCAATGCCAGGCCTTGCGAGATGTCCGGCCAGAGCGAGCGCACCTTCTGGCCGACAGCCATTGGCATGAGGTTACGCAGGAGGATGCCGGCGATGAGGCAACTGACAAAGGTCGGCAGCGTCAGGCCAGTCCTCGCGATCAGGCCAGCCATGCCACTGCCAAGGAGCACAGTCACGTTGAGGATCAGCACCGCCCACAGCACCGAGAAATAGTCGAGCGGGGGCGGCGCATCATGTGCCGCGCCGATATCCAGAGCGACGCTTCCCGACGTGTCGATCCGGTGCCAGCGCATGAGGAAAGCTGCCATCGGCCCGCCGATCATGCAGGCGGCAATGAGGCCGACCATGTTCGATGCGATGCCGAGTTCCAGAGCATTGGCAATACCAAGATCCTCAACGAAGATCGGTGCCCAGGCGGCCGTGGTGCCCACGCCCCCTGTCAGTGAGATCGAACCGACCATGAGGCCAGCCAGCGGGTCGAGGCCGAATAAAGAGGCCACCGACATGCCCGCAATGTTCTGGCCGATCATGAATAGGGTGGCAAGCACGAGAAGAACCACCAGCGGGCGTCCGCCGCGCGCCAGTGTGCGCACATCCGCTTTCAACCCAATCCCGGCGAAGAACAGCAGAAGAAGGAAATCGCGCACCTCGAGCTGGAACTGGATGCGGTGGTCGAGCAGAAAGTAGATGAACGCCACGAAGGCAGCGCAGAGGAACCCGCCCACGACTGGCTCAGGGATCGAATACCTGCGCAAGAACTCCACGCGGAGGGTGATGGCTTTGCCCGTCAACAAGAGCAGGACAGCGATGTTGAACGAAACGAATGCGGAAACTTCCGTCAACAGGCGGATCCCTTAGCGGCACGATGCTCAGGCGGTTCAAGGTGTCCGACAAACTGATGATGGTCGGGGCGGACGTGTTGCCCAAAACTTTGGTCGGCCCGCCTTGTTCTTGTTCCTTGCGATCCTACATGTCGACCACAAGAGGCGCGTTTGGGACGGCATCCTGAACTACGTCCAGACAAGGATACACGCCTCCGCAGCATTCCTGCCGCACATGTCGTCTTGGCCAAGACCCATTTGGCCGGGTATGGGCATTTTTATCGTCCTTAGCAACACTTGCTTGAATGTCGTTCGGAAGAGTTGTCGCATGCCAAAGCGTCGACCGCTCAACATGACCGCTTCTCTGTGGGTGGGGTGCAACCTTATCGTCATGTCCTCGCATGGGCGGCGCGGCGTGGCCTGGATGTTTCTTGGCAGCCAGACCTCAAAAGTTCTGGCATATAGCCCCGTGCCCGTACTGGTCGTAAAATAGTCATATACCTGCGGCGTCAAAGCGACCCGGCTGGAATTCTGGGCGCTTCGTCCCCAAGTACGGTATGGCGCTCCGTTCTTTCAACGCTGCGTGGAGTTTGGCGCGCTTTCGGTATGGCTAGGAACTGGTTCCTCTATCGTTGGGTGGCATCTTGTTTAGCGACTCTTTCGACAACATTCACGATTACTCAGAAGGAGAAGGAGTGCATCTAGACGTGCCCTTCGTTCCAACTGACGAAGCCGTTGTAGATGCAATGTTGGAGTTGGCTAATGTCGGGCCGAAAGACGTGCTCTATGATCTCGGTTCAGGCGACGGGCGTATTCTCGTTGCCGCTGCAAGAGAACGGGGCACCCGTGGCGTCGGTATCGACATCGACCCCCAGCGAATTGCAGATGCGATGGAGTATGCGGGATGGTCGCAGGTCGAGCGCTTTGTCGACTTTATTGAAGGAGACATCTTCACTGAAGATTTCAGCGAAGCCACCGCTGTCACGCTGTATCTCCTCCAGTCCATTAACCTACAGCTGAGACCGAGACTGATCACGGAACTACAACCAGGCACTCGGATTGTTTCTC
>CAZEEC010000265.1:0-2748 GCA_964511105.1 uncultured Mesorhizobium sp.
AATGACCAGTTCAGGAACAATCCGCGCCGGCATTGGCGGTTGGACCTTCGCGCCGTGGGAGGGCACGTTCTATCCTGAGAAGCTGGCGAAGAAGCGGCAACTCGAATTCGCCAGCCGCCAAATCCCGACCATCGAGATCAACGGCACCTATTATCGCGGACAGACCCCGCAGATATTCGCCAAATGGGCGGCCGACGTGCCGGACGGCTTCGTCTTTTCGGTCAAGGGCAACCGCTTCGTCACCAACCGCAAGGTGCTGTCGGAAGCAAGCGAGTCGATGACGAGGTTCTTCGACACGGGCGTCGCGGAACTGGGCGACAGGCTCGGCCCGATCGTTTGGCAGTTCGCGCCGACGAAGTCTTTCGAGCCGGAGGATTTCAAGGGTTTTCTGAAACTCTTGCCGGCCAAGACAGGCGGCATCGCGCTTCGCCATGTTCTTGAGGTGCGCCACGATAGCTTTTCCACACCCGACTTTGTCGCGCTGGCACGTGAGCATCATGCAGCGATCTGCTTTGCCGACCACCAGACCTATCCGGCGATCGCCGACGTGACCGCAGAATTTGTCTATGCGCGGCTGCAAAAGGGCAAGGATGAGGTGCCGACCGCTTATCCGCCAGACGAAATCGTCGCCTGGGCGAGGCGGGCAAAAATATGGGCCGAGGGCGGCGAGCCGGACGATCTGCCGAAGGCCGATCCGACCACCAAGGCCGGCAAGCATGCGCGCGACGTCTTCGTCTACTTCATTCACGAAGGCAAAGTTCGCGCACCGCAGGCAGCGCAAGCCTTCATGCAGCGCGTTTCGTCATAGAAGCTTGCGCAAGACCGCCGGGAGCAGGTTTGGCAGGTCCTCGGCGATCAGTCCGGGGCCGAAATCCCGTGCCGCTTCTGCGTGCATCCAAACGGCCGCGCAAGCGGCCTCGAAGGCCGGCATGCCCTGTGCCGCCAAGCCTGCGATGATGCCCGCCAGCACGTCGCCCGATCCTGCCGTCGCGAGCCATGGCGTTCCGTTTTCATTGATCGCGGCGCGTCCGTCCGGCGCGGCGATCGCGGTGCCGGAACCCTTGAGGACGATCATCGCACCCGATCGGCGCGCGGCCCGACGTGCCCGCTCCACCTTCGAGTGACCGTCGGCGGCAAGGTCCGGGAAGAGGCGGGCGAACTCGGCCTCATGCGGCGTCAGAATTATCCGCCAGTCCGAAGCCCTGATCAGGGCGAAGAGATCGGCGGGTCTTTCCTTGAACGAAGTGATGGCGTCGGCATCGATGACCAAGGCTGAAGCCTCGAGCGGTCGATGGGCTAAAACCGCGCCGGTGAAGGCGCGCCCCCTGGCGCCGACGCCGAAGGCAGGCCCGATGATGCAACCGGTTGGCCTTCGCTCCTGCAGGAAATGACGAAGGGCATCTTCCGTTTCGATCTTGGCGAGCATCGTCGATGTCAGATGAGCGGCGTTGGTGGCCAAAGCGGCGGCGGGCGATCCGACGGTGACGGCCCCTGCCCCGGCCCGCGCCGCACCCATGGCCGCGAGACGCGCGGCGCCTGTGTTTTGCGGGCCGCCCGACAGAACCAGAACGTGGCCACGGCGATATTTATGCGCATCGGAATCCGGCCACGGAAACTGATCCGCCCAACACCGGGGCTCATTGGAGTCAACCTGCCGCTCATCCTCGATGCTCATCTGGTGCTCAACTGCCTCAAATTTGTGCACAAACTTCTGCCTGCATGGCGTAGCGCCTGTCCGATGGCAAGGTTATCCTGTCCGCCTACCGCGCGTTTGGCGCCAATTCGAGGCGCGCGTCATGAATCTGGCACGAACCCTGCTTCCATGTGCAGAGCGCCGGACGTTTTTCCCCTATCGGAGGTTGCATCTGCATGAAGAAGATCGAGGCTGTCATCAAGCCATTCAAGCTCGACGAGGTGAAGGAGGCTCTTCAGGAAGTGGGCCTGCAAGGCATCACCGTCACTGAAGCCAAGGGTTTTGGGCGGCAGAAGGGGCACACAGAGCTTTATCGCGGCGCAGAATATGTGGTCGACTTCCTGCCCAAGGTGAAGATCGAGATCGTGGTCGGCGACGACCGCGTCGAGCAGGCGATCGAGGCCATCCGCAAAGCGGCCCAGACCGGCCGGATCGGCGATGGAAAGATCTTTGTCTCGAACATCGAGGAGGTCGTGCGCATTCGCACGGGCGAAACCGGCGCCGACGCCATTTAAGTTTCTGACGACACAAACAACAGGAAGACGGTAAATGACGACAGCAGACGACATTCTCAAGCGGATCAAGGACGAGGACGTCAAGTTCGTCGACCTGCGCTTCACCGACCCGAAGGGCAAGCTGCAGCACGTGACGATGGACGTTGGCGTGGTCGATGAGGATATGTTCGCCGACGGCGTCATGTTCGACGGCTCGTCGATCGGCGGCTGGAAGGCGATCAACGAATCCGACATGGTGCTGATGCCCGATCCCGAGACGGCCCATATGGATCCGTTTTTTGCGCAATCGACGATGATCGTCGTCTGCGATATTCTCGATCCGGTTTCCGGGGAGGCCTATAATCGCGATCCGCGCACGACGGCGAAAAAGGCCGAGGCCTATCTGAAATCCGAAGGCTTCGGCGACGAGGTCTTCGTTGGGCCGGAAGCTGAATTCTTCGTCTTCGACGACGTGAAGTACAAGGCTGATCCCTATAATACCGGCTTCAAGCTCGACTCCTCGGAACTGCCGTCCAACGACGATTCCGACTACGAGACCGG
>CAZEEC010000266.1:0-1177 GCA_964511105.1 uncultured Mesorhizobium sp.
GTAAGGGCCATCTGGACCTGATGGAGGCGCTGCGTCTGCTCGGCATCGGCGAGGCTGAATGCCGACGGCTCGGCATCGACATCTACAAGATCGGTATGGTCTGGCCGCTCGCCCGCCGGGACGCGCTCGACTTCGTGCGCGGTAAGCAAGAGGTGCTGGTCGTCGAGGAAAAACGCGGCATCATCGAAAGCCAGTTGAAGGAGTATTTCTACGACTGGCCAGGCGACAAGCCGAAACGCATGGTCGGCAAGCGCGACGAGGACGGCGAGCGCTTGGTCCCCTGGACCGGCGAATTATCACCGCGCCAACTCGCAACCATCGTCGCCAAGCGGCTCGAAGGCGTTTTCCCCGGGGAGGGCTTCATGGAGCGCGCGGCGCGTCTTGTTGCCACGGCACCGATCTCGCTCAGCGTGGAGGGCGCGACGCGCACGCCCTATTTTTGTTCCGGCTGCCCGCACAACATCTCGACCAAGGTGCCGGCAGGTTCGAAGGCGTTTGCGGGCATCGGGTGCCACGTCATGGCAACGTGGATGGACCGCGAGACATCCTCGCTGATCCAGATGGGTGGGGAGGGCGTGAACTGGGTGGCGTCCTCGCTTTTTACCGGCAGGGGGCACGTCTTCCAAAATCTCGGCGAGGGCACCTGGTATCATTCCGGTTCGATGGCGATCCGGCAGGCGGTCGCCGCTGGCGCCAATATCACCTACAAGATCCTGTTCAATGACGCCGTTGCGATGACCGGCGGTCAGCCGCTCGATGGTCCGGTGTCGGTCCAATCGATCGCCGCCGAGGTTCGCGCGGAAGGTGTCGAGCAGATCGCGCTCGTTTCCGACATGCCCGAGAAATTTTCCATCCGCGATTTCCCGGCGGGGACGACCATTCATCATCGCCGTGAACTGGACGCGGTCCAGCGTGAACTTCGCGGCATTGCGGGCGTATCGGTGCTCATCTACGAGCAGGCCTGCGCGACGGAGAAGCGGCGTCGGCGCAAGCGCGGCACGATGGAGGACCCGAAGAAATTCGTCGTCATCAACGAGTTGGTCTGCGAGGGCTGTGGCGATTGCTCGGTCGAATCGAATTGCTTGTCGGTCGAACCGCTGGAAACCGAGTTCGGCATGAAGCGCCAGATCAATCAGTCATCTTGCAACAAGGACTTCTCGTGCCTGAACGGGTTCTG
>CAZEEC010000266.1:1277-2714 GCA_964511105.1 uncultured Mesorhizobium sp.
GTCGTCTCATCATCGCCCAAAGCATCGGCAACCTATCGGGCGGGGATGAAGGCGGTGGTGAATCTCGCCAAGATGCCGACCGGCGATATCGTGCGCCGGCGCGATGCCGACCTAGCCATTGACAACCGGCTGGCCGCAATTGCCGGTGTCCTCGATCAAGGGGCGCTGACGGCGGTCGATGCCAACGCCCTGTCGGAACGTCTGATGGGCGACACCGTCTATGCCAACGTCGTCATGCTCGGCTTTGCCTGGCAGCTCGGACTGGTGCCTGTCAGCCACGAGGCCTTGCGCCAGGCGATCGACCTGAACGGCGTGGCGACCGAGGCGAACCACCGAGCATTCCTGATCGGACGTGTGGCTGCGGCCAAACCCGACGCTTTGACTGGCTTCTTCACCGCTAAGCCGACGGGCCGCGAGACGCTGGACCAGATCGTGTCGCGCCGCGAAGCGTTTTTGACCGACTATCAGGATGCAGACTATGCGGCTCGCTATCGCGATCTCGTCGAGCGGGTGCGAGATGCCGAGGCACAGCTTCACTCGGATAAGCTGACGCGCGCTGTCGCGGTCTCGCTTTTCAAGCTTATGGCCTACAAGGACGAATATGAAGTCGCCCGGCTGCACACGCAGACCGGATTGACGGACAGGCTCAAGGCCCAGTTCGAAGGCGACTTCAAGATCGTCCACCATCTGGCGCCGCCGGTTTTGAATGCCGGGCGCGACGCTCGAGGACGGCCGCTGAAGCGGGCCTTCGGCTCCTGGATCCGCGTGCCGTTCCACGTCCTGGCGCGTCTGAAGCGCATCAGAGGCACTGCGTTTGATCCATTCGGCTATACGGACGAGCGGCGCATGGAGCGCGAACTGATCGGGTGGTACGAGGCGAGAATCGAAGAAGCGCTTGCGCGGTTGTCGCCGGCCACGCATGATCAGATGGCCGAAATCATGGCGCTGCCCATGCAGATCCGAGGCTTCGGTCCCGTCAAGCACCAGGCGGTGACAGACATCCGCCCCAAGCTCGACGCCGCATTTGCCGCGTTGTAACCGGCCGCGCTCTGTTCGACGGGCAAGTTGGGCTTGCGTCGTCCGGATGGCTGCGCTAACCCTCGCCGCGTTGCATTACGGCCCAGTACCGATCCCTGTCCGGCTGGTGAAAATGTCGCGCTACTCGTCATGCGCCGCTTTACTATATCCTGGGGATCGCGGCTCAACGGGAAGTCGATTCAATGAACGAAGTGCTCGCGTCTTATTTGCCCATTGTCATCTTCATGGGCGTGGCATTGCTCATAGGTCTGGCGTTGATCGTGGCGCCGTTCCTGGTTGCCTACCGCAATCCGGATCCTGAAAAGCTATCGGCCTACGAATGCGGCTTCAATGCCTTCGGCGATGCCCGCATGAAGTTCGATATCCGCTTCTACCTCGTCGCGATCCTGTTCATCATCT
>CAZEEC010000267.1:0-2678 GCA_964511105.1 uncultured Mesorhizobium sp.
GAAGGCTCTCGGCGGTGGATGCGGCGGTCATGGTCATCGACGCGGACAGGGGCATCGAGCCGCAGACGCTCAAGCTGTTCGAGGTCTGCCGCCTGCGCGACATCCCGATCGTCACCTTCGTCAACAAGATGGACCGCGAGGCGCGCGACACCTTTGAGATTCTTGACGAGATCGAGGAGAAGCTGGCGCTCGACACCGCGCCTATCACGTGGCCGATCGGCAGCGGAAAGAGCTTCGCCGGCACCTACCACCTGTCAAAGAACGCGGTTCGACACGGTGACAACGACAAGGACTGGGTCAATGTCAACGGGCCCAATTCAAATCGCGTCGCAGGCAGTCTTCCGGAGAACGAACGTGAAGCCTTCATCGAGGAACTGGAGCTTGCCCGCGAGGCATGCCGGCCGTTCGACATCAATGCTTTCCGCGAAGGTCATCTGACACCTGTCTTCTTCGGATCGGCTCTGCGCAATTTCGGGGTGCGTGACCTGATCGAGGCATTGGGCGAGTTCGCACCCCAACCGCGTGCCCAAGAGGCGCATACGCGCCGCGTCGATGCGACGGAGGAGAAAATGACCTCCTTCGTCTTCAAGATCCAGGCAAACATGGATCCCAATCATCGCGACCGGATCGCGTTCGTGCGGGTCTGTTCAGGCAAGCTCGAGCGCGGTATGAAAGCGAAACTCGTGCGCACCGGCAAGCCGATGAGCCTGTCGGCACCGCAATTCTTCTTTGCCAAGAGCCGCATCACCGCTGACGAGGCCTTCGCCGGCGACGTGGTCGGCATCCCCAATCACGGCACTTTGCGCATCGGCGACACGCTGACGGAAGGTGAAGAGATCCTGTTCCGCGGCGTGCCCAATTTCGCGCCGGAAATCTTGCGACGTGTCCGGCTCGGTGACCCGATGAAGGCGAAGAAACTCAAGGAAGCGCTACAGCAGATGGCGGAAGAAGGCGTCGTTCAACTCTTCCTGCCCGAGGACGGCTCGCCGGCCATGGTGGGCGTAGTTGGCGCGCTGCAGTTGGACGTGCTCAAGGAGCGTCTGAACATCGAATACGGCCTGCCGGTCGCATTCGAAATGGCGCGCTTTACCGTCTGCCGCTGGATCCTGGCCGATAAGACAGAGTTACAACGCTTCATCGAGGCTCACAAAGGTGACATCGCCCGTGACCTCGACGGCGATCCCGTTTTCCTGGCACCGCACGAGTTCGGCCTGAACTATGAAGCCGACCGCTGGAAGCAGATCTCGTTCACAGCCATTAAAGAGTATCAGGTGGACAAGGCTGCCTAAGCCACTCTTTTCTGGAGCATGACCATGACCCTTCGACGCCTCGGCAAGACCGATATCTCAATCACGCCGCTGATTTTCGGCACCAATGTGATCGGCTGGACGGCCGACGAAACAACATCCATTGCCCTGCTCGACGCCTTCGTCGATGAAGGCTTTACAGCGATCGACACGGCCGACTCCTATTCGCGCTGGGTACCCGGCAATGACAGCGACAGC
Organism: uncultured Mesorhizobium sp.; assembly: GCA_964511105.1. GTDB lineage: Bacteria > Pseudomonadota > Alphaproteobacteria > Rhizobiales > Rhizobiaceae > Aliihoeflea. The sequence continues at coordinate 1,506 of CAZEEC010000267.1, forward strand.
GAGAAGATCATAGGCCGTTGGCTCAAGGCGCGCGGCAACCGCGACAAGGTGCACATCTTTACGAAAGTCGGCTCCGACATGGGCCAAGGCAAGACCGATTTATCGGCACGATGGATCGAGAAAGCGGTTGAGAGATCACTGACCCGTTTGCAGACAGACTATATCGACCTCTACCAGAGCCATTGGCCCGATCCTACCGTCGACCATGAGGAGACGCTCGCCGCTTACGACCGGCTGATCAAGGCTGGGAAAGTCCGTTTCATCGGCGCCTCCAATTATGATGAAAAAATGCTGTCCAAGGCGCTGACCGTGGCAGATGAAAGGGGTCTGCCACGGTACCAAACCCTGCAGAACCAGTATAACCTCTATACGCGTGACAAATACGAGGGCGCGGTGCAGGAACTTGTGCTGGCCGAGGGGCTGAGCCTGATCCCGTACTATGCCCTTGCTTCCGGATTCCTGACGGGAAAATATCGGACGGAGAGCGATTTGGGCAAAAGCCCACGGGGTCAAGGCATCGCAAAATATCTCGACGCAAAGGGCTTGCAGCTTCTCGATGCGCTCGACACCGTTGCAGAAGCGACCGGTGCGGCCCATTCCGAGATTGCACTGGCCTGGCTCAATGCCCAGCCGGGCGTTGCAGCCCCGATCGCATCGGCGACCTCTATCGACCAGATGAAGGGTCTCACGCGCGGCGCGCGGCTCCAACTCAGCGACGGCGACCTCAAGCTGCTGACCGACGCTGGCAGTCAATCTGCAGGCCAGCCAGACCGTTAAGAACGGAATTCTACAGAAGCTCGCTTCTACGGCATGACATTCGAGATCACGGTTCACAAAATGCATGACCATGCCCGGGCACTGCTGGAATTCGACCCTATATTAGAGGCAACGTCCGTTAGAGAAGGAGTATGATAATGGGCCTTCGCATCAATCAGACCGCGCCCGACTTCACTGCCGAAACGACGCAGGGAACGATCAATTTCCATGATTGGATTGGCGACGGCTGGGGCATCCTGTTCAGTCATCCCAAGAATTTCACGCCCGTCTGTACGACAGAACTTGGGGCCATGGCCGGCATCGCTTCGGAGTTCGAGAAACGCAACGCGAAGATTATCGGCATCTCCGTCGATCCGGTTTCCGACCACAACAAGTGGAAGGACGACATCAGGATCG
>CAZEEC010000268.1:0-2660 GCA_964511105.1 uncultured Mesorhizobium sp.
GCAAGGGCCGGGTGCTCACCGTTCCCGAGGTCTTTATCTATTCCTCCAATATCGGCACGGCGCGCATGGCAGACGTGCTTGGCATCGAGGGCCATCGCGACTACCTGAAGCGGCTCGGTCTGCTCGACCGGATGACGACCGAACTGCCCGAAGTGGCGCGGCCGACAGAGCCGGCGACGTGGCGTAAAATCAATTCCATTACCATCTCTTTCGGCCATGGCGTTGCCACCACGCCGCTGCAGACCGCTGTCGCGACGGCTGCCGTTCTCAACGGCGGGCGGTTGATCAACCCGACCTTCCTGCCGCGTACGGAAGAGCAGGCTTTGGAATCGGCGCTGCAGGTTCTGAAACCGTCGACCAGCGACGCGATGCGCTATCTCTTCCGCTACAATACGGAAAGCGGTTCGGGCCGCAGGGCGGACGTTCCAGGCTATTTTGTCGGGGGCAAAACGGGCACGGCCGAGAAGGTCATCAATGGCCGCTATGTCAGCGGCGTGCGCTTCAACGCCTTCCTGGCTGGTTTTCCACTCAACGATCCTGAATATATCGTGTTGACCATCCTCGACGAGCCAAAGCCAGAAAAGCCCGGTGTCGGCGCGACGGCCGGCCTCAACACAGCCCCGATGGCAGGCAATATCGTGCGCCGTGCAGCGTCGCTTCTTGGCGTCAAGCCAGATTTCAGCCATGAAAGTGGGGCTTTGCTCGCCGCCTATCAATGATTCCTGCCGGCGCGCCGCTGGCGGCCAATCGATCGGAACCGCATGAAACTTGCCGACCTTGCAACCGCCCAAGCCACCGTCCCGGCACGAGCCGCTGGGACCGAGGTGAAAGGCTTTGCGCTCGACTCGCGTCGGGTCGAACCGGGTTTTGTCTTTGCCGCGGTTCAGGGCGCCAAAACTGATGGGGTGAAATTCGCCGTCGATGCGGCTTCACGCGGTGCGATTGCCGTTCTTGCTGCGCGCGGAACCAGAATCGACACAGATTTGCCGATTCTCGAAACGGATGATCCACGGCGCAGCCTGTCCTTGGCGCTTGCTGCCTTTTATGGCGCACAACCCAAGGTCATGGTGGCTGTCACCGGCACGGCAGGCAAAACATCGGTCGCAAGCTTCACCCGGCAGATCTGGGAACATGCGGGCGAACAGGCGGCCAGCATCGGCACCACGGGCGTGGTCTCTGCGCAGTTGACCGAACACGGCTCGCTGACGACGCCCGATCCGATCGCTCTGCATGAACTCCTCAAGAAACTCGCGACCGATGGCGTGACGCATGCGGCGATGGAAGCGTCGAGCCATGGGCTGGATCAGCGTCGTCTTGACGGAGTGAGATTGGCGGCCGGCGCTTTCACCAATCTCGGCCACGACCACTTGGACTATCATGCGTCGATCGACGCCTATTTCCGGGCCAAGATGCGGCTATTCGATACGCTTTTGCCAAGATCCGCGCCCGCCGTCATCTTCGCCGACGATCCATGGTCGGCAAAGGTGATCGAGGTTTGCACGGCGGCCGGGCTCGATGTCCTGACGGTTGGGCGCGCCGGCGCCTTCCTGGAATTGAAGCGTGTCGAGCATGAACGGCATCGCCAGCGCGTCGAACTTTGCTACGAAGGCAGCATTCACGAGGTCGACCTGCCGCTGGCCGGTGATTTCCAGATCTCCAACGCGCTGGTGGCTGTCGGCCTGGCTATCGCGACCGGCACGCCAGCCAGCGCTGCAATCCGTGGCTTGCGGTCATTGAAAGGCGCATCCGGCCGTCTCGAACTGATCGGCACGACGAGCGAGGGAGCACCGGTTTACGTCGATTATGCGCACAAGCCCGAGGCGCTCGAAAACGTGCTCGCGGCTGTGCGGCCTTTCACGACCGGCCGCGTAATCGTCGTCTTCGGCTGTGGCGGCGATCGCGACAAGCTCAAACGGCCGGTAATGGGCGAGATCGCATCGCGGCTGGCCAATGTGGTGATCGTGACGGACGACAATCCGCGTTCTGAAGAACCGTCTTCGATCCGCACGGCGATCATGCAGGCGGCGCCGGGCGCGCGCGAGATCGGCGATCGTCGGGAAGCCATCCAGCACGCCGTGCGCATGCTCCAGAAAGGCGATACCTTGATCATCGCGGGCAAGGGACATGAGGAAGGTCAGACTGTCGGCGATCGGACGCTGCCCTTTTCCGATCATGCGGAGGTTCGAGCGGCCCTGAAGGAGCGCGCAGCATGAGCGCGCTTTGGACAGCCAGCGATCTAAGCGCCGCAATGGCGGGGCGTCCGGTCGGATCGATGCCCGATGCCATCACCGGCATTTCGATCGATACGCGGACGCTGCGGCCGGGTGACGCGTTCTTCGCGATCAAGGGCGACCGGTTCGACGGACATGATTTCGCGACCACGGCAATCAAGGCGGGCGCCGGGCTGCTCGTCGTGTCGGAAGACAAATTGCCGGCTCTCGGTCGTCTCAATGCGCCGATGATCGTGGTGTCAGACGTTCTGGACGCGCTTTCGAATGCCGGGATCGCGGCCAGGGCGCGCTCAAAGGCCAAGATCATCGCGATTACGGGCTCGGCCGGAAAGACCAGCACCAAAGAAGCGCTTCGCAAGGCGCTTTCGGCTGTCGGCTCCGTCCACGCCTCCGACAAGTCGTTCAACAATCATTGGGGTGTGCCGCTCA
>CAZEEC010000269.1:0-2656 GCA_964511105.1 uncultured Mesorhizobium sp.
AAGATGACTTATCGGTCTAGACCTGTCAGGCGGGCGCAAGGACATGGTCATAGACAGTTGATGTCGCGTGGAAAACCGGCGACACCACCTGCCCGTCTTCATTCGGAGTCTAGGCGTGCGGGACATGGCGAACACCAAGTCAACCGCTCAGATTCAGCAAGATAGCCCGAACAGTCTATTCGGGATTAGATGTTTCCGGGTTACACTTCGTTAACTCGGCCGGCATCACCGTCTGGAACAGGTGTTGCTGGGCCGCAGCCAGGGAGAGGCGATCATGTTGACGAGCCGGGATGCGGCATCGCAATCAGCCGCAAATGCACGAACAGCCACGCGCTACATCGATAACGGGGCGGCCTTGCCGATCGGCGCCCGGCACCGGACCTTGATGTTCGTCGCACCGGCCGCGTCGGTCTCCAACGCTTTGCGCGCCGCGATCGAGTGCGAGTTTCGCTCGCTGCAGCTTCATGTCGCCGACAATCTGGACGATGCGTGCTCGGACATGGCGACCGATGTCGACCTCATTTTGGTCGATCGAGGTTTTGTCCTGCAGCTCGCGCAGCAACGTGCGGAGCTTCATGATTGGCATGACGGCGCGCCGATCGCGGTGCTCGGAAGTGCGGGATGGGAACAAGATCAACGCCTTTTGTCGCTGATCGAGATGGGGCTTATCAACGGCATTGTGCCGGTCAATTGCAGCCTCGACATCCTCTTGTCGATCATCCGGATATTGTTGACTGGAGGCGAGTATATGCCCGCCGTGCTCTTGCGCGGGCAGCGCGCTCAGCCAGTCAAGCATTGCGCGAAGCATCAAGGGGATGGTTTGATGAATGAGTTGACTGCTCGTGAATTGCAGATTCTGGAACACGTTGCCAAGGGCAGCCAGAACAAGATCATAGCGAACAATCTTGGGCTTTCAGAGCACACGGTGAAGATCCACATTCACAACATCATCAACAAGCTGCGCGTTCATAACCGCACCGAAGCAGCTGCCGTTTATTTCGCGCGGCAGAATGGTGCGGGCTCGGCGGACGGAGCCGGTGTTTTACGGCCCGAGCAGCAGGACTGACATGGCGCTGAGCAGGCTTCAGGAAATCCTGCTTCTCGTCGGCCAGTTGAACTACACCTGGACCAACACCGAAAGTCTTCTCATCCACATGATCGCCGGTCTTGCGCGCGTCGACAAGGAAACGGCGATCATCATCTTTCTGACACTGAACACAACGCGCGCGCGCGTCGATCTGGTCGAGCGGCTGGCAAAGATGCAGGCGACCCCGGAAGAATGCCGGGTCCAGGTCCTCGAGGCGACGCGCAGGCTGATGGCGGAAGCGCGGGTGCGCAACAAATACAATCACTGCATCTATTCGTTTGACGAGACCGGCGCGCGCGGCATGACGCAGCTCATGCGGATTGTCGACGGCAAGGACCAAGTGCGCTACGGCAAGGCCGAACTCCTCGACGAGGCCGAGATCGCCCGCATCACGCGCAGCATCGGCTTGCTGGTCGAGATCAATCGCTTGTTCTGGCAGATCACCGAGACACACGGGTTTCCGAAATAGATAACCAGGTGTCCCTCTATATGTCGACTGTCACGATCCGCTTCCATTTCCCCTCGGCGCTTTGCGACTGGCGGGCGAAAAAGCGATAGGGAACCTTTGTCCAGTCACGCAGGGCATTGGTGCGGTTGTCGAGGATGAAGTCGCCCTTGTCGGTGCGCGCCGTCAAGACAACATGCCCCTCCGATCCGATCGTCACGACCGTCAAGAGCAGTGAGGATGCCGGCCAGCCCATTTCCATCAGGCGCTTCTTCTTCAGGATCGCGAAGTCCTCGCAGTCGCCGACCGTGGTGGGCACGGACCAGACGTCCTCGACCCCTCCACTTTTCAGGTCGCTCACCTCGCGGATCTGCCGGTTCACCGCCCGATTGACCGCGTTCAATTCTGCAAGGCGACTGTCCGTCGCCTTGACCTTCGCCACAGGGCCGGTCGACGCGCAAAGGTCAGGATGGGCTTTGCAGAACGAATAAAAAGCGGGGGGCGCGAAGGCCGGGCTCGCGACGCGCATCAATGTCGGCTCCGCATCCAGCGCAAGCGGCCCGATGGCTGCAGTTGAGGAGACCATGCTGGTCTGGCTGCAAGAAGCGACCAAGGCTCCAAGAAGAGCGACACTCAGTGCCTTCATCATGACGAATCACCTCTGGCTTCGATCCTCCGATCTAGATGAAATTGTCTAATCAATCGTAAATATTCTTGCTTCACTACTATTTTTTCCGGTGTCATAATTCGGGAAGTCAGAGCTGACGGCAGTCGAGTGTGCCGCTGGTTCTAGTTGTGGAAGGAAAGATTATGGCTCGGTATCGCGATTTGCTTATCCATACGGCTTTGGCCGGCTGCGCAACTGTTTTGGCCGGCACCTCGGTGGCGGTCGCGCAGCAAGCGCCTCGGCCAATACTTGGCGTTCAGACCTGCCAGCCTCTGACGGAGGCAAACTACGTGCTGTGCTGCATCGCGGCAAATCGCGATGCATTACTGACGCGCGAACAGCGAGATCAGTGCCCGCCTTTGACGACCGCGCTCATCTCGTCGGTCATGGCCCATGAAGGCGCGGGATTCGCTCCCGGCGCTCCGGGTGAGGGCGGTGGTAGCGGACCTGGACCTGG
>CAZEEC010000270.1:0-2653 GCA_964511105.1 uncultured Mesorhizobium sp.
GCCCGGACGGCCAGGTCCTGTCGGAGCTGTGGCGCGCCAAGCAGCTCGAATATTCGTGGACGCTGTCGCTGATGGGCGGCTATCGCGATTTCTGGGAGCTGACAGAACGCGCGCTCGACGTCGCCTTTGCCCGTGTGCCGTCCGCCGACAGGGGGTTGAGGCAGGGCTTGCTCGACGCATATTGGAAGCTCGACTGCTACCCCGAAGTGCCGAAGGTCTTGCGCGCGCTCAAGGATGGCGGCGCGCGGCTTGCGATTTTGTCGAACGGCTCGCCCGCGATGCTCGAATCGGCGGTCAGGAACGCCGCGCTCGATGAGATCATCGACGAGATCTTCTCCGTCGACCGTATCCGCCGCTATAAGCCGCACCCGGACGTCTACGACATGGTGACGACGCAGTGGCGGCTTTACCCGGAAGCCGTCTCCTTCCAGTCCTCCAATCGCTGGGACGTCGCCGGCGCCGCCAAATTCGGCTACCGCACGATCTGGATCAACCGTACCGGCATGCCCGACGAGTATCCCGGCCAGCCGGCCAAGCTCGTCCTGCCCTCGCTCGACGGCGTGCTGACGGCGGGTTAGCCGGCTAACTCTCCGGCCCGGCCTTGCTCACTTCCCGCCCGCCGCGACCCGTTCCGAGCAACCGTTCACGGCGGTGCGATCATGGAAGCAATCCCACCTTGAATACCATCACCGGGATGGCGACCAGCGGCAAGATCACCGCGAGTGTGCCAAAGCCCATCCATAGCCGCTCCCCCTTCCAATAAGATTGCGGTACCGTTTCCGAACTCGCAAAAGCGCGGGCTTGCCGCGCTAGCCAAATCTGAAGCGGGATCAGACCGACTATCCAGATGAGACCCGTGGCGATGAACAGCATGTGTCCTGTAGCGATCCAGGGCGTCGTCACCGGCAAATCCAAAGCCGCCGCACTTCCATAGCCGCCAACCGCCAACAGGATAACGCCGCTCAGCGTGAAGATGATGTCCGTTGCTATGACCTGACGCTGCGCAAAGGCGATGATACGGGGCTCGCGCGTCCGGTCGGCCATCAGCTTCCACCACGCGGTGACGATAATGTTGCCCAAGAACAGGATCGCTCCGACGAGGTGCAGGGTCTTGAAAACGAGATACGGGTCCATTGCGACGCTCCGGGGCAATCGTTAGCTGGCTTGGCCGCGAGACTGCATGAATCGGTCGAATTCTTCGCGGTCCTTGGCCTGTCTCAATCGAACCAGGAAGTCATCAAAGGCGCGCTCCTCTTCGGCAAGCGTGCGCCGCTCCTCGTCGAGGCGGCGAAGCACCTCGACCTTGTAGGTGTCGAACGCTGAGTTGCCGGTGCTTTCGTTGCCCCGAATGAGGTTCGAGCACGAAACCCTCTTGTGCATGGATTTCCACGAGTCACGGAACATGGTTGATCTCCAAAGGTAGAAGCCGAGAACAGCAAGGCCGAAAGGCCAGAACAGGACGAAGCCGGCGATCATCAGGGCGAGTTCCCACCCGTTACGGAAGAGGCTCGGGCGAAGGCGCTGGGGTCGTAGAGCCCCCTCGCCGGCAGTGGCAGCAGAAGGCGGCATCTGTCATATCCTCCATATTATGTAAATGTGCATTACATTCACATAATGCCACAAGGCGGTCGTTGTCAATGGGAGTTCCATTATGTCGGAGCTTGCGAATATCCCGAGAGAAGGGCGTTCACGGCGGAAACGAGGATGTCCTCGGGTGAGGGCAGGTCTGGGCCGGCCGGGAGTTGTCCCGACGCCTCGAGGCGAGCCAGGCCGTGCGACATGGACCAGACCTGGAGGGCCAGGAGCCGTCCGTCCACCGCATGATTTCGCTCCTTCGGCAGCGCCCGTTCGAGGCCTTCAAGCAGAAGGCCGAATGCCCCAGAACTGCCCTCATCATTATCCCGCATCGGCGCGTTTTGGGACATGCCCGCACCAGAAAACATTGCGCCGTAAAAACCTGGTTCTTCGCGGGCGAAGGTGAGATAGGCATGACCCATTTGCACGAGAGCTTCCATCGGCGACGACGCATTCTCAACGGCGCTCTGAAGCCACCGCCGGAACTGATCGAAGCCGCGGCGACCCAGTTCCGCGACAAGAGATTCGCGCCCGTCAAAGTGCCGATAAACGGCACCCGGGCTGACACCTGCAAGGCGCGCTGCTTCGGCTAGGGTAAAGCCATGGGGACCGTTCTCGGCCACCAGCCGGCGCGCCGCCTCCATCAGCGCTTCACGCAGATTGCCATGGTGATAGCCGCGTCGGGCTGTGAGATCAGATGTGAATGCCTTGGACATAAACCCATAATGCCAGTTTTGTTGGTATGGTGAAGGTGCAGTCGGTTTTATTCTTCGGCGCCGCTGAACGAACTTCGCTGACTTTATGAACGGTGCATCAATCATTCTGTGGCTTCCGAACCACAGCCTTAATCTAACTCTCCGGCTCGGTCTTGCCCAACTTCCCGCCCGCCAAGGGATGCATTAAGGCATTGCGGGTTCGGCCGGTCGCCCACCGGAACCTTGGCCGACGGTCTTGCGTTGCCTCGCCAGATCCTCAGTGGAGCCATATCTTGCAGACAATCGATCGCCTTTCCCGCCGCCGCTTCTTGAGCGCTGCCGCTGTCGGCGCCGCATCGGTGGCCCTTTCGGCCTGCGGCAGC
>CAZEEC010000271.1:0-2641 GCA_964511105.1 uncultured Mesorhizobium sp.
CGCGCCGCCCCGCCTCCTCCGCCCTTGCCATGCCAACGCCCCAAGCCCCCCCCGTAAACACCGCCACCCCCCCATTCATGTTAAAAAGACAGCCGAACTCATCGTTTAATGGTGTCCCATGCCGGCAGCTTCGCGCTGCACTGGCCGATAGCTGTAGGCGAACACCGGATCGTTCAGATCAATCGCGGGTATCGCCTCGCTCTCGTAGAAATAGTCCTGACTGTGCTGCCATTCAGGCGTGTCCCCGCGCCGGGGCAGCCGGTCGAGGCTGCGAAGCAGATAGCCGGGGTTGAGGTAATCGGTATCGACCCACGGCTTCAGTTCCATGCCTTGGTTTTCGGGCCTGAGCACCGGCATCACGCTGCTAGCGCCGCTTTTGTGCATGTGATCGAGCAGCCGGCACACGAAGCTAGCCACGAGATCGGCGCGCAAGGTCCAGCTGTAATGGCCATAGCCATAGACCCAGGCCATGTTGGGAATGCCGGTGAACATGATTCCGCGGTAGGTCACGGTCTGCGCGAAATTGACCGGCGCGCCGTCGATACTGAACGGGATATCGCCCATCACCGCCATCTCGAACCCGGTTGCGGTGATCACCACATCGGCATCGATGCGATCGCCCGAATCAAGCACAATCCCGGTCTCGTCGAAGATGCTGATCGTATCTGTCACGACCGAAGCCTTGCCTGCAGCAATGGCCTTGAACAGATCGCCATCCGGCACAAATGCCACGCGCTGCTGCATCGGGCGATAGGGGGGGGTGAAATGCCGTTCGACATCGAACCCTTCCGGGAGCAGCGCCTGAACCCCGCCGATCAGCATCGCCTTGAGCTTTTCAGGGGATGATTGCGCGCGGTCGAGCAGATCGGCGCGGTCGCGCACCACCTTGCGGCGCATGATCTCGTGAACCCAGGCAGGGTCCACATCCAGCCTGCGCAGTTCCTCGGCCAGCGCGTCAACATTGCGACCAGCGGCAAAATAGGTCGGCGTGCGTTGCAGCATGGTCACATGCGCGCAGCGGTCGGCCAGCGCCGGGATCAGGGTTGCCGCGGTCGCACCCGAACCAATCACAGTTACGTTCTTACCCGCCAGATTGAGACCCTCTGGCCAGTGCTGGGGGTGGATGATCTGGCCCTTGAACTTGTCCATGCCCGGCCATTGGGGCGTGTAGCCTTTCTCGTGCCGGTAGTAGCCCTGGCACATCCACAGGAAGTTCGCTTCCATCTGCACCACATCGCCGGCGCCCTTGCGTTCAACCGTGAGCCGCCAACTGGCCGTTTCGCTGGACCAGTCGGCGGAAGTTACGCTGTGCCCGTAGCGGATGAAGGGTCCCAGGTCAGCATCGGCGATCGCATCACCGAGATAATCGAGGATCTGGTCGCGCGAGGCGATCGGCTGACCCGTCCAAGGCTTGAACCCGTAGCCGAAGGTGAACAGGTCGCTATCGGACCGGGTGCCGGGATATTTGTGGATCAGCCATGTGCCGCCGTGACCCTCAAGCGCTTCGAGAATGGCAAAGCTCAAATCCGGGCAATGCTTGCGCAGCAGGGTCGCGCTGCCGATCCCGGAAATGCCCGCGCCGACGATGATGACATCGAACTTTTCGGGTTGCTGCGCGCCTGCTGCGATTTTCTGCCGATCCGCCACCATCTGCCTCTCCACTCCCTAGGGGCACGACCTGTCCCCGATCTGGCGGCGGTGCTAGACCGGGCTGGCAGGCAAGACTGTCGCCTTTGGGCATTCTATCGGATTGCGAGCGATCCTCCCCTCTCGGGGGGCAGATCAGAAGCGGATATCATTGCCGCTTATGGGTCGGCACGAGAATTTCGGCTTTCGGCGGCAAAGTCGCTGAAGCTGCCAGTCAGGTTTCGGGGTTATGTCGGGTTGCAGGGAATGGCTCGAAGTGGGTGGATGGTTGACGATGACGGCACGGGCGTCTGGGACGGTTCTCAGAGGCCTCGGAATCGTAGCCAGGAAACTTGGCGGAACATCGCCTTTGTCAACGGTAGTGCAACAACCAAGCCCAAAACGAACGCCAGTTCGAGACCCAACACTTCAGCTTTCCCGAAAAGCGGAACTGCGGCGAACGCCAATGATAAGGCGAGCGCAAGTGCCCCGCCGACGATTACGAAAGAAATCAGCTTGAGGGCGACTATCAACACGACCGCACCTCCTTTGGCCGCCTTTTACCCGGCTCACACTCGCGTGAGGAAGCGCCGGAGCAAATGACCGCTAGTTGGTCGTTAGCTGCGCGTTCGCTCCTTGCACATACCGCACAGGACGAAGCCGTTGCGGACAGGCGGTGGAAAGCGGACACGGCGGACCTGTTTACGCTTAAGGAGGTTGATGACTGTCGCTTCAGGAGCAATCGATGACCAGCAACCCTGCACTGTTCATCGGGCACGGCAGCCCGATGAACACCCTCGAACGCAACGGCTTCACGAACGCTTGGCGAGCGATGGGCGAACAGCTGCCAAGGCCACGCGGAATACTCGTGGTGTCCGCGCACTGGTTCTTCGGGGCCACAGCAGTCACCGCGATGCCGCGCCCGCGGACGATCCACGACTTCTATGGCTTTCCAAGGGAACTATCGGAGTTTCAATATCCGGCACCCGGCGCGCCGGATATCGCCGAAGCGATC
>CAZEEC010000272.1:0-2637 GCA_964511105.1 uncultured Mesorhizobium sp.
GGAAAGGCGAGGAGTTGATGGCAGCCGGCATGTCAGCCGTCGTCTATTGCGGCTCAATGGCTGATTAGCTGCTCGTCAGCGACGCGCAGCGTATGGAAGGGGTGGAGCGTCTAGAGCGGCGTGCATTCAGACATATCCGGCGGCTTTGAAGTAGTTCTGGCATTCGGTTGGCGGGTAGAGGGTACAGATGTCGCCGATTGCCTGCCAGAGGCCATCGATGGTGCGGATGGCCCGCGTCCTGAGGTGTGATTTCAGCTTGGAGAAGGCCATCTCGATCGTGTTGTCATGATGACTCTCCAGTCGGGGTTCCTGTTGAGGCGTGGGATAGACTGACGAGCCAGATTCGTTGTGCCCCTACCTTGGCGACGCGCCCCGTGAGCTTTCCGCGCCGAAGCCAGCCGTAGGCGGTTTGACGATGGACCCCGATCTGTTCGGAGAGTTCCTGCAGTGTCACCTCGTCGTCATTGCGGCGGGGAACGTTGGCGGACCAGATGGGTCGCTTCTTTCCAAGTCCCTTTCGGACCAGAAGCTTCTGGACGATCAACGCGTCGAACATTGGCTTCTTCGCAGGCGTCCAGCCTTTCGCATTGAGATCGTCGGCTATCTGTCGAGCGGTCGCCCCCTCGGCACGCAGCGCCGCGATCCGGTCCAGTATTTCGTCGTGATGCTCCAGCTGTTCAAAGCGTCTTACGGTTCGGACAATCGGATGCGTCGTCACGATCTCTCCGGCCCAGTGGCATTTTACCTCGGCACGCTCGGTATCTCCAAACACCCGGATGACGACGCGATCGAGCATCATGCGGGCGATGGTTTGCCGGTCGCGTGATGTGGTGGACTGCGCCCTCCACAGGGCAGGCACATCTTCGGCCAGCCGGCGAACCGTGTCCTTTTCCTCCGCCGTTAACCGCTCAGGTTGTCGCGCAAGGGCCCGCTGGTGGTCATCCGCGAGCGCCTGTTTCGTCGCCATTGCCGCTTCCCAATCCCGTTCAAGCGTCCGCGCGACCAGACGGTTGTCAGGATCGACAGCTTCGTAGCGCCGGCGTGCGAGCGCTGTTTCATAGTCCGCGCGTTCCAGTCGCTGTTTCCAGCCGTCGTGGAGCTGCTGTCGTTCGAGTTCGATAACCTCGGCAACTTGAAGGCTGACGTCGATGGCGGCCGGCGAAAGGGCTTCAAGAATCAACGCGGTCACACATGTGTCCACCGGACGGGCGCTGATCGACTGGCACCGTGGACCGCCGTAGGTGGTGGCCTCATAGCTGCAGCTATAGCGCGCTTCCCGTCCGTCATCATTGTAGCCAGTCACCATTTTACGGCCACACACGCCGCAGATGATTAAGCCGCCGAGCAGTGCTGCGCCACCACGCGGGACGCCGGTATATCGCGAACGGTTCGCCGCCATCAGTTCCTGATTCCGCTGATAGATTTCCCAGCCAATGTATGCCGGTAATGCGTTTTGGTGCAGCACCATCCATTTTTGCGGATCGCGAACCAAGCGTCGACCGCTATGCGGCTTGCCGGGGACGCGCAGCCGGCCGTCGTGACGACGACGCCCGAAGACATAGGCACCGGCATAACCAGGATGACGAAGCATGTCGCCGAGCGTCGCGGTATTAGGCCGGTTCCAGCATACGTCGCCCTTTTCAGGGCCGCTCCGGATGCGATCGGGAAGCGCAATGTCATGGTCCACGAGGTATCGCAGGACGCCACTGATCGAGCGACGCCTTTCGAACAAAGCGAAGACCAAGCGTATGACCCTTTGAACCTCCTCGTCCGGGTCCAATGCCACTTCGCCTGATGGCTTCAGCACGTAACCGCGTGGCAGACCAAGAATGAGTTCGCCGCGCCGTGCCTTGGCTTTGCGCCCTTCGTGCATCCGGGCTTTCAAGATATGGAGTTCAGCCTCACTCATCGTGCCCTTCAGGCCGAGCAACAACCGATCATTGTAGGTGCTCGGATCGTAGATGCCGTCGGCATCGCCGATCAGCGTATCGAACAAAGCGCACATTTCCAGAAGTTGATGCCAGTCCCTGCACGATCGCGCGAGGCGGGACACTTCGATGCCAATGACCATTCCGACATGGCCGAGACCAACCTCCGCAACCAGGCGCTGGAAGCCGGGCCGATCAAGCGCCGATGCGCCCGAACGGCCCAGATCGTCATCGATCACCGTTATCTGGTCACGACGCCATCCTAGCCGGAATGCCCGATCCGCCAAGGCGTATTGAAGCCGCGTTGACTCGCGGTTGTGCTCGACCTGTCGAACCGTCGACTGCCGAACGTATACGATGGCCTGGCGATCATTGTGGCGGCTGTGGATCTTTTCCGGCAACGTGAAGGTGAGCAGGCTCGGTTCTGCATTCATGACCGATCTCCCGATCTGTCGACACATTCCGGTGTATCAGGCTGCTGATCAGCGCTACGAGGCGTCGACGCCGATCTGCCGGCAGATCCGTCCATCGGATGTGTATTCGCTTTTGTTTCATCGCGATTCGCCATCCATTGGGCCAACAGAATCAGCGCTTTGTGGCCAATGCGTGGTATAAGCGGAACCTCACCTTCAGAGGGTTCCAGACTATGCGTTTTCGATCGGATTGAGATCGGGGCTGTAAGGTGGCAGGAACAGCATCCATGCGCCGC
>CAZEEC010000273.1:0-2617 GCA_964511105.1 uncultured Mesorhizobium sp.
CGACGTTCGTCCAGCCGCTCCAGCCTGATGTTCATGAAGCGCATGCCGATCGTCGCCTGAGTCGGCGTGCCGAGCGTTAGCCAGATATATCCAAGCGCCACCACCGGGAAGAGAATGCCGTAGAGCATCCAGCCGAGGCCAAGCGTAATGACACCGAGCACCCCGATGACAATCGCCGGCACGATCATCAGAAGACCAATGATGATATAGTCGATGCAAAAGGCAATGACGCGCCGCGTGCGTACGCTCTCATAGACGCGCGGGTCATCGAGGCGGGTCGTGAGGATTTGCTCGTTGCGACTGGTGGCGGCGGAATTGGTCATTTACGTTCGTGCCTTGTGTTCGATGTCCAAGACATGATCATTGCGACAGGACGATTCAACGGTTTGACCTCGGATCATCCTTTGAAGAGTTCGGCCACGCGTGGCGCGAAATAGGTCAGGATGCCATCGCAGCCTGCGCGCTTGAAGGACAGCAGACTCTCCATCATCGCGCGTTCGCCGTCGATCCAACCATTGGCGGAAGCTGCCTCGATCATCGCGTACTCGCCCGACACCTGATAGGCGAAGGTCGGCAGCGCAAACTCATCCTTCAACTGGCGGATGATGTCGAGATAGGGAAGACCTGGCTTGACCATCACCATGTCCGCCCCTTCGATGACATCCTGCTCCGTCTCGCGAATCGCTTCGGCGGCATTCGCCGGGTCGAGATAATAGGTCTTCTTGTCACCCTTGAGCAGGCCGCTGGTGCCGATGGCTTCACGATAGGGGCCATAGAAGGCCGACGCGAACTTGGTCGCATAGGACATGATCGCGACATCCTGGAACCCGGCCGTGTCGAGCGCATCGCGCACCGCCCCGATGCGGCCGTCCATCATGTCCGATGGTGCTATGATGTCCGCTCCGGCTGTAGCCTGGAGGACAGCGGCGGCTGCGACTTGCGCCACGGTCTCGTCATTGACGATGATCCCGTCGCGCAGGATGCCGTCATGCCCGTGGCTGGTGAACGGATCGAGCGCCGCGTCCGTAATGACGCCGATCTCGGGCACTGCTTCCTTGATCGCTCGTGTTGCCCGATGAATGAGATTATCGGGATCGAGAATGTTCGACCCCGTCTGATCGCGCAGCGTGATATCGACATTGGGAAAAAGCGCCAGCGCCGGAATGCCGAGCTTGGCTGCCCGTTCAGCTTCGGCGACGGCGATGTCGACGGAAACGCGTTCCACGCCCGGCATCGAGGCAAGTGCATCGCGGCGGCGTTGACCGTCGATCACGAAGATCGGCCAGATCAGATCATCCACTGAAAGTCGCGTTTCCTGCACCATGCGCCGCGACCAATCCGCTTTGCGCATGCGCCGAAGTCTGCGCCCGCTCGTAATCTCGTCAACGGAGCGTTTGGTGCTGGGAACGGAGTGGTTGATCTTGTTCATAGTGACATCTCCTGATAGCGCCGGATGTATCATGGAGCGAATATCCGGTCCAACTCGTAGCTGCCCGCCGGGTGAACTTGCGAACTGAGAGGCATCAATCGTGATCCAGCGTGTCAGTTCTATGCTGCCGGGCGTATCGGCGTCCGATGCGGCATTCGTGGTCTTCTTCCGGGCAGTGGCTGCGCTTTCGGCGGGATTGGGTCTGCTCTACTGGATCCGGTTGATCGGTGTCTATGATGGCCTGACTTGGCGGTTCGATTTGATGCCGGTTCATTGGCAGGTGGCGGCCGTCTGCCTCGCGGTGCTCTATCCCTTTGCCGCCAGCGGTCTGTGGATGCTGACCTCGTGGGGTCCAGTGATCTGGTTCGTCTGCGCTGCCTTTGAATTCGTGATGTATGCGGGATTTCCGGAACTTTACGGCCGGCGCGACGTCGTGCTTGTCGCTCATGCGCTTACTGCCATTATCTACGTGGCATTCCGCCTGCATCGGTTCTTGCGCGGCAACAGAGAGGAAAAATGAACCTATTCGTCTAACGGGAGCTTAACCCTGAAAACGGGGATTGCCAGGTAAGCCAATGTTAAGGCTGCGGTTTAAGTCGAATTTTAGATGCATTGGTTAGGGTCGTGATCAAGGTGAGAACAAAAAACAAGTCACCGGCGTTTAACGAGAGGCACGACCATGATCAATTCGCGTACGACGTCGAAGAACGTCCAGATGAACGAAGAGCCCAAGGATTCAATTCGTTCTCTATACCTCGAATCTCTTCAGCTTGTGGAGCGTTTGCATCGCCGGCTGCTTGATGTCATCAAGGACGAGTTCGACCGCAACGGGCGCAGCGACATCAATGCCATCCAGGCGCTGTTGCTGTTCAACATCGGCTCTTCCGAACTAACGGCCGGCGAATTGCGCTCCCGGGGTTATTACCTTGGCTCGAACGTCTCCTACAATCTGAAGAAACTCGTCGATCTCGGCTTCATCAATCATCAGCGTTCGCGTGTTGATCGGCGCTCGGTACGTATAAGCTTGACGCCAAAGGGCCGTGAGATCGCGGATCTGGTGGGGGGGCTTTATGACCGTCACATCGGATCGATTGAAAAAGTTGGCGGGATCGGGCAGGACGAATTTCAGCAGATGAACAAGGCCTTGCAGCGTCTCGACCGCTTCTGGAACGACACCATCGCCTATCG
>CAZEEC010000274.1:0-2593 GCA_964511105.1 uncultured Mesorhizobium sp.
GCGTCGCTTCGAAAAAGAAAGCCTCACATCGGCTCAGACGAGGCGGCTTCTAGCCGTATGTCGCCCAATCGTCAACCCCATTCCGCGCCAACCGTGCCCAATGCCGGCAAATTTGGCCAAACTGAAGAAGATATGTCGGCAATGGCAGCCCGAACGACCAGTCGCGGCCACACAAGCCCGTTGTCGAGCCCGTTCTCATATGGAATGACCTCTTGGGAGAATCAAGAGTGGGAACCATTCATGAATGACAATGAAGAGCCGCGAGTGATCATCATTGTCGGACGCGTCTGGCGAAGCGACTCCGCACCCTTTGAAAGAGTCAACGTCCTCCTGCGCGCGCCCGACGATGATTCCGCCGTGCGCATGACCCTCGAGGCGCTCGCCCGCGAGGGCTACAAGCGCGCCGAGCTCGACCAGATCGGCGAGTTGGAAGGCATGCCGGATGAAGAACCACACATGTCGGCCTGGCAGGGCGCCGTCGAGGGCGAGATCGCGATCGTCACCATCGGTTGAGACGACCCGCCCGTTGTGACACCTATCCATACGACAAGGCCGCCAGTTCCCCGGCGGCCTTGTCCATTCTTGCTTGCCAGAGCGCGCCGCCGGATGGACGCACGGCGCTCTGGTACCGGCTATTCGGCCGGTGTCTGCGACATGTCGGCCAGCATCGGCTTGGCCAGGTCTGCCCCCGAGGACTTGCGCCGCTCCTCGATGATCAAATCGTCGCGCGTTGACGCGATGCGGCGGATCTGATTCATCTGGCCCCCAGTGCCCGCAGGGATCAGACGACCGACGATCACGTTCTCCTTCAGGCCCTGCAACGTGTCGACCTTCCCGGCCACGGCCGCTTCTGTCAAAACGCGGGTCGTTTCCTGGAAAGACGCAGCCGAAATGAATGACGGCGTTTGCAACGATGCTTTGGTGATGCCGAGCAGCACGGGATCACCCGCCGCTGGCGACTTGCCTTCGTCGATCAAGCGTTCGTTGACTTCCTCCAGTTCAATCGCGTCGACATGGTCGCCCGGAATGTACTGCGAATCGCCCTGCTCCGTGATCTCCACCTTCTGCAGCATCTGGCGAACGATCACCTCGATGTGCTTGTCGTTGATGACCACGCCCTGCAAGCGATAGACTTCCTGGATCTCGTTGACGAGGTAGGAAGCCAAAGCCTCCACGCCCTTGATCGCCAGGATGTCGTGCGGGGCAGGATTGCCGTCTAGGATATAGTCACCCTTTTCGATGGTGTCGCCTTCCTGGAGATGGAACGGCTTGCCCTTCGGGATCAGATACTCGACCGGTTCGACTTCGCTGTCATGGGGCTCGATCACGATGCGGCGCTTGTTCTTGTAGTCACGACCGAACCGGACCGTGCCGTCGATCTCGGCGATCACGGCATGATCCTTGGGACGACGGGCCTCGAAGAGTTCCGCGACACGCGGCAGACCGCCGGTGATGTCCTTCGTCTTCGCGCTTTCCATCGGCACACGCGCAATCACGTCACCCGGCTGAACCGTCGCCCCAGGCTCGACCGACAAGATCGCTTCGACCGAGAGCAGGAACCGCGCTTCGCCACCCTTGGACAGCTTGGCGACCTTGCCCTTCTCGTCCGATACCGTGATCGCCGGTTTCAAGTCGGCGCCACGTGGCGTCGAACGCCAATCGATGACCTCGCGCTTTGTGATGCCGGTCGACTCATCGGCCGTTTCCTGCACCGAAATGCCCTCGACCAGGTCCTCGAACTCGATGCGGCCGCCGACCTCGGTGAGAACCGGACGGGTGTAAGGATCCCATTCGGCCATCCGCTGGCCACGCTTGACCGTGTCGCCGTCGTCGACAAAGAGTCGCGAGCCGTAGGTCAAGCGGTGAACGGCGCGTTCCTTACCGGCCTCATCAGTGATGATGACGGCCATGTTGCGGCCCATGACCACCAGGTGGCCATCCGAGTTGCGCACCACGTTGCGGTTTCGGATCTTGACCTGACCCTCATAGGACGCTTCGAGGAAGGACGTGTCGACCACCTGTGCCGTGCCGCCCATGTGGAAGGTCCGCATGGTCAACTGCGTGCCCGGTTCGCCAATCGACTGGGCCGCGATCACGCCTACAGCCTCGCCCTGATTGACAGGTGTCCCGCGGGCGAGATCCCGGCCATAGCAGACGGCGCAAACGCCGGTGCGCACTTCACAGGTGAGCGCCGAGCGGATGCGAACCGACTGGATGCCGGCCTTCTCGACCGCGTCGATGTCCCGTTCGTCCAGAAGCGTGCCACCCTTGACGATAACCTCCCCCGTCCCCGGATCGACGATGTCTTCCAGAGCCGTGCGACCGAGCACACGCTGGCCGAGCGAGGCGACCACCTGGCCGGCATCGACGATCGGCTGCATGGTCAGACCCTTTTCCGTCCCGCAATCGACCGCGTTGACGATGCAGTCTTGGGCGACGTCGACAAGTCGACGCGTCAGATATCCCGAATTGGCCGTCTTCAAGGCGGTATCGGCCAAACCCTTGCGGGCACCGTGGGTGGAGTTGAAATACTCCAGAACGGTCAGGCCTTCCTTGAAGTTCGAGATGATCGGCGTCTCGATGATCTCGCCCG
>CAZEEC010000275.1:0-2585 GCA_964511105.1 uncultured Mesorhizobium sp.
CTCCTCGATGTCGACGATCTGGTGTGACAGCGCCTGGTTGTAGCCCAGGATCATCCCGCGCTCGGTGCGACGGACGGCGAACACCACCCGGCGCCGCGACTGAGGCGGGCAGGAGACGATGTCCGTTACCTGAGCGTCGATCCCCCTGCCCTTCAAGGGAGCGCTAACCTTGTCGCGCTTCCAGGCGAGATAAGAGGGCGCCGCCATGTGCTGTAAGGCGCAGCCGCCGCAGGTGCCGAAATGGCGGCAGGGCGGAACGACGCGTTCGGGCGAGGCATCGAGGACCGCGACGAGATCGGCGCGGCCGGTCGTGACCGCCGCGGTCACCCGCTCTCCTGGCAGGGTGAACGGCACGAACACTTGGCCCGTGGCGGATGCCGCGACGCCGTCGCCCTGCGCGCCCAGATGGTCGATGGTCAAAACCGTGCTCAACGATCCTTCACTCCGGCAAGCAGAAACTCACGATTGCCGTCACCGCCTTCGATCGGCGACGCGGTCAGTCCCGTCGCGCGCCATCCGGGGACGGAATCGAGCCATAGGCGCAATTCGTCGCCAATGCGCTCGCCGTCCGCCGCTTCGCGCAACAGGCCGCCCTTGCCGATGGCTTGGCGGCCGGCTTCGTATTGCGGCTTCACAAGGAAGACGCCCCGCGCATTGTCTGCCGCAAGCGCGAGGGCCGGCGGAAGCGCAAGCGTCAGCGAAATGAACGAGACGTCGCAGACGAGGAAATCGGGCGCAACCCCGTCCAGATGGGCAGGTGACAGGTCGCGCGCATTGAGCCGCTCGATCGGCGTCACGCGCGGGTCGGCGGCCAGCGCTCGATCCAGTTGCCCATGGCCGACGTCGACCGCGAAAACGCGCGCCGCGCCATGTTCGAGCAGGACCTGCGTGAAGCCGCCGGTCGAGGCGCCGATATCGAGCGCGTTCGAGCCAGCCGGATCAAGATCGAACCGGTCGAGTGCGTGAGCAAGCTTCAGCGCGGCGCGGGAGACATAGCGTTGAGCCGGATCGTCGACCGTGACCTCGGCCTCGCAGGAGACGCCAAGGCCCGGTTTGGTCGCGGGAGTGCCTGCGAGCCGCACCGTCCCGCGCAGCACCGCATCGCGCGCCCGCGAGCGCGAGACAAACAGCCCCCGCGCCACCAGAAGTTCGTCGAGGCGAAGTTTTGCGGCACTCACGCGGTGGCAGCGGCGCGATGATGGCCGAGCGCGGCAAAGACGGTGCGCACGATGCCTGCGGAATCGAGGCCTGCCTCGGCATACATGACTTCCGGCTTGCCATGATCGGCGAAGACATCGGGCAGGACCAGCGGACGAACCTTGATGCCGGTTTCGAGCAATCCCTTATGGGCCAGGAAATGAAGCACATGGCTGGCAAAGCCGCCAACCGACCCTTCCTCGACGGTGACCAGCACTTCATGCTCGCGTGCCAGCCGGCGGATCAGATCCTCGTCGAGCGGCTTTGCGAACCGGGCATCGGCGACCGTGGTCGATAACCCCGCCGCGTCGAGTTCCTCGGCGGCAAGCAGACAGTCGGCCAGCCGTGTGCCCAATGACAGGAGCGCGACCTTGCTGCCTTCCTTGACGATGCGGCCTTTGCCGATAGTGAGAACCGAGCCGCGCTCCGGCAGTTCGACCCCGACGCCATTGCCGCGCGGATAGCGAAACGCGATTGGCCCGTCATCATAGGCGGCGGCGGTCCGCACCATATGCTTCAGTTCGGCCTCATCGGCGGCGGCCATCACGGTGAAGCCGGGCAGCGACGCCAGATAGGCAACGTCGAACGCGCCGCAATGGGTCGCTCCATCGGCGCCCACGAAGCCGGCGCGGTCGATCGGGAACCGGACGGGCAGGCCCTGAATCGCAACGTCGTGCACGACCTGGTCGTAGGCCCGCTGCAGGAACGTCGAATAGATGGTGGCGAACGGCCTGTAACCCTCCGTTGCAAGTCCCGCCGCGAAAGTCACCGCATGCTGTTCGGCAATGCCGACATCGAAGGTGCGGTCGGGAAACTCATCACCGAAAAAGTCGAGACCGGTGCCCGACGGCATGGCGGCGGTGATCGCGACGATCTTGTCGTCTGCGCGCGCTTCTTGGATCAGGCTATCCGCGAATACCTTCGTATAGCCAGGCGCGTTGGCTGGCGCCTTGGCCTGGGCGCCGGAGATCACGTCGAATTTGGAGACGCCGTGATATTTGTCGGCCGCGGCCTCCGCCGGCGCATAGCCCTTGCCCTTCTTGGTCACGACATGGATCAGCACCGGCCCGTTGCCGTGGTCGCGGACATTCTTCAGGACCGGAACCAGATGTTCCAGATTGTGGCCGTCGATCGGGCCGATGTGGAAGAAGCCCAGTTCCTCGAACAGCGTACCACCCGTGACGTAGCCGCGCGCATGCTCGACCGCGCGGGTCACGGCGCGGTCGACGCGCTTGCCGAGATAGGAAGTCAGCTTCTTGCCGAAATCGCGGATGCCGGCATAGGTCGATCCTGACGCCAGCCGCGCCAGATAGTGGCTCATCGCGCCCGATGGCGGGGCAATCGACATGTCGTTGTCGTTGAGGATGACGATCAGCCGCGCATCGAGC
>CAZEEC010000276.1:0-2558 GCA_964511105.1 uncultured Mesorhizobium sp.
GCATTCGCTTCACACGCGAAGGGTCACAGGTTCAATCCCTGTCGCGCCCACCATTTCTCTATCTCACGACAATTTGTTTGGCTCATTCGCCGCCAGAATCGGTTCAGATCGAGGGGGCCCGGGCAACTTCGATGCGGTCCATCGCTTCGCGCAGTTTGGCGTCGCTGTCATAGATGTCCGGATAGTACCCCATTTTGCCGTCGGCCGCGGGCCACGCCGTGAAATAGGCGACGTAAACCGGCACCTTGACATCCAGATTAGCCCGCGAATGCGGCTGATCGAGCCGACCATTTATTTGTGCTCGATCCCAACCCAGAACGGCTGCAGCCATGGCGCGTGGATCTTCCAGACGCACACAGCCATTCGAAAGCGCACGGTTGTCGCGCTGGAAGAGATGCCGGTCAGGCGTGTCGTGCATGTAGATCGCGTGCTCGTTGGGGAACATGATCTTCAATTCACCCAACGCATTGCTCGGCCCCGGACGCTGCCGGACATGATAGGGAATGTTCGCGCCATAGCGCCGCCAGTCGACCGAAGCCGACGCAACCCGCCTGCCCTGCCGATCGGTCACCTCAAAGCCCGAACGGTCCAGATAGGATGGATCGGCATAAAGCTTGGGCAGATATTTGTTGACGACGATGGAACGCGG
Source organism: uncultured Mesorhizobium sp. (assembly GCA_964511105.1). GTDB lineage: Bacteria > Pseudomonadota > Alphaproteobacteria > Rhizobiales > Rhizobiaceae > Aliihoeflea. The sequence continues at coordinate 650 of CAZEEC010000276.1, forward strand.
AACGCCCCAGTAGGGGTGGAACTCGACGTAGGAAATCTCGTCCTGGAAGAAGTAGGTCTGCGTTCCCTTGCTGCCGACGACAGTGCGCATCGACAACTTCTCCCGACCATCCTCGACATAACTTGCCATGGCCGACGGCGTGTTGAGGAAGACGTAGCGGTCTCCAAATTCCGAAGGCAACCAGCGCAGTTGTTCCATCGCGAGCTTGACCTTTTCGATGCGGCTCGCCTTCGATTCGCCGGCAAAGGCGGTAATCGTGCGCGGTCCGATGATCCCGTCGACCTGGAGACCACGCTTGGCCTGCGCCGCTTTGACGACAGCCACCAGATCATCACCATAGGCTTCGCTAGCAAGGTTGCGTTCGATCGCTTCGCCATGTTGGGCGAGAAACGCCGGATCGGCTTCTTTCTGGATCACCGCGATAATCTTCGGCAGTTCCGCATGCGTCTGCCCAGGCCTGATCAAGGTGCCCGGGGCGATGACGACATCATTCTCCTGACCAGCGCGCAATTGCTCCAGTTCAACCTGCATCGCCTTATAGAAGGAATTCTGCGGATGCAGCGTGCGCAGCGCCTCGCGCACGTCCTCGCCCTTGGCGATGGTGGCCAAAAGACCGTCATAATCAACCGTCTTGCGCTCCAGATCATGATATCCGGAAATCCGGTTCGGATCGACGCGGCCGGCATGAACGTCCCGAGCATAGCGCAGCACGCGGGACGAGAGCGCCATCTCGAACCGCGCAAGTGAGGTGGCATCGCCCGCTTGCGGCATCGAAACCGCGTAATCCGCCGGGTTGAGGCCATAGGCATCTGCATCGCCCAGTTCGCGCAGCACATCGCGGGCAGCCCGGTTGATTCGACCATTGGCCAACCAGAGCCAATCGGGACGACTCGAATAATAGGCGACGACCGCATCGCCGATGATCTTTTCCGCATAAAGCTCGAAATCAGCCAAATTATCCAAGCTATCGCCAAGGCTGGAGAACGAGGGCGTCGCGTCAAGCGTCTTTCCCTGGCGCCGGACCTCGATTTCAAGCCTGCGTTCACCCGCTTCTTTCGATACCGTCATGCGGCGGCGACTGCTCACCGCGCCCTCACCAGTTTCGCCGGTCAGCACCTGTTCGACCGCATCTTCGAGGCTCACGCCCGCAATGGCTACGGCCCGATGCTCCTTTGCGCGAGCAGGCGCCGTGGCCCCGACCGTGCCGTGATCAATCTCCGCACGGGCAACCGCTGGGTCGATCGCAATCGCCGAAAAGTCGATTCGGGCCAATGCATCGGTCTTATAGGTGTAGTATTGCGGTCCGGTGACGCGTGGCGCCTGCGCCGGCGGCGCGCGGCGTGGCTGCACCTGCCGCTGCTTCTCGGGCTGCCGCGCCTGCCGAACCTCCGGCTCGACGTGATGGCGCGGCGGATTGATCTGGAACAGCCGCTCGAATAAATTCTGCGCCGCCGCGTCCTGCGCGCCGACCATGAGGGCAGCCGCAAGCGCCGTTGAAGTGAGGGTCGCGATTCGAAGACGCTTGCGCTCGATCATGTCGTCCAATCCAGTCCTTGAATCTGTAGGGTGACAGCGAAGCACCCCGGCGATGCCGCCGCAACATTGAACCCGATATGGTTGCCAAATTGCAAACCTTCTCGCCGCGGCAGGATATGCCGGTTGAACTCCTTCAAGCCCCATGGGCGGTGCGAGGTTAAGACGCACCGACTTCAAACCGCGAGTAAAAGACTCTAAGAGCCTTGGCCGACCGACCTTTTCCGGAGATACCCGCTCATGGTTGATTATGCCAGCGCCGAACTCTTCCCGCTTTCCCAGGACGACACGCCCTATCGTAAACTCACCTCGGAGCATGTTGCCGTTGAAAGCTTTCGCGGCCAGGACGTGTTGACGGTCGAGACTGAAGGCCTGC
>CAZEEC010000277.1:0-2557 GCA_964511105.1 uncultured Mesorhizobium sp.
GCGACCGCACCGTCCACGGCGATCCGGGGCTGGCGGCGTAGGGTCTAAAGCCGCATCCGCCCTGTTGATGCAAGGCGGCTTCCGCCATCACCGCTGCAAGGATTGGCATTGTCATTCTCGTTCATGACCGCCATATTTCAGGGTGCCGTGCCGGTCGCCATCGGAAGAAGGAAGACCCAATGAATGCCCATTCCACCACCGTCGCAATCAGCAGCGACGCCTATGCCGCCGCAGAGCGAATTGCAGCGCTGGATCATGTCAGTATAGAGGTTCTGATCGAAAGCCTCGTACAACGCCACGCCGAATATATCGATACTCTTCGTGACTATCCGGAAACTCCCCGTTTCAGCCGCGATGAGTATGAGATGCAGCGCGATCCCCACGAAACGGACGAAGAATACCGGGCTCGGCTGGACCTGTTCCGTTAGGACGTGACTATTCCATTCAAATCAGGCGATATCGTCTGGACGAATTTTCCTTTTGAGGATCGGCCCGATCGCCCCGGTCCCGTTCGACATGCTGCATGCGTTATCGCAGCCTTCTCCCGACGTGATGCGGGACGCGCTACAAGGAAGCCTGCCGACGAACAAGGATTGGTCGTCGGCGTCTACACGTCGTCGCAGGTTCGCAAGTTTGGAGATGCTCTACCTGTCGGCGTCATTCAGGTCAGTCCCGATCGAGCCAATCGGATTGGCGAACAAAGACCGTTTTTCATCGACGTTCGGAAGAGAGCGTTTATTCCCTTCTCCAAAGCCTTTTTTCCGGAAATCAATGAACGTGGTCATGGTTTGATCGGCCCGGTAGACCGTGGGTTGTGGACGGAAGTGCTCAGGCAATACAAGCTTGTCAACGACAGGCACCCCGACCTGATCGTGAATGTCGGCCCCTTGCGACCTTACTGAACAGGTTGCAATTCCCGGATGACGGTGGAGTACCGCTTGCTCTCATGCGGACATGTTTCCGCTTTTTCACCTTTGCAACCGCAGGCTTGACCCGATAGCTTGGGCGTCATGGGGGAAGCGGCGGGCATCGATGAGCGGCTGGAGGTCTTGATCGCCGAGGCGCAAGCGTCGGGCGGGCCCGAGCGCGGCAATTACCAGCGCTTCATCAACGATCTGTGCGATGTGCTTGGCGTTGCCAAACCCGGCTATTCGCAAGACGACGTCGCCAGGAACACCTATGTGTTCGAGCGCCGCATCGACTTCAAGCATCCCGATGGCAGCACCACGGTCGGCTGGATCGACTGCTACAAGAGCGGCTCCTTCATCCTCGAGGCCAAGCAGTCGAAGAAGCGCAAGCCCAAGGAGGCCGCTTCGGCGGCGCCGTCGCTCTTCGCCGACCCGCTGAAGCCGGAGGCCCGGGTGGGGCGCGGCTGGGACCAGGTGATGCTGGCCGCGCGCCGGCAGGCGGAAGACTATGCCCGCGCGCTGCCGGTCGAGGAGGGCTATCCGCCCTTCCTCCTCGTCGTCGATGTCGGGCATGTGATCGAGATCTACGCCGACTTTTCCGGCCAGGGCAAGAACTACGCCCATTTCCCCGACCGCCAGTCCTATCGCCTCCACATGGACGATCTGCGCGACGAAAAGGTGCGCGCGCGGCTGAACGCGATCTGGAGCGACCCGCTGTCGCTCGACCCGACGCGCATTTCGGCGGAAGTGACGCGCGACATCGCCGCGCGGCTCGCCCGCATCGCCAAGCGCCTGGAGGGCAAGCACGACGCCAAGGACGTGGCCGAGTTCCTGATGCGCTGCCTCTTCACCATGTTCGCCGAGGACGTGAAGCTGATCCCGGAAAAGGGGTTTTACACGCTGCTCGGCCAGATGAAGGAGACGCCGCAACATTTCGCGGCCGCGCTCGAAAGCCTGTGGGCGGTGATGGATGCGGGCGGCTATGCGCCGCATCTCAACGCCACCTTGAAGAAGTTCAACGGCGCGCTGTTCAAGAAGCGCACGGCGCTTGCCCTCGATGCCGACGACATCCACGAATTGTGGGTCGCGGCCGGCAAGGACTGGTCGGATGTCGAGCCGGCGATCTTCGGCACGCTGCTCGAACGCGCGCTCGATCCGCGCGAGCGCTCCAAGCTCGGCGCCCATTATACGCCCCGCGCCTATGTCGAGCGGCTGGTGGTGCCGACCATTATCGAGCCGCTGCGCGCCGATTGGGAACTGGTCCAGGGCCAGGTCAAGGATCTGCGCGACCATGGCGAGCACGCCCGGGCGCTGGCCATCGTCAAGGCCTATCACCACAAGCTGTGCACGACGCGCGTGCTCGATCCGGCCTGCGGCACCGGCAATTTCCTTTATGTCAGCCTCGAATTGATGAAGCGGCTCGAAGGCGAGGTTTTGGAGGCGCTCGACGATCTGGGCGAGGACCAGGCGCGCTTTGCCATGGAGGGCGAGACGGTCAGCCCGCGCCAGTTCTACGGGCTGGAGCTGAACCCGCGCGCCGTGCCGATCGCCGACCTCGTGCTGTGGATCGGCTATCTGAAATGGCAGCTGAAGACGGCGGGCCTCGCCGCGATCTCGGAGCCGATCCTCGACGCCTATGGCACCATCCG
>CAZEEC010000278.1:0-2526 GCA_964511105.1 uncultured Mesorhizobium sp.
AGATAGAGGATGCCGCCATGCGCCTGCTCGAGCGCTCCGACCTTGCGTTCGGAGCCATTGGCCTCGGTGCCGAAGAGTTCGATCTCCATGCGCTCCGGCGTGATCGCGGCCGAGTTGACGGCCACGAACGGACCTTTACTGCGCGCCGAAGCGCTGTGGATGGCACGCGCGACCAGTTCCTTGCCCGATCCGGACGGACCGACGATCATGATGCGGCTATTGGTGGGCGCCACGCGGTCGATCGACTGGCGCAATTGCGCCATGGCCGACGACGTTCCGATCAAATCAAAACTATCGCCCGAACGCCTCTTCAAATCCGAAACTTCGCGCCGCAACTTGGACGTCTCGAGCGCGCGCTCGGCGATCAGGACGAGCCGGTCGGCCTTGAAGGGCTTTTCGATAAAGTCATAAGCGCCCTTGCGGATCGCCGAGACCGCCGTCTCGATCGTGCCGTGGCCAGAGATCATGACGACGGACAAGTCCGGATGCATGGTCTTGATCGCGTCAAGCAGTTCAAGTCCGTCGAGCTTGGAGCCCTGCAGCCAGATATCAAGGAAGACGAGGCGCGGTACGCGATCGGCGATCGCGGCCAAGGCGCTGTCACTGTCGAAGGCCGTGCGGGTTTCATGACCTTCATCGGACAGGATCCCCGACACGAGCTCGCGGATATCCTCCTCGTCATCGACAACCAGAATATCAGACGCCATCTGTCACCCTTTCGCTCGCGGGCGCGGACGATGCCGCAACCTCTTGCTCGTCCCCGAGGGGGAACATCATACGCACCAAGGCGCCGGCACCGCCATGGAAGGAGGCCGGCGCGTCGAGTAGTTGGAGAGTGCCGCCATGGTCTTCGACGATCTTCTTGACGATCGCGAGGCCAAGTCCGGTCCCTTTTTCGCGTGTCGTCATATAGGGCTCGAGCAGCCGCTGACGATTTTCCTTCGGCAGACCCTTCCCATTGTCGATCACCTCTATGATGACTTTCGTCCCCTTCCGCGCAGCTTGAACGAGAATAGCCCCCGGCCGTTCCTGCTCTGCCTGCGCCTGTTCGATTGCCTCGGCCGCGTTTTTTATGATGTTGCCGAAGGCTTGTGCCAGCAGCCTGCTGTCGAACCGGCCGATGAGCGGCTCCGACCCGAACTCGCGGCGGATATCGATATCAGCCCGGCTGACCTCGATCAGGAAGGACGCTTCGCGCAGCGGCTCGCGTATATCGACAAGTTGCATGTCCGGCTTGGGCATCCGGGCGAAGGCGGAGAACTCGTCAACCATGCGACCGATATCACCAACTTGGCGGATGATCGTGTCCGTGCACTGATCGAAAATTTCGCGATCCTCAGTGATGACCTTGCCATAGCGGCGCCTGATGCGTTCGGCAGAAAGCTGGATCGGTGTCAGGGGATTCTTGATCTCATGCGCGATGCGGCGTGCGACATCAGCCCATGCTGACGATCTCTGCGCCTGAACGAGATCGGTGATGTCGTCGACCGTCACCACATAGGATCGACCACCGCTGCGCGAGCGGCTTTGCTCGCTCGTTATCTGGACGTCGAATGTCCGCTCCGCGCCGTTGCGAAAGAACGCCACCTGCTCGCGATGGACCGGCCGTTCGAGCACGCGGCCCTTCTCGAACACCTCCCCGATCTGCGGCAGGACGTCGGCGAGCCGGCGCCCGATGACCAATTTTGCAGAAACGGACAGCATCTTTTCCGCAGACCGATTGACGATCGCGATCTCACCCTTCGGCCCGACGCTGATGACACCGGCCGACACACCGGCGAGGACAGCTTCCGAAAAGCGCCGCCGCTCATCCATCACATTTTTGGCGCGGAGCAACTGGTTGCGCTGGGACTTCAACTGCTGGATCATCTTGTTGAACGTGTCGGCGAGGGCCCCGACATCGCCGTCGGTGCGTTTGACCGGAACTGACACGTTCAAATTTCCGGTCGCGACCTCATCGGCGGCGCCGATCAACTGGCGGATCGGGCGCACAATACGATCGGCAACGGCAATCCCGGTCCAGATCGCAGCCAAGACGACAATCAGCGTGACGCCGAGATACAGAATCGCAAAGGCAAGCTGCGTGGTGACGCGGTTCTGCTCAAGCCCCCGATATTCATCGGTGTTCGCTCTCACGATCTGACGCGCTCGGATGACCTCGGCATCCAGTTCGCGGATCGTGAACAGATAGGCATCCTCGATTTCCTGCATCTGGATGATGGCGCCGACAATATTGCGCACGCGCGGCTCGATCAGCACCGGCTGGCCATCAGCGGCCACCCGCAGCGCCTCCAAGGGCGCATCGGGCATCGGGATTCCTGCCGGGGTGTCCGCCTGGATGATCACCGAACCGTCGGAACGAATCAGCGCTGCATGAGCAAGCGCGCGGCCGCGAACGTGGTTGCTCATCAACTGGCGAAAGCCTGTGCGATCGAGGCTGTAGAGCGGCCGCGCCTGGTCAAGATCGAACGCCATCGACAGGGTCGTGCCCTGCAGGCTGCGCGCGTTCTCCTGCACATAGGCTTC
>CAZEEC010000279.1:0-1315 GCA_964511105.1 uncultured Mesorhizobium sp.
TGATTCGTAGGCTCAAGCCATCCTGTAAATTACATAATGTACATTATGCGCAATGAAGGCGGAGGCTTCGCACGTGGCTTGCGACGAATGGTCGGACCCTTCGCAGCGCGAAGCGGTCTGCGTGGTCCTAGACACCGTACCGCGCGCCTGGGCCACAATGAACCACGAAGGCTTCGGACCTTCCAAGGGGGGGACAACCATGATCGAACTGCTGATGCTGGCCGCCACAATCGGTGAACCGAACGTGCGGATGCCGCCCGACTTCTACCATCTGTGCATCACCGAACACCCGAACGACTCCCGCGCGTCCTGGCAATGCGCCGTCGATATGGACCTTGCCAACCGGGAACAGATCGGTGAGGCGGGATTCAAGCGCCTTGAGGTTTGCCGAAGGACGCTTTCAAACCTCGACCCCAGCCGGGAACATTCCCTAATGCTGCAAGTCGACGGGCAGGAATTCGAGTGCACCGGCCGGCCGCCGCCGGCTACAGCACCCGCCCGGAAATGAGCTTGTCGCGGGTAACGCTCCAAGCTCAACCACTCGGCCGCACACCCTCGCCCTTGGCCCTCAGCGCCTCATAGAGCTGCGCCGGCCCAAGAAGAATGTCCTTGAGGCCGCTTCTGACGCGCTCGGATCCCAGCGCCTGGCTTGCCCTTGAGCACGCCGTTGACGTAGACCAGCTGGTCGCCATCGGTGAGCTGCCCCTCGAACAGCCCGTTGACCTTCTCGATGATCTCCGCGAGATAGGCCTGCTGCTTGTCCTGCACAGTGTCGCGCTCGCGATCTGCGAGAGGAACGCGTTGAGCCGCTTGAAGGTGACCAGGTCGCCCTTGAACAGCACAGGCGCCTGCAGTTCGTCCTTTGCCTCCCCTGCCCCCTTGCCGTCACCGCCCTCTTTCGCTGCCGCCCTAGCCTGCGGCAGCGCCTTGTAACGCTTGAGCCGGCGGCCGGCGGCCGGCTGGATCGCGGCCGCCAGCTTCGCCTGGCATGCTTCGTGATGCGCAGAGAACGTTGCCATATGGGCAACACCCGTCGCCTTTTCAGCAACAGCTGCCGTTCGCCATTCGAAAATAACGAATGGTTACACGCCTCCTTCCGTCGTCGCCTTGCGCTCAGCCAGTGTCCGCCCGCTCGAATCCTTCCACTCGGCCCAGCCATTGGCGGCACGACCACTCACGCAGGCGGCGGCACCGGAGGGAGACTGGAACAGATGGTCGCGCGTGAAGCGGATGCGGTCGCCATCGGTCACCAGCACGCCTTGCTCCAGCAACTGTTCGCGGACACGGTGATAGCCGTGGTTCTTGAACGACGGCA
>CAZEEC010000279.1:1415-2520 GCA_964511105.1 uncultured Mesorhizobium sp.
GGCACCGCACTCTCCTCGTCCTCGCCGAACAGGAAATACACGCCGACCTGCTCGGCTTCCGGCATCTTCAGGAAGTCGCCGAGGAGACTGCGCGGCACTTCGATAACCCGGACGATTCGCGTCGTGATCTCCGCCACCCTGATGCCCTGCGGATCGCCGGCAGGAAGGAAGATCTGGATTGTTTGCGGATGCGCCATTTTGGTTCCTTCAATGTGGATCGCGCAGGCACTGGTCCGTCATGCCGCCTTGTCTAATTCCTCGCGGATCACCCGTCGCAGAGTGCGTTCCAGCGCGCCTTCGCGATCCTCGATGTGGGTGCGCAGCGCCTCGTTGATTAGGGTCTGATAGTTGCCGCCGCCCTTTACCTGGGTGCGAAACCAGGCCAGCACGTCGGCGTCCAGGCGGATGGTGATCCGCTCCTTGCCGGCATTGCCCGTCTGCGCGCGGGCGAGCGCCGGAAACTGATCGGCGCGCTTGGCGTCGGTGAAATCGTAGTCTTTGCCCATAGCTCAGCTCTCACGATAGGGGCGCGCTTCAGCCGGACTGGCCCTGCGCGCTGAGATGATGCGGATACTGTCAGGCAGCCGCTCGATCCAGACCACCAGTAGAACCCGGCCAGTGAAGCTCATGCCCAGGGTCACGTAGCGGGGTTCACCCTGTGCATCGCCGTCTTCCAATGTCAGCGCGGCCGGATCCTCCAGCGCACCGATGGCGTCCGCGAAGTCCACGCCGTGCTTGGCGAGATTGGCAGTGCGCTTGGCTTCATGCCATCGGTAGTCCATGGGAATGGATTGTATGCACAACCGGCATACAGCGCAATCCTGTCCTTGCCGCCGGTGTCCTTGCCTTTCTCAATTCCGGTCTGCACAACCGCAATGGACTTCAGGCGCGTGACCTCCCAATGCGACGGCAACTGGTCCAGCCATGCGATGCCGGAGTCCCTCATTGGGTCGCTGGGGTCAAGGCCGCGGGTGACGGCGTGGGAGATGGTGGCCTGGCACTTCTCGGTCAGCAGCGACTCAGGGCTCTGATGAATCAGCCCCGCGAAGGGCCGATTTTGCGGCCTCGATCGTCGTTTCAATCCAGTCGACGTAGTGACCCAAAC
>CAZEEC010000280.1:0-2518 GCA_964511105.1 uncultured Mesorhizobium sp.
TGATCGCGAGGCCGTGCAACGCGGACTTCAGGCGCTGGAGAAAGCGATGCTCTAGCGCGCATAGCCCTTTCCGTAGTGCCTTTCGAGGCGCGATTGGATCAATTCGAAGCAGATCGACATCACCCAGTAGATGATAGCGGCCGCGATCAGCATTTCGAACACCGTAAAGTCGCGGCGGCCGATGATCTGCGCCGTGCGCGTCAGTTCCCATACGCCCATCACCGAAACCAGCGAGGAATCCTTGAGCATGGCGATGAACTGATTGCCGGTCGGCGGCACGATCAGCCGCATGGCCTGCGGAAAGACGATGAGCCGGAACGACTGCCGCTCATTGAAGCCGAGCGCTTTCGCCGCATCGTGTTGACCGGTCGATACGCCGACAATGCCGGCCCGGAAGATTTCAGCCAGATAAGCGCCATAGCAAAGCGACAGCGCCAGAATGCCCGATGGCACCGCATCGAGCGCGAATTGCGGCCCGAGCTGCGGCAGGCCGAGATAGATCAGATAGACCTGCAAGAGCAGCGGCGTGCCGCGAAAGAACGAGATGTAGAAGGTCGCGATCGCGTAGGCCGGTCCCGATTTCGACAGTTTTCCGAGGGCGGCTGCCATCGCGATGACGCAGGCGATCAGGATCGAGATCAGCGACACGTAGAGCGTCGTCACCGCTCCCGTCGTGATCATATAGGAAAGGTTCGTGCCGCCGTCGCGCGTCGGCGCGAACCAGACGCCGAGATTGCGGTCGAAGCTGATGACGAAAGCGGTAAACAAGAGCAGCAATTCGATCCAGACGATCAGCACCTGCGCCTTGAAGGGCACGAGCCGAAGCAGGATCAAATTGGCCCAGATGGCGCCGCCAAGCAGGATGCCGGTAGCCAGATGCAGGCCGAATCCGACCTCTCGGCCTTCGCCCGTCGCCCCGCCCAATAGCGGCGCGACCAGGCCGCCGGCGCGCGTGCCGCCAAGCTCCATCCAGACGAGCAGGATGGTGATTGCCAGCACGATGCCAGCTTCCGCCCATGACGGGCGGGCTCGGTCCAGCCAGTTCCTCGCGGGAAGAACCGGCGGACCGGCAAGCCTGTCGGTGGAAGACACTTATTCGACGGTCGTCAGGTCTACGCCATACCATTTTTCCGACAGCTCGGTGAGCGTGCCGTCCTCATGCAGCTCGGCGACGATCTCGGCGATGCGGGCGTTGAATTCTTCGTCGCCCCTGTCGGTTGCGACCGAGAGCGGCTCATAGAAGGCCGGCTCGCCGACGACGCGCAGCGGATAGCCGTTATTGATCGCTTCCTGGACGGTCGGCAGGGCCGAGAACACAGCATCGAGACGCACGCCGTCACCCAGGCGCAGATCGTCGAAAGCGTTGGTGTCGGTCTCGTAGGTGCGGATTTCGCCGGCCGTCACCTGATATTCGAAAGGCGGCGTGCCCTCGGCATCGATCACCAGCTCCTTGTTCAGATAGGCGTCATAGGTGCAGCCGCCGCAAGTTCCGATGATCTTGTCATTGAGATCGGCGAGGGTTTGTGCGTCCGAATCGGTGTGAACCGCGAACGCCGCCGGCGTGTAATAATAGATGGCCGGGAAATCGAGCACCTGCGCGCGCGCTTCGGTCGGCGTCATCGATCCGACGGAGATATCCCAGCGCCCCGCCCAGCTGCCGGCCGTGATCACTTCCCAGGACGGCGTCATGATCTCGAGCTCGACGCCCATCCGCTCGGCGATCGCCTTGCCGACATCGATATCGAAGCCGTCCATCTCGTTATTGTCGTTGAGGAACGATTGCGGCGGATATTCCGGATCACTCGACATGACCAGCTTGCCCGCCGCCGTCACCCGGTCGAGCGTTTCGCCGGCGAGAGCCGGTGCGCCGAGCATCGCCAGCATTGTAGTCAATGCCGCAAGTTTCCTGATCTGCATTTGGATTGTCCTCCCCTTTTTCTGGTTCGATAATGCCGGAACGGACGCCGAAGCGCCCATGCGGCCTTCATGGTGCCTAAAAGAACGCCTGGATGCCAGTCTGCGCCCGCCCGAGGATCAGCGCGTGGACGTCATGCGTGCCCTCATAGGTGTTGACCGTCTCGAGATTCTGCGCGTGGCGTATGACGTGGTACTCGACCTGGATGCCGTTGCCGCCATGCATGTCGCGCGCCTGCCGGGCGATATCGAGCGCCTTGCCGCAATTGTTGCGCTTGACGAGCGAGATCATTTCCGGCGCGAACCGGTGTTCGTCCATCAGGCGGCCGACACGCAACGAGCCCTGCAGCCCGAGCGCGATGTCGGTCTGCATGTCGGCGAGCTTCTTCTGGAAGAGCTGTGTGGCAGCGAGCGGCTTGCCGAATTGCTTGCGGTCGAGCCCGTATTGGCGGGCGCGGAACCAGCAATCTTCGGCAGCGCCCATCGCGCCCCAGGAAATGCCGTAGCGGGCGCGGTTCAAGCAGCCGAACGGGCCGCGCAGCCCCGACACGTGTGGCAGGATCGCGTCCTCGCCGACTTCGACGCCGTCCATGACGATCTCGCC
>CAZEEC010000281.1:0-2501 GCA_964511105.1 uncultured Mesorhizobium sp.
TGCAGGCCGGTGTTGAACCATTGCGGGCTGTTCGGGGCGACGCGCTGCGTGGCAAGCATGTAGGCGAGCTCGTCGCGGAAGGCGGCGGCGTCTTCGTCGCTTGCGAAATACCCGCCCTTCCAACCCCAATAGGTCCAGGTGCCGGCGAGCCGGTCGAAGACCTGACGCGCGTCGGTCTCGGACCCATAGCGCTGCTCTTTCGGCAAGTCGGCGAGCGCAGCCTCGTCGGCCACCGAGCGCCACAGGAACGACGGAACGTCGTTCTCTTCGACTTTTTTCAGACGCGCGGGCACGCCAGCCTTGCGAAAATATTTCTGCGCGAGGATGTCGGACGCGACCTGGGAGAACTGCGCCGGCACGTCGATATTGGCAAGCCTGAAGACGACCGAACCGTCGGGGTTCTTGATCTCGCTCAGCGCCTTGCGGAACTCGATCTCGGCATAGGCCGACTGCCCGGGCTTTGTGAAGCGACGTTCGATACGCATCTGATGTTGTCCTATCCGTCTAGATATGGTGGCCTGCGCACCTCTTCGAAAGTGCCGCGACGAACCGCCGTGTCCGCATCTGGCTGGCGTTCGGCCAACCGTTTCCTCGAATTTTCACGCTTACGCTCTTCCTGCGGATGACCCTAAGGCTTTGCCACCCACGTCCTCGCTCAAGACTCGAAACCATAGAATGCACTCTATCTAGTGTGCGGGAGAGACGGCAACACAAAATGTAGTGATTGTGCGATATATTTGGGGAGCGATCGATCGGGAGCCGAGCTGGGCGTCAGCGGTCAAAATCGGCACGGCCGCGCGGCGGCGGCTCCTGGATCGTGGTACGCGACTCGTGTGGCTACAACAACGCGACTCGACGAGACGGTCAAGCGATCGTTTGCGTCCCATACCTAATCGCTAGATGTTGTGCGTTATGATGTGGATATCGGGGGCGAAGGACCGACCGCTCTTGCGCCCGCACGATCGCGGCCCAGCGCATCCGTTAGCGCTGATTTGGAGGCTGCGCTCCAAACCGTTCGAGCAGTTCGGCCAGATCGGGCTCGTTGACCAGACGGGCCGCCTCCTGTGGTGTAAACCAGCTCCGCCGGCGTTGGTTCTTCTCGCGCCATTCGTCGGCCACGTCTTGAACTTCAAGCGGATAGACCAGAACCTCGCAGCGCCGTTCTCGGCCATGCGGCATATGCTTGATGTAATGAAACCGCCCGAACTCCTTCTTGGCGATCTCGCCGCTCACCCCGGCTTCCTCGACAGCCTCACGTGCAGCAGTCGCCCAAAGTGCCTCCTCGGGTTCCGGCCAGCCTTTGGGTATAACCCATCGGCCGGTTCCCCGACTGGTGATCAGCATCACCTCATGGCCGCCATTCCGCTGATAATAGGGCAGGGCGGCAGCTTGAATCCGGTACGGCGAGCGACCGAGAAGCCGGCGCAGCCGTTTGACAAGAAATCTACGGATTCGAAGGCTGAGGAGCATGGTCTGATTCGAAGGTTAGCCCAGCTGCCCTTCGGCAATCGGCTTTTGATAGGCGAAGCCCAGATCCCAGGGGAAGTAGATCCAAGTGTCCTGTGAGACTTCCGTGACGAACGTGTCGACCAGCGGCCGACCTTTTGGCTTGGCATAGATCGTCGCAAAATGTGCTCGCGGGATCATGGCGCGCACGATCGCGGCCGTCTTGCCCGTATCGGTCAGGTCGTCGATGATCAGGACGTCCTTCCCTTCGTCCTCGAGCAACGCGGGGTTGATCTCCTTCAGAACCGTCAGGTCACCTTGTGAGGTATAGTCGTGGTAGGAGGCCACGCAGACTGTTTCAATCAGGCGGACCCCGAGCTCGCGCGAGATGACGGCCGCCGGCACGAGACCGCCGCGCGTGATGCAAACGATGGCTCGCCAACTGCCGTTGATGCCGGACAGGCGCCAGGCTAGCGCGCGCGAGTCACGATGAAACTGGTCCCATGAAACGGGGAAGGCTTTTTCGGGAAGGGACATGGACGATGCACTCCGGCGCAAGGGATAGGCAAACTGGCGGGATGCGCGCGGAATTAGACGCAGAAAGCAAGGCTTGGCAAGCGTTTTGCCGCGGTTCTCGTTCCGCCTGGCCTGCCGCCAAGCGCATCCCTGTCCGTCATCGCGACATGAAGGTTGCCGTCGGCATCGAATCGAGCATGCTCTTGGTGACGCCGCCGAAAAAGAACTCCTTCAGTTTCGACTGGCTGTAGGCGCCGGCGACAATCAGATCGGCTTGCAGTTCCACGGCCCGGTTCTGGATCGCTTGGCCGTGAGTCAGATCTGTCTTGTGCTGGCTTTGCACCGTGACATTGGCCCCATGCCGCGCAAGCGCCGCCGCGATCTGACCGCCCGCCGTCATCGCTTCATGCCCGCCATAGCGCTCAGGATCGACCGTAAAGATCTCGACCCGCCGCGCTTGGCGGATGAAGGGGAGCGCGTCGAAGACGGCCCGTGTCGATTCGCGGGTCCCGTTCCAGCCGATCAGGATCGTCTCGAAC
>CAZEEC010000282.1:0-2483 GCA_964511105.1 uncultured Mesorhizobium sp.
CTCGCAGCCATAGTGGGCTACGTGCCGTGACAGCCCGGAAAATCATCAACCCGCCTGCAAAAGCACCGCGCTTTCGAATTGAAGCACCTTGGCGCCAGTGGAATCGAACGCTTCGCATTCAAGCGTGACGATCCGCCAGCCGGGGCGGGAGGCCAGGGCCCGGTGTGCCTTGGCGCGGCGGGTGAACGTGATCGTCTCGCCGGCATAGACCGGCTTTAGCCATTTCAGGTCCGTAAAGCCGGGGGAGGGGCCGAAGACCGGTTCGGGCCCTTTGCCCGTCCATGTACCGGAGACGACGTCCTGGCGCTTTTGCAGATTGTAGCGCATCCACATGGCGCAGGTATGCCAGCCGGATGCACACAGGCGCCCGAAGACGGAATTCTCGGCCTCGGCCTCGTCGAGGTGAAAGCGCTGCGGATCATATTTCGCCGCAAAGGCTTTGATCTCCTTAGGCGTGAAGGTGTGGCTGCCAAGCGTAATAGTCTCGCCAATCATCAAATAGTCATCGAGGGTCATGCCGCGGCTCCCGAAGCGCGCGTCAAGAACATGCCGGTATTGGCCAGTTCACAGACAATCTCCCCCTTCTGGTTCGTGATCTTGTGCTCAACGGTGACGAAACCCAAATTGGGGCGCTTCTTCGAAATACGCGTCGCCGTAACGGTGCTCGTTCCCGATAACGTGTCGCCCGCCAACACCGGCCGCTTCCAGCGGACGTAATCGACGCCCGGGGCGCCCTGCGAAGTCGAGTCAAGCAGGAAGGCGTCGCACATCATACGCATGAACATCGCGCAGACATGCCAGCCAGACGCGGCCAAACCGCCGAGGATCGAGGCTTTGCCGGCCACCTCGTCCAAATGCATGGGCTGGGCGTCGAACTCGGACGCGAACTCGATGATCTCTTCGGCCGTGACGTGCTTTTGCGGCAGATCGATCGTCCGGCCAATCGTGAAATCTTCGAACGCCCAATTTTTTCGATCCATCATCGCCTCCCCAATCAGGTATTGAACTTGAAGAGCAGCACGTCGCCGTCCTGAACGACGTATTCCTTGCCCTCGTCACGTGCCTTGCCGGCTTCCTTGGCGGCGGTTTCGCCGCCGAGCGCGACATAGTCGTCGAAGGCGATGGTCTGGGCACGGATGAAGCCGCGCTCGAAATCGGTATGGATGACGCCGGCGGCCTGCGGGGCCTTGGCGCCCTTGGCCACCGTCCAGGCCCTGGTCTCCTTCGGTCCGGCGGTGAAATAGGTGATCAGGTCGAGCAGTTCGTAGCCGGCGCGGATCAGTTTGTCCAAGCCGGGCTCATCGAGGCCCAGATCGTTCAGGAACTCCGCAGCCTCGTCGTCGGCCAATTGCGCGACTTCGGCCTCGATGGCCGCCGATATGGTGACCGTCTGCGCGCCCTGCGCCCTGGCCATCGCCTCGACAGCGGCCGTGTGGGCGTTGCCGGACGCGGCGTCCTTTTCGGCGACGTTGCAGACATAAAGCACCGGCTTGGACGTCAACAGGTTCAGGCCCTGCAAGATGCGCAAATCCTCCGCCGCGATGCCCTTGAGCAAGAGGCGCACCGGCTTGCCGTCCTGGAGGAGCTTCAGCGCCTCCTCCATCATCGGCAGGAGGGTCATCGCTTCCTTGTCCTTGCCGGTCGCGCGCTTGCGCATCTGAAGGATGCGGCGCTCGAGGCTTTCCAGATCGGAGAGCATCAGTTCGGTTTCGACGGTCTCGGCGTCGGCCACCGGGTCGATGCGGCCCTCGACATGGGTGATGTCGTCATCCTCGAAGCAGCGCAAGACGTGGACGATGGCGTCGACCTCGCGGATATTGGCGAGGAACTGGTTGCCCAAGCCTTCGCCCTTGGAGGCCCCGCGCACAAGGCCGGCGATGTCGACGAAGGAGATGCGGGTTGGGATGATTTCCTTCGAACCGGCGATGCCAGCGATCGACTTCAGTCGCGGATCGGGAACCGCCACCTCGCCCGTGTTCGGCTCGATGGTGCAGAACGGATAATTGGCAGCCTGAGCCGCCGCCGTCTTGGTGAGCGCGTTGAAAAGCGTCGACTTGCCTACATTGGGAAGGCCGACGATGCCACACTTGAAACCCATTCCAGAAGATCCTGCCGGTGAAGTTTATCTGCATGTGGGCTATGGGCTGGACAGGCGCGCGTCAAGCCTCACGTCACCCAGCCAAAGATCAGATAGGCAAGACCGCCGATCAGCCCGCTCGCCAGCACACCCAGGAGGCCATCCTCGGTGATGAAGGACAGCGCGATCAGCGCGACGGCGCCGGCGGCGAAGGACCCGGAAAAGGGGATGAACTCCAGGAACGGCATGATCATCCCGCACATCATGCAGATCGTCGCCGCGAAGATGTCGAAGGGCGGGCGCACGAGGAAGGACAGCCGCTTCGATGTGATCTTGTCGAGCAAGCGCGCCGGCTTTCGCAGCCAATCACGCGCGGTGGCGAGCTTGTCGCGCGAGATCGAGCGGT
>CAZEEC010000283.1:0-2478 GCA_964511105.1 uncultured Mesorhizobium sp.
GCGGGAACGGCAAGACCCGCCCAAACGCCTGCGCTGCAGGCGAACAGGAAAACCCAGCCCGAGCCGGCGCCGGCATGAATGCCGGACAGAAGCACACCCACCGTGCAGCCAAGCGCGGTCATGGCGCCCCAGCCCATCAGAACGCCGCCGGCGAGGCCCTTGATGATCTGAGAAGAGGAAGGCAGCGCCGGTCGAAACTGACCAGCTACGAGCGCGCTGGCAAAGCTGCCGCCGACGAGCCCGATGACGAGCAGACCGTTGTTGGAGATCAACGTCTCCTTGATGATCGTCGCGCAGCCGCGCAGTGTGTCGAGTCCAAGCAGCGTGCTGGGCAAAAGATCGCCAGTGGCGCCGGCCGTTCGCACCAGGCTCCCCAATTCCGCCGTGACACCGAGCGGTGCCACGCGGAGGAAATAAAGCGCCGAGATGATTCCGACGGCAATGCCGCCGATCGCGGGCGGCCAGCGCTTGATGAAGATTGTCCGGGCAAGTTCCGGAAGACCGGGCTTGGCAGGCTCGGCCGGCGCGAAACGACCATAGGCGGCAAGAGCAATACCGATGATGGCGAGGACGGCGAGGGTCGCCGCCACGGTGCCGGCATAGCCGACATGATGCGGCAGCCAAAGCGGTGGGCTTTGAGAAACCGAAGCCAGATAGAGCGGGTTCCAGGTCAGGAAGCCGAGATAGAAGCCGGCACCGGCCCCAATGAGAGCGAAGGGCGAGGTCGGCGATCCTTCCCCCAGCCGATAGAAATGTGCCGACAGGCAGGAGCCGGAGATCGCCATTCCGATCCCGAAGACGAAGGCGGCAAAGGCGAGAACCGGGCCCACGGGGCCGATATGCGCGTTTGGCGGCAGGCGTCCGGGCTGCGGGACCGGCACCCAGGCCATCGTGACCGCCATATAGGCCAGCATGCCGACGCCGAGCGCGATTAGGATCGCATAAAGACCGCGCGGATCGCGATCTTCCAGGAAGTCGCGGAAATTGCACAGGAAGCAAAAGCGCGCCCGTTGCAGCACGATGCCGAAGACCGTTCCGGTTAAAAGCGAAAAGGTCAAAGCACGGGCGGCGGGATCGGTCGAAAGCGACCAACTACAGGCAAGGATTGCCAGAAGAACGAGCGCCGCCAATCCGCTTCGAAGGGGCAGGGACATCATCGACCACATCCAGATCAACGGAAACGGGCGCGAGCGGACCGGGAGGAAGTGGTCCGCTCGCGCCGGGGCCTCAAGGCACTGAAAGCGCCCCAAGGATTACTTGCCGGTCCAAACCGTGCCGGCTACATTGACGACGGGAACGCCGACGGCGTTGCCGTATTCGGTCCAGGAGCCATCATAATTGCGGGCGTCATAGCCAAGGATGCGGCTTAGCGCGAACCAGGTGTGGCTCGACCGCTCGCCGATGCGGCAATAGGTGATGACCGGGGTCGAGCCGTCGATGCCTTGCTCGGCATAGATCGCCCGAATCTCGTCTTGCGACTTGAACGTGCCGTCCTCATTGACGATCTCGCCCCACGGCACATTGACCGCGCCAGGAATGTGGCCGGCGCGCACGGCTAGTTCCTTGACACCGTCCGGCGCGATGATCTTTCCGGTGTATTCGTCGCTGGAGCGGATGTCGACCAGTTTGACGTCGGCTCGCCCTTCGGCTGCGTCGAGAACGTCGGTAAGGCGCGCGCGCAGCGCATCGTCGCGTTCGGGCAATTCGATCTGCGAATCCGCGTGATCGACGGGAGCCGTGTCGAGCGGCAGACCTTGGGCTTCCCATAGCTTGCGCCCGCCGTCGAGCAGCTTTGCCTCGATGCCGTAGACGTCGAACACCCAGGCGCCCCAGGCGGCGAACCAGTTGTTGTTGTCGCCATAGAGGATGACGGTCGTGTCTTCCGTCACGCCGGCGTCGCGCAGCTTGGCTTGGAAGGCTTCGCGTTCGGCGATGTCGCGGCGCACGGGGTCCACGAGGTCCGTGTGCCAGTCGAGATGGACGGCGCCAGGAATATGGCCGCGTTCATAGACACCGGTATCGACGCTGACTTCGAAAACGCGCACCTCGGGGTTGTCGAGATTGTCGTTGACCCATTGGGCCGTGACCAGTGCGTCGGATGCCTGGGCGGCGCCGGCCAACATCAGCCCGGTGGCGACGATGGTCGTCGTGGCGAAAATCTTCATCTTGGTTCTCCCATTGCCTTCATGTCGAACGGCTGAGCCGCCGGCCGGCGTCATGGGGAGGAGCGGTCGGCGGACCGCGCTCTTGCCGTTCCCCTGCTGCACGACGTTTGGAGGATAGGCAAAGGAAACGGTTGGCGAGAGTTGCTCGATTTCAAAGTGAGGCGGGAAAGAGGATCATTTTGCCGCTCAAATGGCAATGTGAGGAAACGATAGTGGGTCCTCTCCTCCCTGAGAGAGCAACAGCAAGCTGCCGAAAGTCAAAAAAAAGAGCCACGGGAAGCGGCTCTCAGGAGTTTAACAGGGAGGCGTCAAA
>CAZEEC010000284.1:0-2469 GCA_964511105.1 uncultured Mesorhizobium sp.
TGTTGGACCGCGTCTTCTTGCCCTTGGTCGGCTTTCCCCAGGGCGTGACCGGATGACGGCCACCGGAGGTGCGGCCCTCACCACCGCCATGCGGGTGATCGACCGGGTTCATCGCCACGCCGCGAACATGCGGGCGCTTGCCCAACCAGCGCGTTCGCCCCGCCTTGCCGCGGTTGGTGTTGCCATGATCCGGGTTGGAGACGGCACCGACGGTCGCCATGCACAACCCGTGGACCAAACGCTGCTCCCCCGAGTTCAAGCGCAAAATCGCCATGCCCTGGTCGCGGCCGACCAGTTGCGCGTAGGCCCCTGCCGAGCGTGCGATCTGCCCGCCCTTGCCCGGCTTCAGCTCGACATTATGGACGATCGTGCCGATCGGCATCGACCCCAGCGGCATCGCATTGCCGGGCTTCACATCGAGCGTCTTCGAACCGGCGATGACCTTGTCTCCGACAGCCAAACGCTGCGGCGCCAAAATGTACGACAGTTCCCCGTCGTCATACTTGACGAGGGCGATGAAGGCCGAGCGATTGGGATCATACTCAATCCGCTCCACGGTCGCCGACACGTCGAGCTTGCGCCGCTTGAAATCGATCATGCGATAGGTGCGCTTGTGACCACCGCCCTGGTAACGAGCCGTGATGCGCCCGGCATTGTTGCGGCCGCCGGCCGAATGCAGACCCTCGGTCAATCCCTTGACGGGCTTGCCCTTATAGAGACCCGAGCGGTCGACGATGACCAACTGGCGCGTACCCGGCGTAATCGGATTAAATTTCTTGAGTGCCATTTCTTATGTCCTCACGGCCTCTCAAAGACCCGTCGAGACGTCGATCGACTGACCTTCGGCCAGTGTCACAATCGCCTTCTTCACATCGGTGGTGCGCCCGACGGTACCCCGGAACCGCCTCACCTTGCCCTTGCGAACAAGCGTGTTGACGCCGGTGACCTTGACGCCGAAGAGCGCTTCGACGGCCGCCTTGATCTGCGGCTTCGTCGCCTTGCGCGCGACGTTGAAGATCACCTGGTTGTACTCGGAAGCCATGGTCGACTTCTCGGTGATCGACGGCGAGACGATCACGTCATAGTGGCGAAGATCCGTCATTTGAACCGCTCCTCAAGAGCTTCGATTGCAGCCTTGGACAAAACCAGCTTTCCGCGGCGCAAAATGTCGTAAACATTGATGCCCTGGACCGGCAGCACGTCGACATTGGCGATATTCGCCGCCGCACGCTTGAAGTTCTGGTCGATCTCGGCGCCGCCGATCATCAAGGCGTTCGTGAGCCCAAGCTTGGCGAAGTTCGACACCAGCAGCTTGGTCTTCGCTTCCCCGAACGCCAGGTCGTCGATGACGATCAGGTCGGACGATTTCGCCTTGGCCGAAAGCGCATGGCGAAGGCCAAGCGCCCGGACCTTCTTGGGCAGATCGTGCTCGTGGTTGCGCACAACCGGACCATGCGCCTTGCCGCCGCCACGGAACTGCGGCGCGCGCGCCGAAGAGTGACGAGCGCGGCCCGTGCCCTTCTGCTTGTACATCTTGGCACCGGTGCGGGCAATTTCCGCGCGGCCCTTGGACTTGTGCGTGCCCTGCTGCTTCTTCGCAAGCTGCCAGCGCACGACGCGCTGCAAAATGTCTTCGCGCGGCTCAAGGCCGAAAATCTCTTCGGAGAGCTTTAGACTACCAGCGTCGTCGCCGGCCAGGGTCGTAATCTTGAGATCCATCATTCGGCTCCTTCACCGGCTGGAGCTTCAGAAACCGGGCCGCCATTCGCAGCGCGGATCGCGGCAGGTCTCGGTGCATTGTCCGGCACCGCCGTCTTCACCGCGTCACGAACCATGATCCAGGCACCCTTGGAACCTGGGACGGCGCCGCGGAGCAGGATCAGACCGCGATCGACATCCGTCGACACAACTTCCAGATTCTGCGTCGTCACTCGGGTCGAGCCCATGTGACCGGCCATCTTCTTGCCCTTGAAGACCTTGCCCGGATCCTGGCGTTGACCGGTCGAGCCGTGCGAACGGTGCGAAACCGAGTTGCCATGCGTCGCACGACCGCCGCCGAAATTGTGGCGCTTCATGACGCCCTGGAAGCCTTTACCGACCGATGTGCCCGACACGTCGACCTTCTGGCCAACGATGAAGTGCTCGGCGGTGATCTCGGCGCCAACATCAAGCATGTTCTCTTCGCTGACGCGGAACTCCGCAAGTTGCGACTTCGGCTCGACGGTCGCCGCGGCGAAATGGCCGCGCATCGCCTTCGACGTGTTCTTGACCTTCGCCAGCCCGACGCCAAGTTGAACGGCCGTATAGCCATTCTTCTCCTGGGTCCGCTGGGCGACCACCTGGCAGTTCTCCATCCGGAGAACCGTCACGGGAATATGCTCGCCAGCATCGTTATAGACGCGGGTCATTCCCACTTTCTGTGCAATTACACCTGAACGCATTGTCTCGTTCTTTCTTCAGAGGAACCTC
>CAZEEC010000285.1:0-2447 GCA_964511105.1 uncultured Mesorhizobium sp.
CGGCGCACGATCGGCCAGTTGCGGGTGCGCTCGGCGAAGGCCTTCAACTCGACCTCGGACTGGTGATGCAGGCCGATCAGGCAGAAGGCGACGACGTGGAAGCCGAGATCGGGCATGTTCAAGAGCGCCCGATAGCCGCGAATGACGCCGGCATCCTCGAGCCGCTTGACCCGGCGCAGGCAGGGCGGCGCGGAAATGCCGACCCGGCGCGCCAACTCGACATTGGTCATGCGCCCCGACGATTGCAACTCGGCCAGTATTTTCCAGTCGATGGCGTCGAGGTCGGCCTTCATCCGTCGCAATTCCCATTCAAGCACGAATCTTTCGCGCACGCGCAAGGAAGTTACCGCATGGTCCTGCTCCTGAAAACCATCGCGGAGGGCGAAGCTGTGCGAAAAGGCCGCGCGCGCCTTGCGCCGGGACCTTCGCAGTACCTAGATCATCTTTTGCTTTATAAAGGCCGGCAAACGCCGGCTCGAGTCTTGAGGATTTCGCTATGACCGCCCGCCACGCCCCCGTCTTGATCATCGGCTCCGGCCCCGCGGGCTATACGGCCGCGATTTACGCGGCGCGCGCCATGCTGAAACCGGTGCTGATCGCGGGCCTCGAGCAGGGCGGGCAATTGACGATAACCACCGATGTCGAGAACTATCCAGGCTTCGCCGATCCGATCCAGGGGCCGTGGCTGATGGAACAGATGCTGAAACAGGCCGAACATGTGGGCGCGGAGATCGTCAGCGACGTCGTCACGGAGGTCGATTTCGACATGCGCCCGTTCAGGCTGCGCACCGATTCGGGCACCGAGTGGACCGCCGATGCGGTGATCGTCGCGACGGGCGCCAAGGCGAAATGGCTCGGGCTCCCGTCGGAGGAGACCTATATGGGGTTCGGCGTCTCGGCCTGCGCGACCTGCGACGGGTTCTTCTACCGCGGCAAGGACGTGGTCGTGGTCGGCGGCGGCAACACAGCCGTCGAAGAGGCGCTTTACCTGTCCAATCTGGCCCGCTCGGTGACCGTCATCCATCGGCGCAACGAGTTCCGGGCCGAGCGGATCTTGCAGGATCGGCTGCTCGCCAAGGAGAATGTCACGATCCAGTGGGATCATGTGGTCGACGAAATCGTCGGCGCGCAGAAGGCGCCGCTGCCGCCTTCGGTCAACGGGCTGAAGCTCAGACACATCGAGACCGGCGCCGTCACCGAAATGTCGACGGACGGGATTTTCGTGGCGATCGGCCATGCGCCGGCCGTCGAGCTTTTCGCCGGCAAGCTCAAGCAAAAGCCGAACGGCTATCTGTGGACGGCGCCCGATTCGACGGCGACGAACGTACCGGGCGTGTTCGCGGCCGGCGACGTGACCGACGACATCTACCGCCAGGCGGTGACGGCGGCCGGTTTGGGGTGCATGGCGGCGCTCGAGGCGGAGCGCTATCTGGCCGAGCGCGACGTGCACCGCGAAGCCGCGGAATAGGGGACATCATGGCGCTCGACTGGGACAAATTGCGCGTCTTTCACGCGGCGGCGGAGGCCGGCTCCTTCACCCATGCCGCCGAATCGCTGCGCCTGTCGCAATCGGCGATCTCGCGCCAGGTGAGCGCGCTCGAACAGGATGTGGGCGTCGCGCTCTTCCACCGCCACGCGCGCGGGCTTGTCCTGACCGAGCCGGGCGAAATGCTCTACAAGACCGCCCATGACGTGTTGATGAAGCTCGATCGGGTGCGGGCGCAACTGACCGAGACGACCGACCGGCCGTCGGGCCCGCTGCGCGTGACGACCACGGTCGGGCTCGGCTCGGGCTGGCTGACCGTGCGCGTGCAGGAGTTCCTCGATCTTTATCCCGACATCCAGTTGCAGCTCGTTCTTGCCAATGAAGAGCTCGATCTGACGCTGCGCCAGGCCGATTGCGCGATCCGCCTGCGCCAGCCGCAGCAGCCGGACCTGATCCAGCGCCGCCTGTTCACGGTTCATTTTCACCTGTTCGCCGCGCCCTCCTATATCGCCAAGCACGGCCAGCCGACCTCGGTCGCCGAGCTCGACAAGCACCGCATCGTGACCTTCGGCGAGCCGGTGCCGGCGCATCTGGCGGAGATGAACTGGCTGGAGACGGCCGGCCGCCCGGAAGGCTCGAAACGGGTCGCCAATCTGCAGATCAACAATATCCTGTCGATCCGCTCGGCGATCGAGAGCGGCGCCGGCATCGGGATGCTGCCCGACTACGCCATCGGTCAGAACTCGCCCCTGGTGCAATTGATGCCGGAAACCGAAGTGCCGGCCTTCGACACCTTCTTTGTCTATCCCGAAGCGATGCGCAACCAGGTGAAGCTGCACGTCTTCCGCGACTTCCTGATCGCCAAGGCCCGCAGTTGGGCTTATTGAAGATCGAATAGATGAAGGGCGTCGTCCCATCCCAGCGTTTTGCTTGCTTCAGTAGAGAAGGCTCGGCAGCCACA
>CAZEEC010000286.1:0-2440 GCA_964511105.1 uncultured Mesorhizobium sp.
CAGCTTTTCATCCCGCTTTCGACGAAGCGGATGCCGGACCTGGCTATTCCGGCCATCCCCCGGCCGGCCAATACAGTACAAATGTCTTAGTAATCGCAGGAGGCATCGTCCGACCAGATGACTGGCTTCATCCGCGCCCGGCCTTGTTCTTTCTCGCATCGGCGATGATCCGGCGCGCCTGTGCCATCACCTCCTCATGCGGCACCAGCCGCCCGGCCTCCATGTTGGCCAGCCCACGCTTGATGCCGTCGATGATTTCCAGTTCGCGATCCACATAGGCTGTGACCGCCTCGGCCGCGAGAAACGACTTGCTGCGCCGGGTGTCGGCAGCGATCCGTTCCAGCTTCTCCTTGGTGTCGGAAGACACCCGAATCGTCAGGGTGGTGCTTGCCGTCATGATGAAAGCCTCGTCTTCGGATGTACACGTTGTAGCGCGTTCGAAGAACGCCCGCCATGGGGCGACGGTTGCTCCGTCAGATCGGCGTTCCCGGCATCGACGAAATGTGTCAAGACACGGCGAAGATGCCATACATTCAGCCAATTCCCGTCGAGGCTTCGCTGGCGGTGCCGGTTGTCCGGCGCTGTTTGGGCGATGCCCTTGTGGGAATCTATCTTCATGGCTCGGCCGTTGCGGGCGGCTTGCGGCGGCACAGCGATGTCGATCTGATGGCCGTGATCGACCGGCCGATGACGCGGGCGGCGCGCGCATGCCTGGTCGCCGCTTTGTTGAAAATATCGGCGCATCCGGACGACAATGACGGCCGCCGCCCGCTCGAACTGATCGTCTTTTCCACCGCCGATCTCGAAGCGCCGCTTTATCCGGCGCGCAGCGAGTTTGTCTATGGCGAGTGGCTGCGCCGTGCCTTCGAAGCCGAGGAGCTGCCCGATTCTGCACCCGATCCGGAGTTCACGCTCGTCCTGGCGCAAGCCCGGCAGGAAGCTCTGCATCTTGTTGGTCCCGATCCGGCCGGCCTGCTGCCGGCCGTTCCCGACAACGACGTTGCCCGCGCCATTCAGGACGCGCTGCCGGCGCTGGTGGAGACGCTTCATGGAGACGAGCGCAACGTCCTGTTGACGCTGGCCCGCATGTGGCGGACGGCAGCAATGGCCGATTTCGTGGCGAAGGACGTTGCCGCCCAATGGGCTTTCTCGCGGCTGCCCGCCGAAGCCGCCGAAGTGCTTGGCCGGGCACGGTTGGAGTATCTTGGCGCCGTCGATGTCGATTGGCCTCACTGCCGTTTGCAGGTCGAACGCACGGCCGCGCTTCTCCGCCAGCGCGTCATGCGCTGTCTGACTCAGCGGTTACGCTCCGCTGATTGAACGCCGGCGGCTTTCGACCAATGTCAGCCCTCGACGCCTGCTTGTGCACGCCGGTGCGCCTCGGTATGTGCGCCTGATGTTGCACACCCCCGACGCTCACAAGCCGACGCTGATCCCGCGCCGCGAGGAACTGGTGCTGATCCTGATCACCATGGTCTGGGGCAGCACCTTCCTCGTCGTGCATATCGCCATGCGCCATAGCGGGCCACTGTTCTTCGTCGGCCTGCGCTTTGTGATTGCCGGCGTGGTGTCCTGGCTGGTGTTCCGCTCGCTGATGCGTGGCGTCACGCGACACGAGCTGATCGCCGGCGGCCTGATCGGTGTCGCCCTGTTCTTCGGCTACTCGCTGCAGACCGTCGGCCTGCAGACGATCACGAGCAGCCAATCAGCCTTTATCACCGCGCTTTACGTGCCGGTCGTGCCGCTGCTTCAGCTTGTCGTGCTGCGCCGCATGCCGCACGTGATGAGCTGGGCGGGCATCGTACTGGCCTTCATCGGGCTGATCCTGCTTGCCGGCCCGGAAGCCGGCCGCATCGGCCTTTCCTTCGGCGAACTGGCAACGCTTGCCGGCGCGGTTGCGATCGCCGGCGAGATCATCCTGATCAGCCGCTTCGCCGGCGAGGTCGACAGCCGCAGGGTGACTGTCATCCAGCTTCTCGTCGCCGGCGGGCTTGCCTTTGCCGCCATGCCGATCGCCGGCGAGCGGCCGCCGGAATTTTCGCTGGTCTGGCTTGTCGCGGCGATCGGGATGGGCATTTCCAGCGCGCTGATCCAGCTTGGCATGAACTGGGCGCAGAAAAAGGTCTCCGCGACGCGCGCGACGGTGATCTATGCCGGCGAGCCTGTCTGGGGCGGGATCGTCGGCCGGATCGCCGGCGATCGGCTGCCGTCGCTGGCATTGTTGGGCGCCGCCTTCATCGTCGTCGGCGTCCTCGTCAGCGAATGGCGCCCGAGGCGCGCAAAAGACATTCGACACACGCCCCCAGAATTGCCATAGACGCGGGAACATCCATCGCCCTGATCCCTCAAGCCGCGCGCGCTGTCCGCGCTGCCTCCACGATTGCGACCAGCAATTCGCCGGCCTCTTCGAGCTCGCCGCTATTGTCGACGATCCGACAAT
>CAZEEC010000287.1:0-2426 GCA_964511105.1 uncultured Mesorhizobium sp.
TACGGAGATGTGACGTGAACCACGATGTGACCAACCAGACGCCGCCGATCGCGGGGACGAATGCCTGGCGCTCCGACCCGCTCTTGATGCAACTGGGCGAAAACTTTTCGGACGTCGTGCGCAACGAACTCGATCTCCTCGGCAGATTCGTTCGCAATGGTGAGGCACTCGAACTGGCCCGCCTCGCCAACACCGAGACGCCGAAGCTGCGGACGCATGACCGGCAGGGCCGGCGTCTTGACCAGGTCGATTTCCATCCCGCCTATCACGCGCTGATGCGTCGCTCGATTTCCCTCGGCATTCACTCCTCGATCTGGGAGAACGACGAAACGGAAAAGGGGCGTCGCCATCAGGTGCGAGCGGCCCGCTTCTATATGACAGCCGGGCTCGAGTGCGGGCATTTGTGCCCCGTGACCATGACCAGCGCGTCGCTCGCGGTGTTGATGGCAAGCCCCGACCTCTTCCGCGAATGGGCGCCGCGGGTCACCACCCGCAAATACGACCAGGCATCGAAGCCTCCCGTCGAGAAGGCCGGCCTGACGATCGGCATGGGCATGACGGAGAAGCAGGGCGGCACGGACGTGCGGGCCAATACGACGGCGGCCGAAAGCGCCGGCAACGGTTTTTATCGTCTGACGGGCCACAAATGGTTCATGTCGGCGCCGATGAGCGACGCGTTCCTGATGTTGGGGCAGGCGCAGGAAGGCCTGTCCTGCTTCCTCGTGCCGCGCATTTTGAGCGATGGCTCGGCGAACGGCCTCCAGTTCCAGCGCCTCAAGGACAAGCTTGGCAACCGCTCCAATGCGTCCTCCGAGGTCGAGTTCAACGGCGCGATCGGACAGATGGTCGGCGAACCGGGCGCGGGCGTGCGCACCATCATGGACATGGTGACGCTGACCCGCCTTGACTGCGCGCTCGGCAATGCCGGCATCATGCGCGCCGGGCTGGCCGAGGCCGTCCACCATACCCGCCACCGCACCGTTTTCGGCAAGCCGCTCATCGATCAACCCTTGATGCAGCGGGTGCTGGCCGACATGGCGCTCGATGTGGCTGCGGCGACGGCGCTGGCGCTGCGCCTTGCCCGCGCCTTCGACGAGGCGGCGAATGACCGGACGGAAGCCGCCTTCGCTCGGGCGATGACGCCGGTCGTGAAATACTGGACCTGTAAGATCGCTCCGCCGCTGATCTACGAGGCCATGGAGTGCTTGGGCGGCAACGGTTATGTCGAGGAAAATCCGCTCGCCCGGCATTACCGGGAAGTGCCGGTCAACGCGATCTGGGAAGGCTCGGGAAACGTTATGGCGCTTGACGTTCTGCGGGTTCTGCATCGCGGCAGGGGGCCGTTCGACGAGGTTCTGGGCTGGATCGAGCGGGAGCTTGGACCAAGCGGTCCGGGCACCGCAGAAGTGCTGCGCGCGGCCATGGATGTCGCCATCGAGGATGAGGGGTCGGCGCGGATCTTGACCGAGCAATTGGCGCTTGCCGCGGCGGCGGCGGAACTGCGCCGATTGGGGGCAGGGGCGATCGCAGATGCCTTCGCCGAGAGCCGGTTGGGCGGGCAATGGCGCACGACCTATGGCATGATCGGCGCGCGCTACGACGCCCGCATGATCGTCGATTCGCTCTATCCCGAGGCCAATTGACGACGCGGATAATTTCTTTTGACCTGAAAGTTCTGGCGAAAAGGCTGTTTTGGGCCCGAGAATTCGTGAAAAGCCGCCGACTTTTTACGAAAACTCGGCATTTTGCTCCTGAAATTCTGAAATTCCCCGCGAAAACCGGCGAAAAATGCGCAGGCGGGGATAAGTTCGCGGCGTTAACCTTAACAAGCGGTTTCATTTGCCGGTAACCACCTCGCGGTCCAGTTTCCCTGATGGTTAAGAAAGGGATTCCATGGCGCGCCTTTTGACGATTCTCATCGCCTTGCACTGGGCGGCGGTCCTTGCCTTCGCCGGCACGCGGGCCGTCGAAAGTGCCGCAACGGCAGGTGCCTGGGAGGTCGTGGCGATCGGCATCGTCGCCGGGTTGAACTTCCTGGCGTCTTTGGCGTTCTTCTGGACCATGATCACTGTTTCCATCGATGCCGACACCGTCCGGGCGGGGCAGGGCGACGTCGCGCGGTTTGCCGTCGCGGCAGGACTCGTCGCGACGACCGTCAGCCTGATCCAGCCGGCGCTCGCCGGACAGGTCGCCGCGCTCCAATTAATGGCGCTTCAATTCGCGGGGCTGCTCGTCAGCCATCTGATCATGCAGGGCGAGCGCCCGGCGATTCGCCAGCCGGTCGGCGACAACGACAACAGCCGGGCGGCGGCGCGGCTTCTGGCGGTGCTGGCATCGTCGGATGCGAGGATCAACCGGATGACGCAATCGGGCGGCGCCGGACGACGGGACCTTGGGCGATGAAGTACATCCTGATCTTCTGGGCG
>CAZEEC010000288.1:0-2418 GCA_964511105.1 uncultured Mesorhizobium sp.
CGGCACGCGCTGCCGGCGGCATCTGCATCACTGCGGACGATCTCGCTCGGCTCGGCGAGTTGGTGCGCAATGGCGGCCGCAACGATTCCGGCCAGCAGGTTGTGTCCACCGCGTGGATCGACGACCTCCTGTCGAACGGCAACCGGCAAGCATGGATCGACGGCAATTTCAACGACATGTTCGCCAATGGGCGCTACCGCTCCTGCTGGTATCAAGTCGGCGATGATCGTAATTCCTTTTGCGGCGTCGGCATTCACGGCCAATGGCTCTGGGTCGATCCGGTCGCCCGCATCACCATCGCCAAGAATTCCTCGCGCCCCGACGCCAGCGACGATGCGGGCACAGCGCGCGAAATTTCGGCTCTCAGCCAGTTGGCCCGCGCGCTTTAAATCGACAGGACCAGCCGAATGCTCCGCCCGCACACAACTCCGCTCGTACAGGCCTTGCCCGAAACCGTGCCCTTCGTCGGACCGGAGGCCCTTGAACGCTCTCGCGGCAAGCCCTTCAAGGCGCGCATCGGCGCCAATGAAAGCGGCTTCGGTCCCTCCCCCAAAGTCCAGGCGGCGATCGCGTCTGCCGGATCGCAGATGTGGATGTATGGCGACCCTGAGAATGCCGCGTTGCGCGCAAGGCTTGCGGAAAAGCACCGCGTCGCGCCGGAAAATATCGTCATCGGCGAGGGTATCGACGGCCTTTTGGGATTGATCGTGCGAACCTGGGCCGAAAGCGGTTCGCCCGTTGTCACCTCGCTCGGCGCCTATCCGACGTTCAACTACCACGTTGCCGGATTCGGCGGGCGCCTGGTGACGGTGCCGTATGAAGCGGACAGGGAGAACCTGTCCGGCCTTCTCGACGCCGTACAGCGCGAGAACGCGCCGCTGGTCTATCTGGCCAACCCCGACAACCCGATGGGGACTTGGTGGCCGGCCGATGACGTCCAGCGCTTCATCGAAGCGCTGCCCGCCACGACCATGCTGGTGCTTGACGAAGCCTATGGCGAAACGGCGCCCGCCGGCACGCTGCCTCTTCTCGATGTCGAGCGGCCCAACGTGCTGCGCATGCGCACCTTTTCCAAGGCTTACGGGTTGGCCGGTCTGCGCTGCGGCTATGCGATCGGCGAGGCCGAAACCATCCGCGCCTTCGAGAAGGTGCGCAACCATTTCGGCGTGTCGCGCATGGCTCAGGTCGCCGCCTTGGCCGCGCTCGAAGATGACGATCATCTGCGCGCTGTCGTCGACCAGGTCACCGCCTGTCGTGAGCATCTGGCCGACATCGCGGCCGCCAACGGCCTTCAGGCAATTGCGTCCGCCACCAACTTCGTCGCGATCGATTGCGGCGGCGACGGCGCGTTCGCGGCCAAGGTCATGCAGGCGCTCATCGGCCGCGACGTATTCGTGCGCAAGCCTATGGCGCCGGTGCTCGCGCGGTGCATTCGCGTCTCGGTGGGACCGAAGCTCGAGATTGATCTGTTCGAGCAGGAGCTGCCGCGCGCGCTGGCCGAGGCGCGCGGGTAAGGCAGAACGCTACTGACGGGTCAGATCTTCGCCCCGGCATATGAGGCCGCCCATGACGCAGCCGCTCATCTTCATCATATTGCCGTTGACGGTCGCCTTGCCCTTATAGGTCTTGCCCTCGTCCAGCACGTTGACCGTGCCCTGGTAGCTGTCGCCCGAACCGGCCATGGTGCCGATCGGCTGCCCGCTATATTCGCCTGAACGTACCGTGCCGCAAAAGCCGCCGGAGCATGGCGCGAACTCGATCAGCGTTCCATTGCCGCGCTTCCACATGCCCACGATCGGCTCGGCGGCGATCGCCGGCACCGAAACCACCGCACAGGCTGCAAGAGCCACCCAGAACCGAACCTTCATGAACGTCCTCCCGAACGCATCAGCCAATGTTTACGCGAACGTAAACGTAGCTCATTTTTCAGAAGGAAGGAAGTGCGGTTGCCAGCCGACCCGTCGCCAATTTGCTCAGACTTGCGGCATGTCCGCATCGCGCTCTTGCTGCAGAAGCATGTTTCAGGGTTAGCGCCAGGTAAATCTCAAATGTGGCAATTGTCTTGAAATTCTCTAAACGGCCGCGCAATTGCGGGTTTCCCATGCTTAACAAACCGCTTGGTTTACGGAAAATTCGAGCTTTGTTTGAAGCTCGTTAAGCACGCGCTTTTACTGCGGATTCAAGCCTCGCAGGCATCCTTTGCTCATCACACAGCGAACAGAGACGCACGGAAAAATCCGGCTCTCGGGATGAAACAGGGGACTTGGAAAATGGCACGCTACGAAATGATCGAAGCCGGCATCGGCTCCACTGCACAAGCCGATATCATCTTCGAACTGGGCATGATGTATGCAACCGGTCGCGACTGCGAAGTGGACGTCGTCGCGGCCCACAAATGGTTCAACATCGCCGCCATCA
>CAZEEC010000289.1:0-2407 GCA_964511105.1 uncultured Mesorhizobium sp.
CCGCGGCCAGCAAATCGCGACGTCAGGCATGAGCGGCAGCGCCGAGGTCCCGAAGTTACGCTTCGAAGTGCGCAAGGATTCCGCGCCGGTCAATCCCGCCGGGTTCCTCGAATAGATCGCGCGGGCTCCGTCAGCCGATCCTGCGGCCCAGACGACCCGCAAGGTCTTGGATGAACTGCCATGCGACGCGGCCCGATCTTGCACCGCGGGTGGTCGCCCATTCGAGCGCGCCGCGGTGAAGCGCCTCGCGCTCGATTCCCAGTTCGAAATGATCCGCATAGCCCTCGACCATCGCGAGGTAGTCGTCCTGGGAGCATTTGTGGAACCCGAGCCATAGTCCGAAGCGGTCCGACAGCGACACCTTTTCTTCCACCGCCTCGGATGGGTTGATCGCCGTCGACTGCTCGTTGTCGATCATGTTGCGCGGCAGGAGATGGCGCCGATTGGATGTGGCATAGAAGACGACGTTCTCCGGCCGTCCCTCGACGCCGCCTTCGAGCACCGCCTTCAAGGATTTGTAGGACGTGTCGTCGTGATCGAAGGACAGATCGTCGCAAAAAAGAATGAAGCGATAGGGCGTGCCCTTCAGAAGCGCGAGCAGGCGGGTCAGGCTGTTGATATCCTCGCGGTGGATCTCGATCAGCTTCAAGCCGTCACCTGATGCCCCGGCCGCTGCCTCGGCATGAGCGGCCTTGACGAGCGAAGACTTCCCCATGCCGCGCGCGCCCCACAAGAGGACGTTGTTCGACGCATGACCGGCCCCGAACCGGTGCGTGTTGTCGAGCAGGATGTCGCGGACGCGATCGACGCCCTTGATGAGACCGATCTCGACGCGGCTTACCTTTTCGACCGGCACGAGGGTCGAGCCTTCCGCGTTCCACACAAAGCAGTCGGCGCTGTCGAAATCTGGGATTTTCGCCTCCTCGGGCGCCAGGCGCTCGAGCGCGCTGGCCACTCGGTCAAGACGCGTCATCAACGTGATCAGGTCTTCGCGTTCCAAATCGGGCTTCCTTTAGCCTTTGTTCTCGTATGGCGCCTCTATCATGAGCACGGGTGGCCGCAAAGCGGTGTAATCCATGCAACAACGGTTGCATTGATGGCCTCAGCCACTATATTCGCGCCGATTTCACGGGGCCGCCTCATGCGGTCCCTTCGCATATTTCCATCAGGAGCAATCGATGTTCGTGACCCCCGCATATGCGCAGGCAGCAGGCGGCGCCCCTGACATTTTCGTCAGCATTTTGCCGTTCCTCCTGATCTTCGTGATCATGTATTTTCTCATCATTCGTCCGCAGCGGACGCAAATGAAGAAGCGGCAGGAAATGCTGGCTAACGTCCGGCGGGGGGACACGGTCGTGACAGGCGGCGGTCTCGTCGGCAAGGTCACCAAAGTGATCGACGACGGCGAACTCGAGGTCGATCTCGGCAACGGCATCAAGGTGACGTCATTGCGCTCGATGATCGCCGATGTTCGGGTGAAGGGTGAGCCGGTCGCGAATCAGAACGCCAAGAAGTAGTCGTAATTGAGGATCATGACGGTTCCGAACCGCGGATCATGATCTCGAAAAGCGAACCCGTAGCCGAAGGCGCCGCGCTCCATTGATCTAATCAGCCGCATTTGGGGCGCGCGCTCTGCCCACTGCAGGTAGCTCTCAAGAGGCCCAATGCTCTACTTTTCCCGCTGGAAGTCGCTTTCGATCTGGATGGTCGTCCTGTTCGGCGTGATTTTTTCCGTGCCGAACCTGTTCTCGCCCTCCACGCTAGACGCGCTGCCCGATTGGCTTCCCAAGCGGCAGCTGACGCTTGGCCTCGATCTTCAGGGCGGCTCGCATATGCTGCTTCAGATCGACCGGCAGGGGATGGTGAATGACCGGCTAGAGACCCTGCGCGATGATGTGCGACTGGCTCTGCGCGGCGCAAATGTCGGCTATACGGGTCTCTCCGATAGCGGCAGCACGGTTCAGGTACGGGTGCGCGACGCGGATCAGGTCGACGCCGCGCGCGCGGCGTTGCAGACGCTTGCCGAACCGGTCTCGTCGGGTCTTTTCGGCACCGGTGTCGTGACCGAGGTCGATCTGGTCGAATCTGAGCCGGGGCTGTTTCGCCTCTCGCTCAGCCAGGAAGGCATGGCCTATCGGCTGAACTCGGCGCTCAACCAGTCGATCGAGGTCGTCGGACGGCGTGTCAACGAACTGGGCACCACCGAGCCGATCATTCAGCGCCAAGGCGACGATCGTATTCTCGTCCAGGTTCCTGGGCTTCAGGATCCCGAGCGCCTGAAGGAAATCTTGGGCCAGACCGCACAACTGACTTTCCAGATGGTGGACGTCAACAATGACGTGCAGGATGCGCTGGCCGGACGGCCGCCGGCGGGCACGCGCATTCTCTACTCCTCGGACGAGCCGCG
>CAZEEC010000290.1:0-2390 GCA_964511105.1 uncultured Mesorhizobium sp.
GATGCAGACGCCGTCGTCGTTACGGAAACGGCTCCAGCAGATGACACGACTGCCGCAGCGCCTGCGACCGACGACGCTGCGACGGCCAGCGACACGGCAGCGGCAACCCCGAGCACGGCCGCCGACACGGTTGTGGTCGACCGTGAGACGCTGACGGAAGTCGATTGGACAGGTCTGAGCGCGGATGATCTGATCGGTACCAACGTCTATGGCGCGAATGAGGAGAACATCGGATCCATTTCGGACGTCATCTTGAGCGCCGACGGTGAGGTCGATGCCGTGACGATCGATGTCGGCGGGTTCCTCGGCATCGGTGCTCGTGAAGTTGCCGTCGACATGGATAACCTCGCCTTCATGGCCGACGAAAGCGGGTCGATGTATCTTTATACCGGGTTCACGCAGGAGCAGCTCGAGGCTCAGCCCGAATATGATGCGACGACCTTTGCCGAGCAGCGCGATCAGCAGATCCTGGTCAATCCGGCCAACTAGGTGGACGACGGCATAAGCTCTACTTCGGCCCGGGCTCAACCCGGGCCGTTTCGCGTGAGGCGTGAACGGAAACGAGTTGCCCGTTCAATATTCGAAAACAGACCATGCTTCGCTCTCGATCTTCGATTTGTAGGACATTTCCCCATATTCGCCGTGAAGAGCAGACGCAAAAGGAATGGATCATGAGCCAGATCAAAGGTCTTCACCACGTCACGGCAATGGCCCGCGACGCGCAGGAGAACAACCACTTCTTCACGAGGGTGCTCGGCTTGCGGCGGGTCAAAAAGACGGTCAATTTCGATGCGCCGGACGTCTATCATCTTTACTATGCCGACGGTGGGGGAACGCCCGGCACCGTCATGACCTATTTTCCCTTTCCCAATGCCGCGCGCGGCCAGCCGGGTACGGGCGAAGTCGGAACAACGGTATTCGCCGTTCCGGAAGGCGCTCTGCCGTTTTGGGAACGGCGTCTGGCCGAGCACGATGTCGCTGGCGTCCAGCAATCCAACCGCTTCGGCGAGAATTATTTGCGCTTCGAGGGCCCCGACGGCGACGGGCTTGCCCTTGTCGAGACACTGGGCGACAGCCGGGCGCCGTGGCTGATCGACGGCATCGATGCCGACCACGCCATTCGCGGCTTCCGTGCGGTATCGATGCGGCTGCAGGATACCGAGCGGCAGGCCGAGCTTCTGACGGCCATGGGCTATAGGGAAACCGCCAAAGATGGAGCGGTGCGCCGCCTGACGATCGAGGACGGCAACGAAGCCAACGTCGTCGATCTCGAAGCTCATCCGCTGATGAACCGGGGGCGTCAAGGCGCAGGCTCGGTACACCATGTGGCATTCGCCGTCGAAGACCGGGAGGCGCAGCTTGCCGTGCGCCAGGCGTTGATCGACACCGGCCAGCAGATCACACCGGTCATCGACCGCGATTATTTCTGGGCGGTCTATTTCCGCACACCCGGCGGCGTCCTGTTCGAAATCGCGACCAACGAACCGGGCTTCGACCGCGACGAGGATGCCGCGCATCTGGGCGAAGCGCTCAAGCTGCCCCAGCAGCACGAGCATCTGCGCGCCATGCTGGAACAAAACCTGCAGCCGATCACGGATTAGGATCATGACCGCGCACGACTACACCTACCGGATCGAGCAAGGCCGCCAAGGCGCGGCCTTGCTCTTTACCTTTCACGGCACCGGCGGCGACGAACATCAATTTCCCGAACTGGCTCGTGACCTGATGTCGAATGCGACCATCGTCTCGCCGCGCGGCGACGTATCGGAAGGTGGGGCGCTGCGCTTTTTCCGCCGCACAGCCGAAGGCGTCTACGACATGGCAGATCTGGCGGAGCGCACAGAGCGGATGGGAAGCTTCGTTGCCGCAATCGTCGAGACGGAAAAGCCCAAGGCGGTGCTCGGCCTGGGCTATTCAAATGGCGCCAACATCCTCGCGTCGGTGATGTTCGCCAGGCCGGCGCTGTTCGACGGCGCGGTGCTGATGCACCCGCTGATCCCGTTCGCGCCGCAGGTCGAGGGAACACTGGCCAAGACGGCCATCCTGATGACGGCGGGGCGCAAGGACCCGATCTGCCCGCCCCACCTGACCAGCCGGCTGGAAAGCTATTTGCAGGGGCTCGACGCGAAGGTCGAAACCGTATGGCACGAGGGCGCCCATGAGGTCCGGCCGGTTGAAATCGAAGCAGCGCGGCGGTTTCTCGCGCAATGGGAGTAGGACGACGATGAACATCGAATTGCAAGAAGACGCCGGCAAGGGGCGCTATACGATCACCGGAGCGCAGGGTGATGTGGCCGAACTGACCTTCTCGAAGGCGGGTGAGCGGCAGATCATTATCGATCACACGCAGGTGCCGGACGCGTTTCGCGGCCAGGGCATCGGGCTGAAAC
>CAZEEC010000291.1:0-2388 GCA_964511105.1 uncultured Mesorhizobium sp.
GACATGCTGCGCGGCATCGATCCGGACGTTGCCCGGGACAATCTGGTCAAGATGCTCGAAAGCCTGAAGACGCGCGGCATCGATGTCCTCTTGATGGGAATGTTGGCAGCACCCAATCTCGGTCCCGCTTACGGCGAACGCTTTAACGCGATCTACCCGGAGTTGGCGGCACGATTTGAAGTTCCGCTTTATCCGTTTTTCTTGGACGGCGTAACCGCCGTGGAAGGCATGACGCTTGAGGACCGCATGCATCCGAGCGCTGCGGGGATCGATCGGATGGTCGACGGCGTTCTGCCCATGGTTGAGGCTTATTTGCGACAGCAGGAGTAGCATTATCGGTGGATGATCCGGCTGGCACGCATGAGTGCTTGCGAAACACCGACCGCAATGATTCGCTGGCCGCAGCTACAGTCGATTCGAGGAGGGCAAGGGCCGGTCTCGAGTGCCGGTTATTTCGTCCCCGGGCGGCAGTGCCGCTTCATGCGTTGCTCCAACCGGCTAGCTCACCGCCCGATCCTTCGGGCTGTCACCGGCTTCGGCATCTTTCATGCACATTCAGGCCGAAGCGCTTATGCCGCCTGTCTTGGCAGCGGCTGGAATGTGGAAGGACCAGACTATGCCACGACTTTTCACAGCTCTTGAAATTCCGCGTGATGCAGCTCTGTCTCTGTCGCTGTTGCGTGGTGGCCTGCCCGGTGCCCGCTGGATCGACCCCGAGAACTATCACCTGACGCTCCGCTTTTTCGGCGATGTGGAGGGTCATGTCGCCGACGAAATCGCCGCCGCCATTGATCGCGTGCGCCGGCCGGCTTTCAGCTTGTCCTTGTCCGGCGTCGGTGCCTTCGGGTCGAAGAAGCCGCACTCGATCCACGCGGGCGTCAAGCCCTCGCCGGAGCTCAACGCCCTGCAGGCGGAGATCGAGCGGATCAGCCAGCGCCTTGGCCTTGCCGCTGACGCGCGCAAATTCACGCCGCACGTAACGGTCGCACGTCTGCGGAACGTCTCGCCGCGGGAAACTGCCCGGTATCTGTCGATGCGTGGTAATTTTTCCACGCTGCCCTTCAAGGTCGGGCGCTTCGTCATGATGTCGTCGCGCGATTCAACGGGCGGCGGCCCTTATGTCATCGAGGAATCGTGGCCGCTCAACGATAGCGATACTGCACACCTTCGTGGCGGCGGGTCCGCCTATGCGGCGCAGCCCGTCTGGCAGGCACGCTGATGGCCGCGACACGTCTGACGCAAGCGGAGGTCGGGCAT
This sequence comes from uncultured Mesorhizobium sp., assembly GCA_964511105.1. GTDB lineage: Bacteria > Pseudomonadota > Alphaproteobacteria > Rhizobiales > Rhizobiaceae > Aliihoeflea. The sequence continues at coordinate 1,258 of CAZEEC010000291.1, forward strand.
GCCCTTCAATCCCTGCCGCACTGGACGCGGGAGCCTGACGGAACTGCCATTGCGCGGCAATTCAAGTTCAAGACGTTCGATGCTGCCTTCGGCTTCATGGCCCGCTGTGCGCTGGCGGCCGAGAAGGCAGACCATCATCCCGAATGGTCGAATGTCTATAACAAGGTGCATGTGCGGCTGACCACGCATGATGCGGGCGGACTGACGCAAAAAGATATCGATCTGGCGCAGGTCTTCGACAAAATATTCGAAGGTTGAACGCGGCAAGGCGGCATCCCACTTTTCCCACATCCAGGCAGTGGGATGAACGGCCATGAAGCGAGTAATGATCGATGAAATTTTGCAGCCGGGCGATGCGCACGCCGATGCGGCGCGTGCGCATCGCGTGACGAGTGGCTTCTGGCGAACCTTCAGGCGCGCCTCGCGCCATATTCCGTTCGCGGAAGAACTGGTCGCCGCTTATTATTGCGCGCTCGATCCCGCCACGCCTTTGCGCGTGCGCGGCACGCTTTTGGCAGCGCTGGCTTATTTCGTCCTGCCTTTCGACATCGTTCCCGACTTTCTCTTCGGCGTGGGCTTCACCGACGACATTGCGGTGCTGACGGCGGCCATTGCCAGTGTCCGCTCAAACATTGGGCCACGGCATCGAGATATGGCACGCGCCGCCATCGACCGCTTCGCGCGATCCGCCGACTGAATTCAGCCAAAATCTTGCCGCCTTTACGCGGTTCAACGCTTGTCCAGCGACATTTCGCAGAGCTTCGGTCGGTGGTCCAAAGCCTTGCTCCGGCACTCGAGGCCAGCAATTTATTCTTTGGTAACCCCGATTACTTAAAGTTTGATGCAAACGGGTCACCGGGCCCATTTCGTTAATCAAGTGACAGACCTACAGAGAGATTCAAGGTTGGCCATGCGCAGAATTCTCGCGACCCTCACCTGCATCGGCTTGATGGCAATCGCCGCGCCGGCGCTCGCCCAATCCGCCACGAAGATCGGCCAGCACAATGCCTGGGGCACCTACTCCTATGAGGGCGATGGTGGGCGCGTCTGCTACGTGCTGACGGTCCCGACGGACAAGCAGCCGGCAAGCCTCAATCACGGCGACATCTTCTTCTTCGTCAGCCAGAAGCC
>CAZEEC010000292.1:0-2383 GCA_964511105.1 uncultured Mesorhizobium sp.
TCGGCAGCAGCCGCCTTCACCTTCGCCACGACTTCCGCGGCTGCCTGCTTGCCGTCAATCCGTTCGGCCATGCGCATCTCCCTTCGTCTGTGTCCCGATACGGTTCGTCCATCGGTTGCATGGAATCGCTTCGCGGTCCATGACGAATGAAACGAACTGGGAGATCAAAATGCCGATCAGGGTCATTCTCGTCGGGTGCGGCAATATGGGCTTTGCGATGCTGTCGGGATGGCTCGCAACCGGCGTCCTCGGAAGCGACGAGGTAGCCGTCGTCGAGCCGAACGACAGTCTCAGAGCACGCGCGGCCAGCCTCGGCACGCGGGCGCATTTGACGGTCGAAGAGATCACCGATGTGCGTCCCGACCTTGTGATCCTCGCGGTCAAGCCGCAGGTGATGGCGGAAGTCGTTCCCGCCTACCGCCATCTGGGAGGCGGCGCGACAACATTTTTGAGCGTTGCGGCGGGCACCGGCATCGCCACTTTCGAAAGCTTACTAGGTCCGGAGACCCCCATCATGCGGTGCATGCCCAACACGCCGGCCTCAATCGGCCAGGGCATGATGGTGACAGTCGCCAACACACAGGTGACGGACGAGGCGAAGGCCTTCGTCAACCAGTTGCTCTCGGCGAGCGGCAAGGTGGCCGCGATCGACGACGAGGGTCTAATGGATGCAGTGACGGCGATTTCCGGTTCGGGTCCAGCCTATGTCTTCCATTTCATCGAATGCCTGACGAAAGCGGGGGAACAAGCGGGACTGGCGCCCGAAACGGCAAAACTGCTCGCCATGCAAACCGTCCACGGCGCCGGACGTCTCGCGGCCGAAAGTCGTGACGAGCCGGCTGAACTGCGCCGTCAGGTAACGAGCCCAAACGGCACGACGGCGGCGGCACTCGCGGTCTTCATGGAGGATGGCCGGCTGGAAAAGCTCGTCGGCGAAGCGGTGGAAGCGGCGCGTGCGCGTTCGGTGGAACTTGGCTAAGGCGACAGTCCGGCCACCATCTCGTCCTGGCGGCGGCGCAGTTCGACCAGCCTTGAGCCTTCAGGCAGGGACGCATTGGCGTAGGTGATGAGTTGGCCCTTGGCGATCGCAGCCGTTACCTCCCCGCCTTCGAGCAGCCCGCAGGGAATGGCTCCAGCCCGGCGTGCACCCAACTCCGTCATGATCCAGGAGCGGTAGGTGTATTCGCCGATCGCATCGAGCCGGTCGCCAGGCTTTAGATCGCGCTTGGCGAGCGCACAGACTTCGGCCACCGGTCTGTCGAGCGGCACCATGTCGGCCTTGCCATACAGGACCGCGCGCGCGCAGGTGAGCGGCACTTCCAGGCTCGTCAAATGATAGGGTCGGTAGAAGGTGTAATACGGCCCGTTGCCAAGTTTCAGGTCGCCCATCCGCTCGCGCAAACGCGGATGCGCCATTTCGGCGACCACGAAGACGCCCGGCGCCACGCCCTTGCCGACGGAATAGTCGACCACCCCCTTGCGCAACAGGACACCGCCTTCTTCAACCGGGCACAGGACGCTGGCCAGCTGGTCGCGGGTCGCCGCCGGTCCGTGCATGCCGGGACGATCCGGCACAAGGCCCGTGGCATTGGCGATGGCCGCCATTTCAACCATGGTCTTCGAGCCGTCGACGAACTCGACCAGCATGCGCGGATTCATGTTCCGGCGCTCGGCCTCTTCGGCATATTGGTCGGGCGTCGCGTCATGATTGAGCGGATTGTTCTTGCCCTTGCCGGCAGCCACGATGGGATGTCCGAGCGCCGAAACGAACTCGATCAATTCCATGCACGATGACGGCTCGTCGCCCGCACCCAGCGAATAGACGACACCAAGGCGGGCCGCTTCACGCTTCAGATACGCGCCGATGGTAACGTCGGCTTCGACATTCATCATGACCAGATGCTTGCCGTGCTCCATCGCCATCAGCCCAATCTCGGCGCCGACGGCGGGCTTGCCGGTCGCGTCGACGACCACATCGACCAAGCCGGCCGACGCCACCAGCGCGGCATCCGGCACGATTGCGGCCACGCCGGACTCGATCGCGGCGGTAACTGCGTTCGCATTGCCAGCCTCACGGGCGGACCCGTGCCCGGCCGTCTCGAAGGCGCGCCGGACCCGATCCGGCCGGGTGTCCGCAACTGCCGCAATCTCGATGCCTTCCATGTGGGCGATCTGGGTAACGATGTCCGTGCCCATTTCGCCGCAGCCGACGAGCCCGACGCGAACCGGTCGGCCTGCCTTGGCGCGGTCTGCAAGGTCGCGGGCAAGGCCCGTCAAGGCGACATTCGTCATCGGATCTCCTGGATTTACAATTACGGACTGCAAGAAAAATCGCCGCAGATAGACGGGCCGGCAGGCGTCTTGTCAACCAAAGGGCGGCGCG
>CAZEEC010000293.1:0-2383 GCA_964511105.1 uncultured Mesorhizobium sp.
GCCGCCCGACGGTGGACGAGGATGGCGATACGCTTTTGGAGACCTTCCTGTTCGATTTTTCCGGCGATCTTTACGGCGAGACCTGCCAGGTCGGGTTCTTCGCCTTCTTGCGCGGCGAGGAGAAGTTCGACAGCCTCGAGGCGCTCACCGCGCAAATGAAGCAGGACGAAGCCGAAGCGCGCGCGGTAATGGCGAAGGCCGGCCCGCTGGGCGAACTAGACAGGGTGCTCAACTGGTAGAGCCTTTCAGTCGACGATTTGCAGGCCAAGATGATCCACGAAGGGCCGGAAGTCCCGATCGTGGTGCAGGAGGACGTGGTCGTTCTCGATGCAGAATGTCGCGATGATCACATCGATGCTCTTGCGCACCGTGATGCCGAGGCTGCGCAGGCGACGGTAATTGGCGGCTGCAAGTACAACAAGGCTTCCATTGGCGGCTGAAACGACTTGGAATTGTCTCAGATTTCGCTCAAGGAAACGGGCATGGTCGTCATTCCGTGCGCCCTGCAATAGTTCGAACAGCACGAGATCAAGAACAATGATCGTGCTCTCATCTTTGACTGACCGCAAAAACGTTGTTGCCGGGGTCGTCTGGTCTCTAAGCTCGGCGATCCAGACGGAACTGTCGACGACAATCACAAATCACGCGGGGTCCAGCCTTCACGCATCTGATCAAGGTCGCCCTCCCAGCCGATGCCTCTCAAATTGTCGAGCGCTCTGCGTCGCCGGCTGTTTTCCACGAGGCGGCGCAAGGCCTCCTCGACCGTATCCTTCTTCGTCTTGAGTCCGGTGGCTTCCATGGCCTGTGCCATCAACTCATCGTCGAGATCGATATTCGTACGCATGTTGGTCTCTATGTGTATATGTTGCGGATTACTATACACATAGAAATAGGGAGGGACACCGGTAAATGAAGCCTCTTTATTCGTCAGGCCTCGTCGGCTACATAACACGCCTATGTCTCCTATGCTGAGCCCGCTGGCACCCGCCATACGAATTACCGGCCCGGCTGTCCGGGCGGCCTGAGGGCTGTCGGACGGTCCGGGATGCCGCTCTTTTTGCGCAGGCTTTGCGCGCCTCCTCCCATGCTGACATGACAAGCGAACCTCAAAGCCGGTTCGCCACAGGGCCATGACGATGACCAACACCGCCGAAAAGATCGACTATTCCAGGACGCTCTATCTGCCGCAGACGCAGTTTCCGATGCGCGCCGGCCTGCCCGACAAGGAGCCGCAGATCGTGGCGCGCTGGCAGGAAATGGGGCTTTACAAGAGACTGCGGCAGGAGGCCGAAGGCCGGCCGCTCTTCGTGCTGCATGACGGCCCCCCCTATGCCAATGGCAACATCCATATCGGCCATGCGCTGAACAAGATCCTGAAGGACGTCATCACGCGCTCGTTCCAAATGCGCGGTTATGACTCCAACTACGTGCCCGGCTGGGACTGCCACGGCCTGCCCATCGAGTGGAAAATCGAGGAACAGTATCGCGCCAAGGGCCGCGACAAGGACCAGGTGCCGATCAACGAGTTCCGCAAGGAATGCCGAGACTTCGCGCAGCACTGGATCGACGTTCAGACGGAGGAATTCAAGCGGCTCGGCGTCGAAGGCGATTTCGACAATCCCTATACGACGATGAACTTCCATGCCGAAGCGAGGATCGCCGGCGAACTGTTGAAATTCGCCATGTCGGGCCAGCTTTATCGCGGCTCAAAGCCGGTCATGTGGTCGGTGGTCGAGCGCACCGCGCTCGCCGAGGCCGAGGTCGAGTATCAGGACTACGAGTCCGACACGATCTGGGTGAAGTTTCCGGTTCAAGGCGCGGGTGATCTTGCCGGCAGCCATGTCGTCATCTGGACAACGACCCCGTGGACGATCCCCGGCAACCGCGCCGTCGCCTATTCGCCGCGCATCGCTTACGGGCTTTATGAAATTACTTCGGCCGAAAACGATTTCGGCCCGCAGGCCGGCGAGAAACTGATCTTCGCCGACGCGCTGGCGGACGACGCGTTCGCCAAGGCGAAGCTGGGGTTCGAGAAACTGCGCGACGTTTCGGGCGATGAACTCGGCGCGATTACCCTGGCACATCCGCTTAAGAGCGTTGGCGACGGATATGAATTCACCGTGCCGATGCTGCCGGGCGATCACGTCACCGACGATGCCGGCACGGGCTTCGTCCACACCGCGCCCGGTCATGGCCGCGAGGATTTCGACGCGTGGATGGACGCGGCCCCGCAGCTTCGCGAGCGCGGCATCGACACCCGCATCCCCTTCACCGTCGACGATGCCGGCTTCTTCACGAAAGACGCACCGGGATTCGGGTCCGACCGCGAGGGCGGGGCGGCGCGTGTCATGGGGGCGGGCTGATCCATTACTTCTCTTTCCTA
>CAZEEC010000294.1:0-2375 GCA_964511105.1 uncultured Mesorhizobium sp.
CTGGGCATCCTCTCCTGCCGACGTCTTGAACAAATCAGATGCAGTGGTGACCATGGTGTATGGCCCAAAGGAAATCGAACAGGTCCTCCGAGGGCCCGATGGTTTTCTTTCTACCGTCTGCACCGGAAAGTATTGGATTGACATGACGACGAGCAGCCCGAAGCTGATGCGGGCTCTGGCTGAAGATTTCGCCAAGACGGGCGGGCGGGCCGTTGATGCTCCGGTGACGGGTTCTGTGGACGCTGCGATACGCGGCGACATGCCGATGTTCGTCGGCGGTGACGACAATGATGTCGAAGCTGTACGCCCGATCATCGAGGCGATGGGCGAGCTACGCCGCGTGGGAGCATATGGCAATGGCTATGTGGCAAAGCTGGTCAACAACCAGCTGTGGAAGATCCATGCTGCCGCCATCGGCGAAGCCATGGTCGCTGCCAAATTATCCGGGCTTGAACCTCAAGTGTGGTGGGAGGCGATGAAAGGTGGAGCTGCCGACAGCTTCGTTCTCCAACACGATGTACCATCGATCTTCGCGGGCCATTACGACCCGTCCTTCCCGTTGGCCCTCTGTCTCAAGGATCTGTCCCTGATCGACGAGATGCTGAAGGACGTTGGATCTCGCTGTGAACTCACTCGCGCTACCCATGATCGGTTTCGAGAGGCTTCCAAGCGCTATGGGATGGACGCTGGGGAAATGACAGTCTGCAAGATCATTGAAGATGATGCGGGAATAGACCTGCGGGTTGAGGGCGATTGGGTTGCACCGTGGAAGGTCGTTCATCCGGGCGACTTAGACATCAAACATTAGTTCTCGAAAAAGAAGGATCGCGTGACATGGTTGACCTTTTCAAGGGATCTTCCCAGCTGAATATTTCCCGGCGCGGATTCGTCCAGGGCAGCGCGTTGTTGTCTTTGGCAGCAACAGGTTTTCCAATCGGTCGCGCCGCAGCGCAGGGTCCACAGCGCGGCGGACACCTGAGGCTTGGTCTAGGCGGGGGTGCATCGACTGATGAACTTGATCCCGCTTTGGCGAATGGAACCGTCGCATTCGTCATTTCCCACACATGGGGAGACACGCTTGTGGAATCGCATCCGGAGACGGGGGCGGCGATGCCATCACTTGCCGAATCTTGGTCGGCATCTCCGGACGCGAAGATCTGGACCTTCAAGATCAAACAAGGCGTGGCCTTTCACGACGGTACAACGATGAACGTTGCTGATGTGGTCGCAACCCTACAACGACATGCCGCCGAAGGATCGCAGTCCGGAGCGCTCGGACTTCTCAGTTCGATCGAACGCATCGAAGATCAGGCGGGCGATCTCGTCATCACCTTGGCCGAGGGAAATGCTGATCTGCCGCTGGTCCTGACGGATTATCACCTCCAGATCCAACCAGGCGGCGGGGTGCAGGACCCCAACGCAGCGATCGGTACGGGACCATACAAGCTGGCGAGCTATGAGGCTGGCATCCGCGCAACCTTTGAAAAGAACGAGAACGACTGGCATTCTGACAGAGGCTATGTCGACAGCGTCGAAATTATTGTCATGAATGACGCGACTGCACGCGTTAGCGCGGTGATGTCCGGGCAGGCGCACTTCATCAACACTGTCGACCCCAAGACGGTGCCTCTTCTTCAGAGAGGGTCAAACCTGGAAATCCTGCAGACCCCAGGTAAGGGTTTCTACTGCTTCCTGATGCACTGCGATACCGCGCCCTTTGATAATAACGACTTGAGGATGGCGCTGAAGTTGGCCGTCGACAGAGAGGCAATCCTTAATCAGATCCTCGGCGGGTTTGGCACGCTTGGAAATGACTATCCGGTCAACGAGAACTATGCCTTGGCACCCAACGACATCGAGCAGCGCGTTTATGATCCCGATCAGGCAGCCTTCTATTATAAAAGGTCTGGTCATGATCAACCAATCCTGCTGCGCACGGCGGACGCTGCTTTCCCCGGAGGGATAGACGCAGCACTGCTCTTTCAGCAGAACGCGAGCGCGGCAGGCATTCCTATCCAAGTCAACCGAGAGCCAAATGATGGCTATTGGTCCGAGGTTTGGAACGCGCGGCCTTTTTCAACGGCAAACTGGGGTGGTCGTCCAACACAGGATTCCCGCTATTCGACATCCTTCGTCTCTGATGCTGAATGGAACGACACGCGCTTCAAGCGGCCGGATTTTGACGCGCTTGTCCACCAGGCGCGAGGGGAATTGGATGAAGAAAAGCGCAAGGCTCTTTATCGCCAGATCGCCGTGATCGTTCGCGACGAAGGAGGCTTAATCCTTCCGGTCTTCAACGATTTTGTCAGTGCAGCTTCGACCCAGATGAAGGGTTTCGTTCACGACATCGGCAACGATATTTCCAACGGCCGAAT
>CAZEEC010000295.1:0-2368 GCA_964511105.1 uncultured Mesorhizobium sp.
CTATGCGCGCGCCCATTCCGGCACCGTGCTCGAAGCGATGGAGCCTTATGTCGAAATGGGCTCGATTGAGGTCCCGCAGCCAGAGGGCCACGAAGTTCTCGTCAAGGTCGCGCTCGCCTCGATCAATCCCTCCGACGTCATGTTCGTGAAGGGGCTTTACGGCCAGCCGCGCAAGAAGGGTCGTCCGGCGGGGTTCGAAGGCGTCGGCGAGGTGGTTGCAGCCGGTTCCGAGGCGCAGGGAATGATCGGGACGCGCGTCGCCTTCGCGACCGGCCTGTCCAATTGGGGAAGCTGGGCCAACTATGCGCTTGCTGACGCGCGCGCCTGCATCCCGATCATGGAGGGCTTGCGCGACGAGGACGCAGCCGCGATGATCGTCAATCCACTCACCGCGCTTGCCATGTTCGGCCTCGTCAAGGACGAGGGCGAAAAATCCTTCATCGTAACTGCGGGCGCGAGCCAGCTTTCTAAGCTGATGATCCAGCTTGCCGCCGAGGAGGGGTATCGCCCAATCGCGCTGGTGCGCCGCGACGACCAGATCGAGCCCTTGAAGGCGCTGGGTGCGGCCCACGTGCTCAATTCCGAAGCCGCCAATTTCGACCAAGAGTTGGCTGAAATTCTGGGCCGGGAAAAGCCGCGCATTTTTCTCGATGCCGTCACCGGTCCGCTTGCCGCCAAAGTGTTCCACAAGATGGGCAAGCGCGCGCGTTGGATCGTCTACGGCCGTCTCGACGCATCGACGACGCCGATCACCGAGCCGGGCCAGATGATCTTCATGGCCAAGAGGATCGAGGGCTTCTGGCTCACCGAGTGGATGCGCGCGGTCGGCAATGACAGGCGCATGGCGGTGGTGGCCGAGGCGCAGAAGCGCTTCGCCGATGGCCGCTGGCGCACTGACGTCACGGCAGTTGTGCCGCTTGAGGATGCGACTACACGGGTGCCCGGCGAACTTGCCAAGCCGAACGGGAAGGTTTTCATCGCGCCATAGCAAGATGGCGCTTCGCAGGCGCTTGCCAACGGCGGCAGCCTGCTTAAAGTCGAGGGACATCGCGGCGACAGACCGCGTGTCATAAAGTGGAGGAGAACGTCCTTGGACGTATTGCAGCTGATCGTCAGCGGCCTTGCCAATGGCTGCGTGTACGGCCTCATCGCGATGGGGTTCGTGCTGATCTACAAGGCGACTGAAGCCGTGAATTTCGCGCAGGGCGATTTCATGATGCTCGGCGCCTTCATCTGTCTCGGTTTGACCAATCCGCAGTTCATGGACCTGCCCTTCTGGGTGTCGGTGCCGATCGCGATCGCGATCATGGGCGCCTTCGGCTACGCGCTCGATCTCGTCGTCCTGCGGCGCATGTTCGGACAGTCGCAGATCGCGATGGTCATTTTGACGATTGCGCTCGGTTTCGTTCTGCGTTTCGTCGCCGGCGTCATCTGGGGCCATGAACCAGTTTCGCTGGCCTCACCTATTGCCGGGCGCGATGTGAGATTTGCAGGCGTGGTGCTGGGTCTCGACGAGGTGATGGTGATCGTGGTCACCATGGTGCTGACGGGGCTTCTTTATCTTTATTTCAACCGGACGCGGCTTGGCGTCGCCATGCAGGCCTCCTCGCAAAACCAACTCGCCGCCTATTATATGGGCATCCCGGTCAAGCGCATCCACTCGCTGATCTGGGCCTTGTCGGGCATGGTCGCGGCGGTCGCCGGCATCCTGTTCGCCTCGAAGGGCTCGATCGATCCGTCGATCGGTTTGCTCGGCATCAAGGCGTTCGCAGCCGCCGTCATCGGCGGGTTCGGCTCCCTGCCGGGGGCGCTTTTGGGCGGCATCATCGTCGGCCTGATCGAGCCTTTCTCCGGCCGCTACATGCCGTCGGGCTACTCGCAGATCATGCCTTACCTGCTGCTCTTCCTGATCCTGATCTTCCGGCCGCACGGCATCCTCGCCCAAGTCCACGCGAAGAAGGTGTGACGGCATGAGAACCGTATTCAAGACGTCCTACGACGCCGACATCAATCTCTTCCGCCACGGCCAGCAAATGGGCTGGTATGCGGCGCTGCTGGCGATCGCGCTCGCCTTGCCGTTCCTGCTGTCCGTCTTCGCGCTCGGCGAGGCGACCAACATGCTCATCTGGGCGGTCGCCTGTATGGGCCTGATGATCCTGGTCGGCCAGACCGGCCAGGCCAGCCTCGGCCACGCCGCCTTCCTGGCGATCGGCTGCTATGCGAATGTCCTGTTGCAGACGCGGCTCGGCCTACCGTTCCTGATCTCCTTCCCGCTGGCGGGCCTGATCGCCGGCTTCGCCGGCGCGCTCATCGCCATGCCGATGACCAAGCTGCACGGCATCTATCTCGCCATCGGCACCATCGCCGT
>CAZEEC010000296.1:0-2344 GCA_964511105.1 uncultured Mesorhizobium sp.
ACGCTCGACCGCGAGTTGCGCGGCATCGAGCAGATTCTCCAGGAATATTCTGTTTTCGACGCCATCGGGACGGACGAGGCAGAGGCCGATGGTGAGAATGGCGAGGCCGGCAATTCAGGGCGTTCAAACGGCCTGGCCAGTTGGCTGCCCGACCCGTCGGGCCTCTTCGGCCAGATGCGCGCCGCTTTCGCCACGACGTTCGGGGTGCTTGGAAATATCGGTGTGATCCTCGTCGTCGGCGTTTTTCTGGCGGCCCAGCCCAGTCTCTATCGCGACGGAGCGGTCCGGCTCGTCTCGATCGAAAGTCGGCCGCGTTTCCGCGCGGTTCTCGACGAGATCGGCGTCACACTGCGCTTCTGGCTAATCGGCCAGTTCATCACCATGGGGATCATCGGACTGGTCGTCTATGCGTCCTTGGCTGTGGTCAATATGCCCGGATCGATCATGCTGGCGCTATCGGCCGCGCTGCTGAATTTCATTCCAGTCCTGGGGCCCATCCTGGCCGGTATTCCGATCGTGCTTGTTGCCATGGCTCAGGATTGGTGGGTGGTCGCCTATGCGCTGGGCGTATACTGCGTCATTCAGTTTCTGGAAGGCAACATCCTGACACCGCTCATCCAGCGGCGGGCCGTCAGCCTGCCGCCGGCGCTGATCATGGCCTCGTTGGTGATCATGGGCCTCCTGTTCGGCTTTGTCGGCATCATGCTCGCAACGCCGTTTGCCGCCGTGATGATGGTATTGGTCAAGCGCCTATATATCGAGGACGTGCTCGGTGATCGACAGGATGCGCGATGACCCGTCCGGCGCCCTTCTCGCACAAGCTCCAGACGCAGGATCGGTTAGCCGGCGACCGGCTGCGGCCGGAAGGTCATCGCAACGCCGTTGATGCAATGGCGCCTGCCGGTCGGCTCCGGACCGTCGTCGAAGATGTGGCCCAAATGGCTGCCGCAGCGCGCGCAATGACACTCGGTGCGCGTCATGAATAACGTGTTGTCTTCCTTGGTCCCGATGGCGCCGACTTCTGCATCCCAGAAACTCGGCCAACCCGTGCCGGAATCGTATTTCGTCGCGGACGAATAGACGGCCTGCTCGCAGCCGGCGCAATGATACATGCCCGCGCGCTTTTCGTTGTTGAGCGGGCTGGTGAAGGCGCGTTCCGTCGCTTCCTCGCGCAGCACCCGATACTGCATGTCGGACAGGACTTCGCGCCACTCGGCCTCGCTCCGCGTGATTTCAAACACTCGCTCAGGCGCCGCCATCGCTGGCGGGGCCATGAGTCGCTGGAAGATTCCGCCCCCGATCACTGTCACGCCAATGGCGGCGGCGCTGCCATAGAGAAACTGCCTGCGTCTCATCGGACCATCTCCTGCCAGTTCGCTTAAGTCTACATCTGGGAATCGCTTTCGACGCAATCAACATGTCTTGATGCCCCGTGCGAAGAAAAACGGCGCTCGTTCTGCCGGAGGCTTCCGATCGGATTGCCCGCTTCCGTGATTGCCGCTAAGGAGCACCGGCTCCAATTTCCCCGTGAGGACCCCATGACCCCCGAGCAACTCGGAACCGCCGAGGAACAGGCCCGTCTGTTGTCTGCCGCTTTGCCCTTCATGCAGCGATACGAGAACAAGACGGTCGTCGTGAAATATGGCGGCCATGCCATGGGAAACGTGGAACTTGGACGTGCATTCGCCCGAGACATCGCGCTCTTGAAGCAATCCGGCGTCAACCCGATCGTCGTTCATGGTGGAGGCCCGCAGATCGGCGCGATGCTCGCCAAGATGGGGATCGAGTCCAAATTCGAGGGCGGCCTGCGCGTCACCGACGAAAAGACGGTTGAGATCGTCGAAATGGTTCTGGCCGGTTCGATCAACAAGGAGATCGTCGCGCTGATCAACGCGGAAGGCGAGTGGGCGATCGGACTGTGCGGCAAGGACGGCAACATGGTCTTCGCCGAAAAAGCGCAGAAAACCATCAAGGACCCCGATTCGAACATCGAGCGCGTGATCGATCTAGGCTTCGTCGGCGAGCCCGTCGAGGTCGACCGGACTTTGCTCGACCTTCTCGCCCGCTCGGAGATGATCCCCGTGATCGCGCCTGTCGCGCCGGGCCGCGACGGGCACACCTACAACATCAATGCCGACACTTTCGCCGGCGCCATCGCCGGCGCGCTCAATGCTTCGCGTCTGCTGTTCCTGACCGACGTTGCCGGCGTCCTCGACAAAGACAAGAACGTCATCGACGAACTGACCGTTTCACAGGCGCGCAAATTGATAGCCGACGGCACGATTTCCGGCGGGATGATCCCGAAGGTCCAGACCTGCATCGACGCCATCGCGCGCGGGGTCGA
>CAZEEC010000297.1:0-2330 GCA_964511105.1 uncultured Mesorhizobium sp.
CGGGCTGCCGCCATTCATCGGCTTCATCTCGAAGGAATATCTGTTCGAGGCGCAATTGGCGAGCGGCTGGAACGTGGCGCCGGTCATCGTCGCGGTCCTGGTCAATGCGGTGATGGTGGCCGTTGCCGGTGTCGTCGCCCTGCGCCCCTTTTTCTTCGGTCGCGACAAGGTCAGCCGCGTCCATCATGGCGAGACGCCGGGTCTCGTCGCCGGGCCTTTGATCCTCGCTGTGGCCGGCATCGTCATGGGTGTGGCACCTGGCCTGGTCACGGCCGGGCTCGTCGGACCGGCGGCCAGCGCCATTCATGGACAGCCGATCGACACCGCTTTTGCCCTTTGGCACGGACTGACGCCGATGTTGTTCTTGAGCGTTCTGGTCGTGGCAATCGGCGTCGCCCTCGCCTGGCAATGGGACCGCATGCACCATGCGATCAACCGCTCGATCTTGCCCGACTGGCCGGACGCCGATCAGGTCTACCACCGGCTCGTCGACAAGGTGCTCGACGTGGCGCGCCTTTCGACGCGGTTCCTCCAGAACGGCGATCAGCGCCGCTACACGGTCATCGTCGCGTCGGCGCTTGTCGGCGCTGTTGCCTGGGTGATGGCGCATAGCGGCGGCTTTGCCTTTCCGTTCGGCGCCTCGATCCTGCCGCTGCCGGCGGCGATCATGGCGCTCGCGGTCGTCGGCGCATTCGCCGCGGTCCGATATATATCGCTCGTGGCGGCCCTCATCGGCGTTGGCGTCGTCGGCTACGGATCGGCGCTTCTCTTCCTGCTCAACGGGGCTCCCGACCTGGCTTTGACCCAGTTCGCGGTCGAGACGCTGGTCCTGGTGGTGATCATGGCCGTTTTGGTCCGGCTGCCCACCTCCTCCTTCCCGACTCGCAGCGGGTATGAGCGTATCTTCGACGCGGGTCTCAGCCTGGCCTTTGCCATGCTCGTCTTTATCGGGCTGGCGTCGATGTTGTCGTTGCCGTTCGACACGCGGCTGTCGGACTATTTCGGGGCAACGAGCTATGGCGAGGCGCAAGGGCGCAACGTGGTCAACGTGATCATCGTAGACTTCCGGGCGCTCGACACGCTCGGCGAAATCACGGTCGTCGCCTTCGCCACTCTTGGCGCCTGGGTTCTGCTGCGGCGCCGCAAGATCGGGCGAGGCTCCTAACATGTCGTCGCTCATTTTTTCGGCTGTCTCGCGGCTCTTGTTCTGGCTGATGCTGGTCGCTTCGGTGTTCATTTTGCTGCGCGGCCATGACGAGCCCGGGGGCGGGTTTGTCGGCGGTCTGGTCGCGGCCATGGCCGTCGGCATCGTCGCCCTGGCCGAAGGGGTGACGCCGGCGCGGGCGCTGTTGCGCGTCCACCCGGTCGCGCTGGCGGGGCTGGGGCTGTTTCTGGGCTTCGTCAGCGGCCTACCTGGGCTGTGCGCGGACGGCTCGTTCTTGGCCCATCAATGGATCATCTTCGACAACGGCTTCAAGCTCGGCACCACCATGATCTTTGATCTCGGGGTCTATCTTGTCGTCCTCGGCGGAATGCTCTCACTGATCTTCCGACTTTATGAGGACGCGCCATGAACCTCATCTATGCCGCGGGAATTTCCCTGATCATGGGCTGCGGCCTTTATCTCATGCTCTCGCGCCACGTCCTGCGCATCCTTCTCGGCGTGATGCTGATTTCGGCGACGGTCAACCTGACCATTTTTCTGGCCGGCCGCATCGGACCCCATCCGCCGCCGGTTATCCGCGAGGGACAGACCGTGCTCGAAGCGGGCGCGGCCAACCCGCTGCCGCAGGCATTGGTGTTGACCGCGATCGTGATCGGCTTTTCGCTCGTCGCGTTTGCGGCGGCGTTGGTGCTGCGGACCTTCCGATCTTCGGGCACGCTCGATACACGGATGCTGACCGCGGCCGAAGAACTCGGCTCGCCCTTCCCGACCGGGGAGACCCGCAAGTGAGCTTTATTGTCGGGCAATCGATCCTGTGGCCTATCATCATACCATTTTGTGCAGCCGCGCTGTGTGGGCTCTTTTGGCTAAGACCGGACGTGCAGCGGGCGATCAGCATGATCGGGCTCGTCTTGATGGCCGCGGCGTCGGTGCTGCTGTTGGTCGTGGTGGCCCGGGACGGCGTGCAGGCCATCACCTTCGGTGGCTGGCTGCCGCCTTTCGGGATCGGTTTCGTTGCCGACGGGTTGGGTGCCGCCATGGTCACGATCACCGGAGTGCTGGCGCTGGCCGTCGGCATCTTCGGCCTCGCCGACATTCGTAGGCGTCAGGAACATGCCGGCTTTCATCCGCTTCTGCATGGCATGCTGGCGTCGGTCAACGGCGC
>CAZEEC010000298.1:0-2299 GCA_964511105.1 uncultured Mesorhizobium sp.
AAGCTTTCGGTCAATCTCAACGCGATCGCCATGCTGCGCAACAGGCGCGATCTGCCCTGGCCGAGCGTTCCGGGCCTGGGACGCGTCGCGCTAGCTGCCGGCGCGCATGGGCTTACCGTTCATCCACGTCCCGACCAGCGCCATATCCGTTTTGCCGATCTTCCGGATATCCGGGCTCTGATCGACGATGAGTTCCCCCAAGCGGAGTTCAATATCGAAGGCTATCCAAGCCCGGAGTTCCTCGATCTCGTCGACGAGCATCAGCCGGAACAGGTGACCTTGGTCCCTGACGATCCTTCCCAACCGACTTCCGACCACGGCTGGGACTTTGTTAGCGAGGCGGCGTTTCTCACGCCGATCGTGGCGCGCCTGCGCAGATCCGGTATGCGTGTTTCTCTCTTCGCAGACCCCGACCCCGCTCAACTTGAGGCGGCCCGAGCGACGGGAACGGATCGAATCGAACTCTACACGGGCCCTTACGGCGCTTGCCATTCGGATACAAAGACTGCCGCCAAGGAGTTGGAAAAGCTCGGCGAGACCGCCGATGCCGCTCAAGCGCTAGGGCTGAGCGTCAATGCGGGCCATGATCTGACCGTGGCAAATCTCCCGGCGCTGACGAAGCGCATCCCGCACCTGGCCGAAGTTTCGATCGGGCACGGCTTGACGGCCGACGCGCTGGAATACGGGATGGCGCAGACCGTCGGCCGCTTCCTGCGTGCCCGCCAGGGCTGATCATCGAGGCTGAAGCAGCATCGGAAAGCACTTGCGGCCGTTCGGCAACTCCGTTAGGGTTCCGAACCGTACCGTACGGTACCAATAAGGAGGTCGCGGGTGGAGCAACCGGTAGTCAAGGCGGAGGATTGGACGGAACGTCAGAAAGACGTTCTGGATGCCGTTCTCGATCTGCTCGGGGCCGGTGGCGACAGTCTCACCATGGCGGCAGTCGCGCGCGAGGCAAGCTGTTCCAAGGAAACGCTCTACAAATGGTTCGGCGACCGCGACGGGCTTTTGGCGGCGACCGTTCGCTGGCAAGCCTCGCGCGTGCGCGCCGGTAATTTCGATGGCCAGAATCTTAACGCTTCACAGCTGCGCGAGAGCCTTGAGTCATTCGCCGTCAATTGGCTGTCGGTAATTTCAAGCCGGACGTCGATCGCGCTCAACCGCGTCGGCATCAGCCATGCCGGTTCAGGCAAGAGCAATCTCGGCCGCATCGTCCTGGCAAATGGACGCTTCGCCATCGGTGAGCGCCTGAAGCCGCTTCTAGAAGCGGGAAGGGCGCGAGGGCTTCTTGCCTTCGAGGATACCGAAGCTGCATTTCGCACATTTTTCGGCCTTGTCGGCCGGGACGTTCAGATCCGGTTGCTTCTCGGCGACCGGCTGGAAGTGACTGACGCGGAGATTGCGCGGGATGCCGCGCGCGCGACGCAGCAGTTCTTTGCCCTTTACGGGGCGCCCAAGCCGCCGGCAGATGCCGGCATCACCAATCCGCACTGAAAGGACCACGATATGCGCGTCTACTACGATCGCGATGCCGATCTCAATCTCATCAAGGGCAAGAAGGTCGCCATCATCGGCTATGGCAGCCAGGGTCGTGCCCATGCCCTCAACTTGAAGGACTCGGGCGTCGCCGACATTGCGGTCGGTCTCAAGGCCGGATCCGCCACGGCCAAGAAGGTGGAGGCCGACGGGCTCAAGGTCATGACGGTCGCCGAAGTCGCCAAATGGGCCGACCTCATGATGATGGCGACGCCTGACGAATTGCAAGCCGACATTTATCGCGACGAGATCGCGCCGAACATTCGCGACGGTGCTGCGATCGCATTCGCGCACGGTCTCAATGTCCATTTCGGCCTGATCGAGCCGAAGGAGACAGTCGACGTGCTGATGGTCGCGCCCAAGGGTCCGGGGCACACAGTGCGCGGCGAATACCAGAAGGGTGGCGGCGTGCCTTGCCTTGTTGCCGTTCATCAGGATGCGTCCGGCAATGCGCTCGATCTCGGACTGTCCTATGCCTGCGGCGTCGGCGGCGGCCGCTCGGGCATCATCGAGACCAATTTCAAGGAAGAGTGCGAGACTGACCTCTTCGGCGAACAGGTGGTTCTGTGCGGCGGCATCGTCGAACTCATCCGCGCCGGCTTCGAGACGCTGGTGGAAGCGGGCTACGCGCCGGAAATGGCCTATTTCGAGTGCCTGCACGAGGTCAAGCTGTTCGTCGATCTGATCTATGAGGGCGGCATCGCCAAAATGAACTACTCGATCTCGAACACGGCCGAGTGGGGCGAATATGTCTCCGGTCCGC
>CAZEEC010000299.1:0-2284 GCA_964511105.1 uncultured Mesorhizobium sp.
CGCTGCACAACGCCGCGCCAACTCGATCATGCAAGGCTATACGGGCAATATGTGCACCGAGTGCCAGAACTTCACCATGGTCCGGAACGGCACCTGTGAAAAATGCGATACGTGTGGAAATACATCGGGCTGTAGCTGAGCCCGTTGCCGCTGTCGTTCCTGAAGCAACACAGGTTTGATGTGCGGGCGCCCTCTGCGGAGAGGAACGCCCGCACAGCGCACATGGCGATGGTCACCCCCTGAGTCTGCACAGGATTCCTCTGCACTGCTAACCTCGGCCTGATGGGACCGCCGATATGCTTTTCACGCCCGCGCCTTCAAGCCAGCCAGTTTGACACCTTTATCGGTTTCTCCCTAGCCTTCGCTCCTGACGCGCATCATTCGGAGTCCGACAGATGTCCAACGATCCCCTCCTTCAGCCCTTCCAGCTCAAGCATTTGCGGTTGCGCAACCGCATCATCGTGACGGCGCACGAGCCGGCTTATGCCGAAGACGGGATGCCCAAGGAGCAATATCGCGCCTATCATGTCGAGCGCGCGCGCGGCGGCGTGGCCATGACCATGACGGCCGGCTCGGCCGCGGTGTCGAAGGACAGCCCGCCCGTCTTCAACAACATCCTCGCCTATAAGGACGAGGTGGTGCCCTGGATCCGCAACCTGACGGATGCCGTGCACGAGCATGGCGCGGCCGTCATGATCCAGCTGACGCATCTGGGCCGCCGCACGCGCTGGGACAAAGGCGACTGGCTGCCGGCCGTCTCGCCCTCGCATCATCGCGAAGCTTCGCACCGCGCCTTCCCGAAGAAGCTCGAAGACTGGGATATCGACCGGATCATCAAGGATTTCGCCGATGCGGCCGAGCGCATGAAGGCGGGCGGCATGGACGGCATCGAGCTCGAGGCCTACGGCCATCTGATCGACCAGTTCTGGTCGCCGCTCACCAACGAACTCGACGCGCCCTATGGCGGGTCGATCGAGAACCGCCTGCGCTTCGGCTTCGACCTGTTGAGAGCCATCCGCGAGCGGGTGGGGCCCGACTTCATCGTCGGCGTGCGCTATACGGGCGACGAGGAACTGCCGGGCGGCACGACCAAGGAGGACGGCCTCGAAATCTCGCGGCGGCTGAAGGACAGCGGCCTCGTCGACTTCCTGAACGTGGTGCGCGGGCACATCGACACCGATGCCGGCCTGACCGACCTGATCCCGATCCAGGGCATGGCCAGTGCTGCGCATCTCGATTTTGCCGGCGAGATCCGGGCTGCGACCGATTTTCCCACCTTCCATGCGGCGCGCATTCCCGACGTCGCCACCGCACGCCACGCGATCGCCGCCGGCAAGGTCGACATGATCGGCATGACCCGCGCGCACATGACCGACCCCTACATCGTGCGCAAGATCATCGAAAGGCGCGAAGACGATATCCGGCCATGCGTCGGCGCGAATTACTGCCTCGACCGCATCTATCAGGGCGGCGCCGCCTATTGCATCCACAATGCCGCGACGGGCCGCGAATTGACCATGCCGCAGGTGATCGAGCCTGCCGCGAGCCGAAAGAAGGTCGTCATCGTCGGCGCCGGTCCGGCCGGCCTCGAAGCGGCACGCGTCGCGGGCGAACGCGGGCATGAGGTGGTGGTCTTCGAAGCCGCCGCCCATCCCGGCGGCCAGATCCGCCTGACGGTGCAGAGCCGGCGGCGACAGGAAATGATCGGCATCGTCGATTGGCGCATGAGCCAGTGCGAGAAAAGCGGCGTCAAGTTCAACTTCAATAGTTGGGCGGAAGCCGACATGGTCCTGCGGGAGAACCCGGACGTCGTGATCATCGCCACGGGCGGGCTTCCACGCACGGATATCCTGTCGAGCGGCAACGAACTGGTCGTTTCGGCCTGGGACATCATCTCCGGCGACGTCAAGCCGGGGGCCGAAGTGTTGGTATTCGACGATGCCGGCGATCATGCCGGGCTGCAGGCTGCCGAAGTCCTCGCCGCCGCCGGGTCGAAGGTCGAGATCATGACCCCAGATCGCTCCTTTGCGCCCGAAGTCATGGCAATGAACCTCGTGCCCTATATGCGCTCGCTTCAGAAGCTCGACGTGACATTCACGGTCACCTTCCGGCTCGAATCCGTCGAAAAGAGCGGCAACCGGTTGATCGCGCATATCGGCAGCGATTATGGCGGCGTGGCCAAGCAAAGGATGGTCGATCAGGTGGTCGTCAACCACGGCACCATTCCGCTCGACGAGCTTTATTTCGAATTGAAGCCGGCGTCACGGAATCTGGGCGAAGTCTC
>CAZEEC010000300.1:0-2260 GCA_964511105.1 uncultured Mesorhizobium sp.
CTGGATCAATTCGGCGCCCAGCCCGTTCTGCACCGGGTAGGGCGCGGCCGCAGGCTCGCCCTTGAAACAGGAGAATTGACGATGAACAAGATTATTGCCGCAGCCTGCGCTGCCCCGCTCGCCCTTGCCGGCGCAACCGCACACGGCGCCGATTTCGTCCGCCAAGGCGGGCCGGACGTGCCGGTGCGCGCCGACGATCGTGGTGGCGTCAGGATCGGCCATCTCGACTGCCGCATCGGCGGCGGCGTCGGCTACGTCATCGGCTCGGCCAAGGAACTCGACTGCGTCTTCCAATCGACGACCGGCAGCCGGCAGGCCGAGGCCTATGTCGGTACGATCCGCAAGATGGGCATCGACCTCGGCTTCACCACCGAAGGCCGCCTGGTGTGGGCGGTGTTCGCGCCGACCGCCGGCTATCACGCCGGCTCGCTCGGCGGGCTCTATTCCGGCGCCACGGTGGAGGCGACGCTCGGCGCCGGCCTTGGCGCCAACGTGCTGGTCGGCGGCACGGCACAGTCGGTCCATCTTCAGCCGCTGAGCGCGACCGGCCAGATCGGCCTCAACGTCGCCGCGACGGGTACGTCGATGACGCTCACCGCGGTTAATTGATCCGCGACCGCAATTCCCCCGCCGGCGGAGGCCGGCGGGGGAGAGTCCAACATTCAAGATCGTGATGCCCGTGGGCCGCTTCTACATGTGTCGTGCCCCTTCTTCCCCTTCATCGATGAGGATGGCCGTAGGTGGCAATCAGCACAGAATGGAGGCGGCGAATACCAAGTTGGAGCCGCAGGGTGCATGAAGCCGAGCCGCAGGAAGGCATCACCGGGCTGTTCACGCTCTGCGATCGCGGCTTAATCTACGCTATCCCCAGGAGGCTGTGTCGTATCGCGACCCAGGGAGACTGCCCGTTCCTGAATTGACATGCTTTCCGCTACGATTTGCGTCCCGATCATAAGCAGAGGCGCGGCGGTCAGCACGATAACGGGCGTCCATACCCCGAGCGGCAATGAACTGCGTGAGAATGCGAACCAGCCCGAGACAATGAAAGGCACCAGAGCCAGGGCAAACTGAATGAAATGCAAAGTCATTCTTATTCCGGGGGAAACGCCTGCCCTGCGAAGGGTCTCATCCCCGAATCCCAAAACAACGAGTCCGAATGCGGCGATCAACAGCGAAATGATGAAAAAGGCGATGATCAGATACGCCAGCATCCATGCGCTGGATGAATAGTGGTTCTGATAAAGGAAGCTGGCAATAATGACAGAGACAGCAAAAATAACGCCGAGGGCAATGATCGGATCAATATTTTCGACATAAGTCATACCGTCGTTTCCTTTCAGCGCATGGCATGATGTCGGTTCGATCGCCTTCTTGAAAGGCGTTTTTCGCAGGAACTGGGCACCTGATTCCAGCGGCATCAGATCATCGGGCATATTTGCGACCTGACCGTCAAACATTGCACGATTTTTCTGGAACATTCATAGATGCGACACTTATGCGTTGCCGCCACTCGGAGCGGATCATGCTGCTCTGGTTCTATCTTTCCCGGCCACACCAATCGGAGCGCTGGTTATGAGTAAGCTTCTTGGGGTCATCTGGATCGAGGATCATTTGTTTTATGCCGACGGAGTCGCGGTTCCTGGGGAAGGCGCGGCCGCGACGATCTGCTGGCGGCATTCCAGGAATTCGGGCGAAAGCGATGCGCCAGGTGCCTTTTCGGCGGTTCTCTCAGAGGCACTCGTTGCGCTTGGCTCCGTTGTCTTCATCGACCGTTTTTTGGGATGTGGCGAGGGAACAAGGCGAAAACGACGGACCCCCGGTGGGAGCGTTTTTTCGCTTCCTCTGCGCCGCGCGTGGTGGAAGCGCGGGCCAAACGCGCTCGATGTCATGGCCACGCGCGATGCCATTATCCTTGCCACCTTGGGATTTTCCGAGGGTGGATGGAATACACAGGACCAGGTCATCGCCCTGATGAACCGCACCGACGCTTTGGAGGATCTTGAAGCCGATGCGCTGCTGAGCTGGCTAGGAGCGCGTCCCCGTCCAAATCTCGAAGCGACCTTCTCGCACGGGATACGTCTCATTCTGGTCGCCGGCCATGACGGCGAGTGGGCATCGGCCATCGCAACCGACAGAGACACACTCCACGCCGTGCGGGATGCTTTACGCGCCGCAGCGGATGCGAGGGGGCTCCGATGGATCGAAGGAAATTCAGCAGAACTTTTCAGGCTGGGCGGCTATGGTGATTGGCCCGCAATGC
>CAZEEC010000301.1:0-2251 GCA_964511105.1 uncultured Mesorhizobium sp.
GTGAAAATGAGGATCGGGCGCAAGGGCGGCTCTCCGGAAAGACTTGCCTGCCAGCCTCCCTTCGCCTGGGCAGCGTCGATTGCCGGCATCCGCCGTGCCGCACGTTCCGGCACATGACTCTCGACCGGCAGGAACCGTTCGACCGCGCCGGGCCCGAACCGCGCGGTGAGCCGGTCGACCAAGTCGGCGATCTCTCCCTCCTCAACCGCGTCGCGCTCGAAACGTATCTGCGTTCCATCGACCCGATCGAAGGAAAGGACGCAAAGGCGGATCATGTCGAAACCGAATCCAGGATCGATCGGGTCGGCCAGAGCGTCGAGCCGCGTCATGAAAAGCTTCCTGATCGCCACCGGATCGCACAAGGGTCGACCGACGAGCGCTTCGATGCGCCGGGTGTTCCCATCGGCTCGAAAGAAGGTCGCCTCGAAAGCACGTCCGCCCTGCCCCTCCCGCTCCAGGAGCGCGCAAAGGTCACGCGACAGAGCATCCAAGGCTGCGGCGATATCTTCCTCAAGCCCGATCGGATCGGCGAAACGCTGCTCCGATAACAAGAGCGGCAACGGCCGACGCGGATGAAGCGGCGGATCGACTTCGCCGGTCACGCCCTGCAATCGACGCACGAATTCCGCGCCGAAGCGCGCGGCGAGCGGCTTCAAAGGACGCGCGGCGACATCCCCGATGGTCATCAGCCCGGCACGACGCAGGGCCACGATCGTCTCTTCCTCCATTTCGAGCGCGGCGACGGGAAGCACCGACACACGCGCTTTTTCCTCGCCGGCCTCCACGATACCGCCGCCGTCGAAGCGCGCGACGGCACGCGCGCACAGCGACGTTCCGGCGATTGCGGTGCGCGTCGTGAAGCCGAAACCGGAAAGCCGGCGCTCGATATCCCGGCAGAGCCGCGCTTCACTCCCGAAAAGATGCACCGAGCCCCCGACCTCGAGGATCAGCGTGTCGGACATTTCTTCGGCCACGACGGGTGTATAACGATCGCACCACTCCGCGACATGCCGCAAAAGCGCCAGATCGGCTTCCGGTTCATGCTCGTGCACCTCGATTGTCGGCACGCGTGCCCGCGCATCGGCAAGTCCCAGCCCCGGCCGCAGACCGAGCGAAAGTGCTTTGGGGTCGGCCGCGACGATGCGCATGGCGTTGACTTGAAGCGCGGCGACCACCATCGGCCTGTCATCCCGCCTGCCGCCAGCGCGATGCGCCAGCCGCTTGATCCGTTCGGTTGAAAGGAAAGGAAGCCACAGGGCGAGATAGCGCCTGTTCCTCGAAATGCTGTCGATCACGATTCCACTCCATCTGCCAGTTGAGGCCGCAAACGCCGGCACGCTGCCTCAAGAGAGTGACGTCGAAGGCAGGATGGCCCGGCGCATCCGCCTCAAGCGGCCGGGAGGCGAGCGCACGAATCTGCCAGCGCGTGGCGGCCGCGCTCGGCTCGACCCTGGCGCAAAATCGCAAAAGAAAAACAGGGACTCCGCTCTGCTCGGCGCGGAGCGCAAGGCGCCGCGTTGCCGTCAGGTCGAGGATTTTCGGGCTGCCCCACACCTCGATGACGACACAGCCGAGCGCTTCACATGCGGCCCCTTCCATGCCGGCACGCAGAACGCCCGTCGCATCCTTGAGACGGACCTGGATGAGCGATCGCGGATCGAGCCCCATCTCGAGGAGGCCGTGCGGGTAAAGCTTTCCCGTCTCGACCTCACCGGCCGTCTGGCGCACCCAGAGCACCGGACGAACCGCATCCACGGCCGTCTCCGCATCTTTTGGGCCCTTGCCGCCCCGTCCCGCCCTCAAAGATAGACCCGTCACAAAGCCGATGGCCGCCGCCGCATCCGCGCTCCCGGCGCTCATCACCTCATGCAATGCCGCGCGCGTCAGGCCGCCACCGAGGGCGGCATCGATCTGTTTCGAATCGAGCGAGAACCGGCTTTCTTCTCCCAGAATCCCAACGGGCTCCAGGCCGGCAAGACGCTCGCGCAGCGCGTGAATTTCGCGTTGCCTGCTCATATCAATGTTCCTGTTTTGTTCTATTAAAAACTCAACCGCGCCATGAGTCAACGCGCCGCATGGAATTGAGAACTTCCGCAACGGGACGGAGGCCCCCGATGCGCTTCAAGTGTGCTTTTCTTGACCGGAGGCTTCCCGCGCCAATCCCGCGACATCGAGAAAATTAAACGCCGTGTCGACCAAAGCGAAATGGGAGAAGGCTTGCGGGAAATTGCCGGCCTGCGCGTCCCGTTCG
>CAZEEC010000302.1:0-2236 GCA_964511105.1 uncultured Mesorhizobium sp.
TGCCGCCGGCAATGCCGGGCCCGATCTTCGCCATTTCCATGAGCGAATCCCACAAACGATCGGGATTGATACGTAAATTCTCGCCCGGCGCAGACATCCTTGGCCCCTCAATTCGCTTTTTTCTTCAGGATGAAGCGAGCCCGTGGCGAGCCCGCCTTGCCCGTTCTCACGCCACCTCGTGAATCACGTCGCGCACACAGTCGATCAGTTCGTCGATCTGCGCCTTCTCGATGATCAGCGGCGGGGAAAGCGCGATGATGTCGCCCGTCGTGCGGATCAGGCAGCCCTTTTCGAACGCCTTCACGAAGGCTGAAAACGCCCGCTTGGTTGGCTGACCGGCAATGGGCTGCAGTTCGACCGCGCCGACGAGGCCTATATTGCGGATGTCGATGACGTTTGGTGCGTCCTTGAGCGAGTGCAGCGCGTCTTCCCAATAGGAAGCCAACTCCGCGCCGCGGGTCAAAAGCCCTTCTTCCTTATAGGTATCGAGGGTCGCCAGCGCCGCGGCGGAAGCGATCGGATTGCCCGAATAGGTGTAGCCGTGGAAGAACTCGATCAAGTGCTCCGGTCCGGTCATGAAGGCGTCGTGAATTTCCGATGTCACGAAAACCGCACCCATCGGGATGACGCCGTTCGACACGCCCTTCGCCGTGACCATGATGTCAGGCAGGACACCGAAATAATCCGCTGCAAACGGCGTGCCCAGGCGTCCGAATCCGGTAATGACCTCATCGAAGATCAACAGGATGCCGTGTTTGGTGCAGATGTCGCGCAAGCGCTGCAAATAATCCTTCGGCGGAATGAGAACGCCCGTCGAGCCAGCGACCGGCTCCACGATGACCGCGGCGATCGTCGAGGCATCATGCAAGGTGACGATGCGCTCGAGTTCGTCGGCCAGATCGCCGCCATGCTCCGGCACGCCACGCGAGTAGGCGTTCTTTCCGGGGATATGCGTATGCGGCAGATGATCCACGCCGGTCAAAAGCGTGCCGAACATCTTGCGATTGGACACGATGCCGCCGACGGAAATGCCGCCGAAATTGACGCCATGATAGCCGCGCTCGCGGCCGATAAGACGGGTGCGCGCGCCCTCGCCCTTCACGCGTTGATAGGCAAGCGCAATCTTGAGAGCGGTGTCCACTGATTCTGAGCCCGAATTCGTGAAGAAGACGTGGTTCAGGCCCTCAGGCGCGATATCGACCAGGCGGTTGGCGAGTTCGAAGACGATCGGGTGCCCCATCTGGAAGGCCGGCGCATAGTCAAGTTCCGCCGCCTGGTGCTGGATCGCTTCGGTGATCTTCGGCCGGCAATGGCCGGCATTGACGCACCACAGGCCCGCCGTTCCATCGAGGATCTTGCGTCCGTCGGAGGCGGTGTAGTGCATGTCCTTTGCGGCGACCAGCATTCGCGGCGCCTGCTTGAACTGCCTGTTCGCCGTGAACGGCATCCAGAATGCCGAAAGATCGTTCGGCGCCACGTTGAGCCGATTCGACATGACCAAGCCTCCCTTTTCCATGTTCCAAATTTCGGCCACGCTTGGTTGCCGGTGGCAGTCATGCTAAGTTTTTTTGACCGGTTGGACAAACGTTAGCACCGCCACCATGGTGGTCAAGCCATAGTAGAGGAAATGGTGCGGCTCCCTCACGCTCCACACAGGATCATTGGCTGGGCCAGTCGATTGGCAAAGTGGAGGTCGTGTTATGGACGCTGAAGTTCCGGTCGAGCGCCACCGCACGCGCATCCAGATTGAGAAGCGCGAAGTCATCCTCGATGCGGCACTCGATGTCTTCGCCATGCAGGGATTTCGTGGCGCGACGATCGATGAGATCGCCGAAGCGGCCGGCATGTCGAAACCCAACCTCCTCTATTATTTCCGCTCCAAGGAAGCGATGTTCACGACATTGATCGAGCGCCTCCTGCAGACTTGGCTCGCTCCGCTTCGCGAACTCGACGATGTTGGCGACCCGGTTAGCGAGCTACGTGGATATATCCGCCGCAAACTTGAAATGGCGCGGGATTTTCCGCGCGAAAGCCGATTGTTCGCCAATGAAATCCTGCAGGGCGCGCCGCGCATCCAGCACCTGCTTGAAGGTGAGTTGAAGCCGCTGGTTGATGAAAAGGCGGCGCTCATTTTGGGTTGGATGAAGGCCGGCAAGATCGCCCGAACCGATCCATGGCATTTGATCTTCTCGATCTGGGCGACGACGCAGCATTATGCGGATTTCGATGTTCAGGT
>CAZEEC010000303.1:0-2220 GCA_964511105.1 uncultured Mesorhizobium sp.
CTCGCCTCGATCAACCTTCTAACCTATCGCAACCAGGACGGAACCATCGATATCGCGGCTTACGAGCACACGGTGCGGCTGTGGACGCTCGTGCTCGAAATCTCGGTTATGATGGCGCAGTTCCCGTCCAAGGAGATCGCGCGCCTTTCCTACGAATATCGCACGCTCGGCCTCGGCTATGCCAACATCGGCGGCTTGCTGATGACGTCCGGCATCCCCTACGATTCGAAGGAAGGCCGCGCCATCTGCGGCGCGCTCACCGCGATCATGACGGGGGTGTCCTATGCCACCTCGGCCGAAATGGCCGGTGAACTCGGCGCCTTCCCCGATTACGCGCGCAACGCCGACAACATGCTGCGCGTCATCCGCAACCATCGCCGCGCCGCTCATGGGCTGTCCGACGGCTATGAGGGCCTGTCCGTCAATCCGGTTCCACTCATTGGCGAGGATTGCCCGCACGCCCACCTGATCGAGCACGCGAAGCTTGCCTGGGACAACGCGCTAGAACTTGGCGAAAAGCACGGTTACCGCAATGCGCAGGTCTCGGTCATCGCGCCCACCGGCACGATCGGGCTCGTCATGGATTGCGACACGACCGGCATCGAACCCGACTTCGCACTGGTCAAGTTCAAGAAGCTCGCCGGCGGCGGATATTTCAAGATCATCAACCGCGCCGTGCCGGAAGCCTTGCGCACGCTCGGCTATTCGGAAAGCCAGATCGCCGAGATCGAGGCCTATGCGGTCGGCCACGGCAATCTGAACCAGGCGCCCGGGGTCAATCCAGGCTCGCTCAAGGCCAAAGGCTTCACCGATGAGAAGATCACCGCGCTGAATGCCGCAACGGCCCAGGCTTTCGACATCAAGTTCATCTTCAACCAGTGGACGCTCGGCGCCGACTGGCTGAAGGAAACGTTCGGCTTCACCGACGAGCAACTCAACGATTTTTCGTTCGAGCTTCTGCCGGCGCTCGGCTTTTCGAAGAAGGACATCGAGACCGCCAACATCCACGTTTGCGGCGCTATGACGCTAGAGGGAGCGCCATTCCTCAAGGACGAGCATCTTCCGGTCTTCGACTGCGCCAATCCCTGCGGCAAGATCGGCAAGCGCTATCTGTCAGTGGAAAGCCACATCCGCATGATGGCGGCGGCTCAGCCCTTCATCTCGGGAGCGATCTCGAAGACGATCAATATGCCCAACGATGCAGCGGTCGAGGACTGCAAGGAAGCCTACATGCTGTCGTGGAAGCTGGCGCTGAAGGCCAACGCGCTCTACCGTGACGGATCGAAGCTCTCGCAGCCGCTCAATGCCTCGCTTCTATCAGATGACGAGGACGAGGCCGATGACCTGATCGAGGAATTGGTGGCCGCACCGACCGCCCAGCAGGCTCAGACCGTCAGCGAGAAGATCGTGGAGCGAATCATCGAGCGCGAGGTGCGCTCGTTGCGTGAGAAGCTTCCCAACCGCCGCAAGGGCTACACTCAAAAAGCGATCGTCGGCGGGCACAAGGTCTATCTTAGGACCGGCGAATTCGACGATGGGCAGCTTGGTGAAATCTTTATCGACATGCACAAGGAAGGGGCGGCCTTCCGCGCGATGATGAACAATTTCGCCATCTCGATTTCTCTCGGCCTGCAGTATGGCGTCCCGCTCGAGGAATATGTGGAGGCGTTCACCTTCACGAAATTCGAGCCGGCCGGCATGGTCCAGGGCAATGACGCGATCAAGAACGCGACCTCGATCCTCGACTATGTCTTCCGCGAATTGGCCGTGTCCTATCTCGGCCGCAGCGACCTTGCTCATGTCGACACATCGGACTTCACCAACACCTCGCTTGGCCGCGGCATTACCGAAGGGAAAGCGACGCCCTTCTCCAAGGGCCTGACGCGCGGCGCGCCGCTCAAGGTCGTCTCGGACTCCTCCGATCCGAAAGGTTTTGCGGGCGCCGCCCCTGCTCCAGCGCGGCCGGCCATAGCGAGCCAGGGCGCCAACGTTCGTTCGATCGCATCCGGCAATGCCGCCCTGGCATTGAGAACCGACACGGCGACCGCCTTCAGACGCGATTATGAGGAACGCGCGGTCGAACCAGCCGAGGATGTCGCGAACGATAGTGCCGCTGCGCTTTTTTCCGATGCCGGAGCCGAGGCCGCGGCCGACGCCAAGGCGATCGCTGCACAACGCCGCGCCAACTCGATCATGCAAGGCTATACGGGCAATATGTGC
>CAZEEC010000304.1:0-2219 GCA_964511105.1 uncultured Mesorhizobium sp.
TAGGAACCGTCGGCGATCTGGATCGCCACCTGGTGGCCGACGGCATCGAGCGCGAGCGCCGCGTCGACCGCCTTTTGCAGCGTTGCAAAGGGGCTTGCCGCGGAAAGTCCGTCATTGCCGTCGCTGCCGGTCGTCGCGACGAAATAGGTTCGCGGTGCGCTAAGTTGCTCGCGCACGCCGCCTGCGGGAAAACGGACATGCCCGGTTGCTGCATCGATCTTCAGCGCCTCGCGCCAGGTCGCCCCGTCGAAGCTGACCTTGATCGCGAACTCGTCGTCGCCTGAAAGTCCCATTTCAGCGCGGCCGGAATAGCCGGACTGGAAGAGCAGCGTTGCGGTGTCACCCAGGCCTTCTTTGTTCACTTTGAGGCGATGGCTGCCGGACTCGTCATGCGTCAGAAGGGTATTGGCGGATTCCACTGTCAGCCGGTTTTCCGCATCGGCCTCCATGCCGATGCCGAGCCGTTCCGCCCGTTCGCGTTCGATCCGGATCCAGGCCTGCCCGTCAAAACCCAGCCACGCGTTCTGTTCGACATCATAGACGGTCCAACCTCTCGCCGGAGGATGGAAGCTCCAACCTTCCGCGCTCCAGGCGGCAATATCCTGGACGTGGCCGAAGAAGGCTGCGGTGGCATCCGGACCAACGATCACACGCAGGCCTCGCTGCGGCTCGTCCGGCGGAAGCGATGCAATCCCGGCAACGCCAGGCTGTACCAGAGCGTCAAGCACGCGCAGCGCCTCATTGTGGGTCACGTGCTTTTGCGCCTGCGAGGGCAGAATATAGGGCAGGTCGAGATTGTCGGTGGATTGCTGCATAGCCAAGCTCCCTTGTCAGCAACAAGTATAAGCTTGAGTGACAGCAAGGCGGATAAGTTGTTTGGAAGACGATGTCATACAGGCTCGGCTCGGCTTTCGTCATGAAATGCCAGCGCCTCCTCGAGCCTCCCCAGAAATGCTGTCTTCCCCCGCTGCAAGACGAGTCCGTGCGTGCAGGTCGCCTTCAAGATCGCTTGATTGTGCGAGGCGAGAACGATTATGCCGGCATCATTCAGCATTGCCGCCAATCGTGTCTTGGCCTTCTTCTGGAAGCTCGCGTCGCCCGCCCCGATCCATTCATCCATCAGCAGGATATCCGGCCGGCCGCTCGTGGCGATGGCAAAGGCGAGCCGGGCCGCCATGCCTTGGCTATAGAGCTTGATTGGCAGATCGATGAAGTCGCCGAGTTCGCTGAAGGCGACGATCTCGTCGGTGCGCTCGCGCACTTCGGCGCGCGTCCAGCCATTGATCAGTCCGCGCAACTCGATGTTGCGCCGGCCGGTTGCTTCGCGGCGAAAGCCAAGCTGGATGTTGAAGAGCGCGTCCTTGCTTCCCGAAACATTGAGACTGCCCGATGTCGGCGGGTAGATGCCGTAGAGCACCTTCAAAAGCGTTGATTTGCCGGAGCCGTTTGGGCCGATCAGCGCCAATCGGCTGCCAGCGTCGAGCCGGAGGGTGACGTCACGGAGCGCGTGCACGATCTGCGACCTGCCCGTTTGTTCAGCCGGCCCTATTTGGCGCAACCGCGCCGTAAGCGAGCGGCGCTCGATAATTGGATAATCGAGCATGAGGTTGAAAGCTTCGAGACGGACCATTGCTACACCAGGAATACGATCTGGCGGCGGCAGAGGCCGAGAAGAGCCAGCGCGCAGGCCCACAGCAGCATGCACAGGATACCGGCAATTGCCCAGGCATTGAACGGCACGACGCCGGATACGAGCGGCACGCGTACGATCTCGATGAAATAGGTGAGCGGGTTTGCGGCATAAAGTGCTTGGCGTATGCCGTCTCCAGCCGGCATCCAGAAGATCGGCGTCAAAAACATCATGATCCGCAGCAGGTTGGTGATGACGAACTGCATGTCGGGGACATAGGCGCCGACAATGCCCATGGTCATCACGGCAGCCGGCGCCGTCGCCGCGATGAGTGCGATTGCCGGCAGGACGCTCAGGGCAGCAGGTGTTGGCGGCTCGGCAAAAACCAGAATGATCGCGATTCCGGCTACCACCGTATAGGAGGAACGCAAGAGCGTTCGCGCCGACAGCCGCAATACGTAGAGGGACAGCGGCAGCGTAGTGCCCTTTATAAAGCTCTCATTGTGCAGGAAGACGCCGACGCTTTGCGACAAAAGCTCGTTGACGAACAGCCAGACAATCAGGCCGGTGACCAGATAGCTTAGGAAGC
>CAZEEC010000305.1:0-2218 GCA_964511105.1 uncultured Mesorhizobium sp.
GCCTTGTCTCCCATTCACCGGCGCCATCGAATGTCATAAATTTTTCCGGGTCAAGCCTGAAAGCGCGCTCATCTTTCGCGCCGAGGTTCTCAGACCACCCCATGGGCCGCATTGCACGAACACCTCCCGGGCACTAATGCTCGCCGGATAGACTGCAACCAACGGTGGATAAGCATGACGAAACAGCTCAACCAGCACGGAATCAATACCCGCCTGGCCCATGGCGGACATAACCCCCGAGACTATTTCGGGTTCGTCAATCCGCCGGTTGTCCATGCTTCCACAGTGCTGTTTCCGGATGCCGCGACCATGGCGTCGCGCGACCAGAAATATACGTACGGAACACGCGGCACCCCGACCACAGATGCATTGTGCAATGCGATCGACGAGTTGGAAGGCTCGGCCGGCACCGTTCTCGTTCCGTCGGGGCTTGCCGCTGTTACGCTGCCGCTTCTCGGTTTCGCCGCCGCAGGCGACCACGTGCTGATCGTCGATTCGATCTACAATCCAACGCGCCGTTTCGCCGATACGGTCCTGACCCGTCTCGGTGTCGAGGTCGAGTATTATGAACCCCGCATCGGCGCGGCCATCGCCGAAAGGATGAAGCCAAACACGAGGATCGTCTTTACCGAAGCTCCCGGCTCCAACACATTCGAAATGCAGGATATTCCAGAGATAGCGAAAGCCGCCCGCGGCGGCGGCGCGATCGTCATGATGGACAATACCTGGGCGACACCTCTCTATTTCAGGCCGCTCGACCATGGCGTAGACATCTCGATTCATGCGGCGACGAAATATCCTGCGGGCCATTCCGACGTACTTCTGGGCACCATTTCGGCCAACGCCGCCTGCTGGGACCGGCTTCGGGACACTTATTTGACGATGGGCGTGTGTGCGGGCCCCGACGACGTCTACCAGGTTTTGCGAGGCTTGCGGACCATGGGTGTGCGCCTTGAGCGCCATCAGGAAAGCGCGTTCAAGCTCGCAAACTGGCTTGAAGGGCGCGACGAGGTCGCACAAGTCCTGCATCCTGGACTTGCCAGTCACCCCGACAACGCGCTTTTTACTCGCGATTTCAAGGGTTCGAGCGGCATCTTTTCTATCGTTCTCGCGAAGGGCGGTCTGCGCGAGGCGCACGTCTTTCTCGATGCTTTGAAGCTGTTTGGCCTTGGCTATTCCTGGGGCGGTTATGAAAGCCTTGCCGTGCATGTGGACCTGTCCGATCGAACCGTCTCCAGGACCGACTATCCGGGGCCCGTGATCCGGCTGCAGATCGGGCTTGAAGATGTCGCGGACATTCAGGCCGACATCGAAGCCGGTCTGGCCGCGCTGTCCGGTTAACGTTTGAGCGCGGGAACCACATTTTAAGCTTGCGAAGCCGTGTCCGACCAACTAGGCAAGCGACGTTGGCAATGATCGTCGGAGCGTAGCGCAGCCTGGTAGCGCATCTGGTTTGGGACCAGAGGGTCGCAGGTTCAAATCCTGCCGCTCCGACCAGTCGGCGAACCGGAGAGTGATCAATGTCCGCACGTATCTACAGTCCAGCCAAGACGGCCATGCAGTCCGGCAAGGCGAAAACCGGCTACTGGGTTCTCGAGTTCGATCCTGCAGAGCCGCGGAAAATCGAGCCTTTGATGGGCTACACAACATCTGGGGATATGAAGAGCCAGATCCGTCTGACCTTCGAGACGAAGGAAGCGGCAATCGCTTATGCCGAACGCAGCGGAATTGGGTTCCGCGTGGAGGAAGCCAAGGATGCTCGCCGTAGGCAGATATCCTATGCCGAGAACTTTCGCTTCGACCGCAAGATCCCGTGGACGCACTGACGTCAGCGAAAGGTCCCGTAGCTCAGCTGGATAGAGCACCGGCCTTCTAAGCCGATGGTCGCAGGTTCGAATCCTGCCGGGATCGCCAGCAAAAACATTGCACATGCCTTATACATTCTATTCCGGAGAGATGGTTAACACTTTCTCCGGTGTGAATATAAGCCATGGGCCCGGAATAGACCTCGACACGAGTGGCGGAGGGAAGGGGTCTGACGTCCAACCTTCTCTGAGTTACAGTGGCAGTATTGCCAAGGGCGTGCCGATGACCGTGCTTGTGCAAGCGGTGGCGGTCCAAACGGCAAACGACCTGAGCTTGCGGAGCGAAAAGCTATCGGCACTGCAGCGACAGGTATAATCTCGCAAATGAAGATGCTCTTCCTGGCAACGCTGAT
>CAZEEC010000306.1:0-2201 GCA_964511105.1 uncultured Mesorhizobium sp.
TTCTTTATTTCCATGGTGGCGGCTTCGTGCTGGGTGGCCTCGAAAGTCATGATGATGTTTGCGCCGAACTTTGTGCTGGAACCGGTTTCGACGTGGCGTCCGTCGACTACCGTCTGGCGCCTGAGCATCAACATCCAGCAGCCTATGATGATTGCCGAGCGGCGTTTGATTGGGCAACCGAGAAGTTCGAGCGTCCAATCATCCTGTGTGGCGACAGCGCCGGCGGCAATCTTGCCGCTGCCATTGCTCATACGACGCGCAAGGAGAGCAAGAAGCCGATCGGCCAATTGCTCATCTATCCCGGTCTCGGCGGGGATTCAGACCAAGGCTCCTATCTCGAGCATGCCGAAGCGCCATTGCTGACACGGCGTGACCTTGTCTTCTACAAGGATGTTCGCACAGGCGGCAAAGACGTTTCTGAGGACGTCTCCTATGCACCTCTCGCGGACCGGGATTTTTCCGGCTTGCCGCCCACGGTAATTATTTCGGCGGAATGCGACCCTCTATCTGACGACGGTCGCGTATATGCCGAAAAGATCAACGCGGCTGACGGAAAGGCCGTTTGGTTTAACGAGAACGGGCTGGTTCACGGCTATCTAAGAGCGCGCCATAGCGTAACACGGGCGAAGTCGTCCTTTGAGCGCATTGTCAAAGAGCTTCGCATGCTCGGGGCTCAGCAATGGGAACACTGATAAGCGTTTGAAGGTGCTGCCAGCATCCGCTTGAATTTGGGAGGAGGAGTTCATGTCTGAAGAATTGAAGTTCCTGATGGACCGGGTGATCCGGGGCAAGCTAAGCCGCCGCCACTTTATAGGGCGCGCTGCTGCTCTTGGGATTGGAGCGGTCGCGGCCAACTCGCTCATTCTCGGCGCAGCTCGAGCTGCTGACCCTGTGAAGGGTGGCACGCTCAAGATTGGCATGGTGGGCGGCGAGTCCACCGATGGTCTCGATCCCGCTGCAATCAACAATCAGGTCAAAGCCGTTTTCGCCAGGTGTTGGGGAGAAAAGCTGCTTGATATTGGACCCGACGGAGCGCTCGTTCCATGGCTGGCGACGGACTATGGCTCGTCCCCGGATGCGAAGACCTGGACTTTCAAGATCAGGAAGGGCGTCTCCTTCCACAACGGCAAGGAACTGACCGCAGAGGATGCACGTGCGACCATCGAGCGTCATGCTGGGGAGGAAACACAATCCGGCGCGCTCGGCGTCCTGCGCGGCATTGAGTCTCTGCGGGTCGATGGCGAAGATCTTGTTATCGTCACCAGGGAGCCGAATGCCGATCTGCCTTATCTCCTGACGGACTACCACCTCATCATCCAGCCAAACGGAGGCCTGGATGATCCTGAGGCGGGCATCGGCACAGGTCCCTACACGATGGCTTCGCATGAGCCCGGGGTGCGTGAAATCGGCGCTCGCTTTGACGGCTACTGGGATCTCGAAGCACGCGGCCATGCAGATCAGGTTGAAATTCTCGTGATCAATGACGCGATGGCGCGCATGTCGGCGCTGCAGAGCGGCCAGATCCATATGATGAATCGCGTTGAGCCACGGCTTGTCGAGATGGTGGAGCGTATCGCCGGCGTCTCGATCAAGAGTATCGCGGGATCTGCGCATTACACCTTCGCGATGCAGTGCAACTCGTCGCCGTTCGACAACAATGACCTGCGCCTCGCGCTCAAATATGCGATCGACCGCGAAGACATGGTGCAGCGGATTCTTGGCGGCTATGGCTCGGTTGGGAACGATTTCCCGATCAATGCGGCATATCCGCTGTTTGCCGATGACATCGAACAACGGAGCTATGATCCCGACAAAGCGGCGTTCCACTTCAAGCAATCAGGCCACGAAGGTCCTATTGTGTTGCAGACCTCGGAGGTTGCCTTTCCCGGAGCCGTCGATGCGGCCCAGTTGTTTCAGCAAAATGCGGTCGCAGCCGGCATTCCTGTCGAGGTTCGCCGAGAGCCTGGTGATGGATACTGGGCAGATATCTGGAACCAGCAGCCCTTCACCGCGTCCTACTGGGTCGGTCGGCCGACGCAGGATCAGCAGTATTCGACAGCGTATATTTCCAGCGCCGATTGGAACGAGACGCGCTTCTTGCGGGAGGATTTCGATCAGCTCATCGTATCCGCGCGCGGGGAGCTGGACGAAGACAAGCGTAAGGCTCTCTATCGCGATGCTGCTTTGATGGTTCGCGATGA
>CAZEEC010000307.1:0-2200 GCA_964511105.1 uncultured Mesorhizobium sp.
GGCGATCCGCGAAGGCCGCCAGGCCGCCCATGCGATCGACAAGGAACTGATGGGCGCGAGCGTCCTGCCGCGATAGCTACCCGTTGAGCAGATCCAGCGCCGCCGCATGCAATTGCGGTGTCGCCGCGGCAACGACAAAACCGCCCGCTTCGGCCGGGCCGCCGTCGCGCGTGGTGACGATGCCGCCCGCCGCCTCGATCACCGGGATCAGCGCGACGATGTCGTAAGGCTGAAGCCCGGTCTCGACGACGAGATCGACCTGGCCCGCGGCCAGCATGCAATAAGCATAACAATCCGTGCCGTAGCGGGCGAGTTGCACCGCCAGTTCGAGCTGATCGTAGCTCGTCCTTTCCCCGTTCAGGAAAAGCGACGGTGTCGTCGTGCACAAGGTGGCATGGCGCAGATCGGTCGTCGCCCGCGTCTTCAGGTCGCGCGCCCCCCCGGGGCCCTCGTAGCTGGCCTTGCCGTCGATCGCGTAGAACAGTTCGCCGGTGAAGGGCTGGCTCATCATGCCCGCGACCGCGTCACCTGCTTCGAGAAGGCCGACCAAAGTGCCCCAGAGCGGCAGGCCTGACATGAAGGCGCGCGTCCCGTCGATCGGATCGATCACCCAGCACCGGCTGTTGGGCAGGTTCTCCGGTCCGAATTCCTCGCCGAGAATGCCGTCGCCTGGAAATTGTTCGCCGATCGCGCGCCGGATCGCGCGCTCGGCCTCGCGGTCGGCCTCGGTGACGGGATCGAACCCGCCAGCCAGCTTGTTGGTGACCTGATGCGGCTGGCGAAAGCGCGGCAGCGTTTCGCGTGCGGCCTCGGCCGCCAGATGCCGCAGGACGTCGACGGTCAGATCCATGGTCGGGCTCCGGTCCTTAGATAATGTGCAGCGTCACTCAGCGGCGATCGAATGTTCGCCCGGCAGCGCGAAAAGCCCGATCAGCATTGCCGCCAGTTCGGTGAGGTCGTTCCGCGTCTGGTCATAGCCCTCATTGGGAACAAGCTTGGTCTCGTTCATGTAGAGGCTGCGGTTGATCTCGATCTGCAGGGCGTGGATGCCGCGCGCCGGGCGGCCGTAATGCTCGGTGATGAAGCCCCCCGCATAGGGCTTGTTGTGCGCCACGGTATAGCCGCGTGCGGCCAGATGCATGATGGCCGCCTCCGACAGATCGGCCCGGCAGGACATGCCGAACCGGTCGCCGATGATGAAATCGGGGCGGATGCGGCTTTCGGGCAGGCGGATCGTCGCCGGCATGGAGTGACAGTCGATCAGGACGGCGATGCCGAACGTCCTGTGCGTCGCCGCGATCAGCGCCCCCAGCGCGTCGTGGTAGGGCTTGTAGATCTTCTCGATGCGCAGTGCCGCCTCTTCGAGCGGCAGCTTGCGTGCATAGATCTCCTGGCCCTCGCCGACGAGCTTTGGGACGGTTCCGAGTCCGCCGGCCACCCGCGCCGACCGGCTGTTGGCGAAGGGCGGCAGCGGCGCGGCGAACATCCGCGGATCGAGTTCCCACGGCTCGCGGTTGACGTCGAGATAGGCGCGCGGGAAATGCGCGCGCAGGAGCGGCGCCCCCAGATCGGCGACCCCGGAAAACAAATCGTCGACGAAGCTGTCCTCGGAGCGGCGGATGGAGTGTGCGTCGAGCCGCGCCAGATCGAGAAAACGCTGCGGATAAAACGCGCCGCTATGGGGCGAGTTGAAGACGAAGGGAGCCGTCTGGGCGCGGGGGCGCAGAATGTCGAAAGCTGCGCGTTGATGAAAATCGGGATGCTCGGTCATCTGATCATGCGCTGCCACGAATTCGTCCATCCCTTTGATCTGCCATTGGCAGCGCTCCCTGTCCAGCCATGCGGCCGGTTCCGGACCTTTGCCTTAACTTGATGTTTACCATGTTGAAAACATATAGGTTTGCGAGGGCGAATCGGACATTGCCGGTTCATGGAACAGGACCCTGGACACATAAATGGCAAGAATACTGCTCGCGGAAGACGATGAGGACATGCGTCGCTTCCTCGTCAAGGCGCTCGAGCGCGCCGGGTACGACGTGATCGACTACGACAATGGCGCGAGCGCCTATGAGCGGCTGCGCGAGGAGCCGTTCTCGCTGCTCCTGACCGATATCGTCATGCCGGAGATGGACGGGATCGAGCTTGCCCGCCGCGCCACCGAGATCGATCCCGATTTGAAGGTGATGTTCATCACCGGCTT
>CAZEEC010000308.1:0-2191 GCA_964511105.1 uncultured Mesorhizobium sp.
GGGCTGAGGCGCAAAAGCGCGGCGCCTGCCTTTACGGCACCGAGACGATGCACGTCCTGCGGGCCGAAAAGGGCTATATCATCGTCGGCCAGGAAACCGATGGAACGGCAACGCCGGGCGATGTCGGGCTCGACTGGGCGATCGGCAAGAAGAAAACCGATTTCGTCGGCATTCGCGGCCTCATGCGTCCTGATCTGGTCAAGGCCGGCCGCAAGCAGTTGGTGGGATTGAAGACCATCGATCCAAACGTCGTTCTGGACGAAGGCGCCCAGATCGTCGCCGATCCCGACCAGCCGATCCCGATGAAGATGATCGGCCACGTGACGTCGAGCTACTGGTCGGCGAATTGCGGCCGCTCGATCGCCCTTGCCATGGTGGCCGACGGCCGCGCGCTGACAGGCCAGCGCCTGTTCGTGCCGATGCCGGCCAAGGTGATCGAAGTCGAAGTCACCGGAACCGTGTTCTTCGACGAAAGCGGGGAGCGTCTCAATGGCTGAAATGGGCATGACCACTTCCATAGCCTCCCGCCGACCCGTCCTCGACGGCCGCCAGACGGTCGCGGCGAATGTGTCCGTGACGGTCGCGCGGCCGGCCGGCCGGCTGTCGCTGCGCGCGCCGGGCGACAGCATCGCGGCTCTGTCGTTGGCGCTCGGTGTCGACCTGCCGACCCGGCCGAAGATGACGGGTGCCCAGGACGGCCGCCACGTGCTCTGGATCGGGCCCGACGAGTGGCTGGTCATCGACGAGAGCGAGGCTGACCTCGCGGCGCTTGTGAAGCCGGTCGCAGCCTTTCATTCGGCGGTCGACATCTCGCATCGCAACGCCGCTTTGATCGTGTCGGGCGCCGGCGCGCAGGCTGTCCTCAACGCCGGCTGCCCGCAGGATCTGTCGCTGTCGGCATTTCCCGTCGGCGCGGCCTCGCGCACCATCTTGCACAAGATTGAAATCGTTCTCTACCGGCTGGAGGACGATGTCTTCCGGCTCGAATGCTGGCGCTCCTTCGCCGACTACGCCTTCGGCTATCTGACTGCCGCCGCGAAGGTTTCGTAATCGGAGGCCGGATGGGATATGACGAGCTCGCTGACCGCGGCCTCCTCTTCGCCGAACAGGTCGGACTGTGTGCCGGTGCGTTCGAAGTGAACACGCTTTGCCCCGCGCTCCACGTTTGCGGCGGAACTGGCCGCAATAGGATGCGCCGCGCACTCAGTCGGTGGCGCGGGCGTCATATGCCTTCCTCGACTTCTCGATGTAGCCCTGCTGCGCGCGCGCCCATGTGGCTAGCGTCAAGAGCGGTTCGTGCAGCGAAAGCCCATGGGGCGTCAGTTCGTAATCGACGCGAGGCGGGATGGTCGGATAGGCGGTGCGCTTGACCAGGCCGTCGCCCTTTGGATCCTCGCAGGCGCTGCGTGGCGGCTTCGCGACCGGACGGCAGAAACGGGCTCGGGTACGCCCCGGCCCGCCATCCGGTTAGGCAAACATGCAAAACTCCACGAGCGACGTTCAGCCGCTCGCCGCCTTTCGCGGGCGCCCGCCCTTCAAGCCGTTCGCTCGCGCCGCGGCAGCCTTGGCCGGGGATCTCGCCTGTCCTGCTTGACGGGCCATTTCCTTCGCCATCCAGTCGCGGGTTCCGAATATGCCGGCGACCAGCGCCGGAACGTAAAGGTCGACGTCCAGCGCCGGCCAGCGCAGATTGAAGCCGACCCCGTCGACCTGCACGTCGGCAAGATCGTCAGGGCCGGCTTCTTTCAGGTCCTGCACGAACTGGGCGGGAAACGCATAGGTGCACCCGTTCACCAGATCGACGACCACGCGTGCCGTCGCCCGATCGTATCGGGCGGCCGCCGCACGTAGCTGCGTTTCGAGCAGCTTGCGGCCGCGCGCTTCGGCCGCCTCGAATTCAGCGTCAGTCGGCTTAACCATGAATGCGCTCCCATTCCTTGAGAAGATGATCGCGGCGCTCGATCACCTCGGCTACAAGCCGCCGAAGGTCGGAGCGCTTGATGCCGACGCTGGACACGATCTCGAGATCGCCGTCCGGCCCCAGCAGATTGATTTTTGCCTGTCCCGCTCCGGTGATGTGAACGTGAGCCGGTTCATGATCGGCGGTATAGAGACGAACCGAAAGCCGTGAGCCCGGTGAACGACAACCATGCTTCAAGATAACCTATCAGTTGGGTTTTTCAAGATGGCT
>CAZEEC010000309.1:0-2122 GCA_964511105.1 uncultured Mesorhizobium sp.
GAGCTATGGCGGAAACTGGGTGATGACGGTTTGAAGAAGGCGGCGTATCGGGGTGGGTGTCGAAGCCTGCCCGAACCTCCAGAGGAGCGATACGCCTTGAAGACAGATACCACGGTTCACGCCTTTCAGCATCCTGACGAGATTGACGATCCCCTGACATTGGTTCTGCGCGACGGCGCTCGCCGGCTGCTGGCGCAGGCCGTTGAAGCGGAAGCGGAGGCGTTTTTGGCTACCATGGCCGAGGAGCGCCTGGCCGATGGGCGGGCCCGCCTGGTTCGGCACGGTCACGGGCCGGAGCGGGCAATCCACACAGGGATCGGTCCGGTGCCGGTGAGACGGGCAAAGCTGCGCGACCGCGGCGCCGACGGGTTGGGCCAGGACCGCATCACCTTCACCTCGGCGATCCTGCCGAAGTGGGCGCGCCGGACCAGGAGCCTCGATGCGCTGTTGCCGGTTCTGTATCTGCGCGGCATCTCGACCGGCGACTTCCAGGAAGCGCTGGCGGCGCTGCTCGGCAAGGACGCACCGAACCTGTCGCCGTCGGTGATCGGGCGGCTGAAAGAGGATTGGCAGGCCGAATACGATCGCTGGCAGCGGCGAGACCTGTCAGCCCGCCGCTATGTCTACATCTGGGCCGACGGGGTCTATCTTCAGGCGCGGATGGAGGATGATGCCGACTGCATGCTCGTCGTCGTCGGCGCCACGCCGGAAGGGAAGAAGGAACTCATCGGCTTTCAGGTGGGAGTTCGCGAGAGCGCGCAGAGCTGGCGGGAGTTGCTCGTCGATCTGAAGGCCCGGGGTCTTGCGGCTGCGCCCGAAATCGCCGTCGGCGACGGCGCCATGGGCTTTTGGAAAGCGCTCGATGAAATCTTTCCTTCAACCCGACACCAGCGATGCTGGCAGCACAAGCTCCTCAACATTTTGAACAAGGTCCCCAAGTCGGTGCAGCCGAACATGAAGGCGGACCTGCGCGAGGTGCGCGACGCGCCGGACCGGGCAAGCGCCGAAACCGCCGTTGCGGTCTTCGCCCAAAAGTACGACGCCAAATATCCCAAGGCGGTGGAATGCCTGGCCAAGGACCGCGACGCGCTCCTGACCTTCTTCGACTTTCCGGCCGAGCATTGGGACCACCTGCGGACCTCGAACCCGGTCGAGAGCGTGTTCGCCACTGTCAGGCATCGAACGGTGAGGACGAAGGGAGCCCTGTCGCAGAAGACCGCTCGCCTCATGGTCTTCAAGCTCGTCATCGCCGCCTCAAAGACATGGCGACGGCTGAAAGGAGAAAACCACTTGCCGATGATCATCGCAGGCATCAAATTCACCGATGGCGTCGCAGTCACCCCGACAGCCAATCAACGCGCCGCCTGATCGGCTCCGTCACCCAATTCCGACCATAGCTCCAAGGCTCAACGTCAGCTTCGTTGATGATGACGTGCTGGACAGCTTCCTCCCGATGGCCAACGTCTATGGGGGATGTTGAAGACTTGGAATCCCTTGGGCCGTCCACGTTATCCCAGCTTCGTCCAGGAACGCCTGATCCTAGAGGCCTGTTACGCCAGGATGAGCTGAAAAACTGGATGCGGGTTCCATCTTGGTCTCGCGCATGCGGACGGAACATCCACGGGAATCGCTAAGTTGGGTGAGCCTACCAATCACAAACTCGGACCGGCTTGATGACCAGCGACTACCTCACCTGCAAGAGGCGCCTCTTTTGCCCTTCCCCACCCCGCTATGACCGGGCACGTCGCTTTTCCACATCGGAGCAGGGTTGATGGATTCGACAAGCCAGCCACGAGCCCCATCCTCATTGATCCGCTCGAGTGGGAAACATGGCCGGTGGGTAAACCAGTCGATCCCCAGCAGGATCGCTGGAAGCTGCTCTTTTCCAGTGACCGGACGAACTCCAGGATGACATCTATGGGCCTGGCCGAAATCACGCCGGAAGAAGTCCTGCCCAGGCATCGTCACGCACCGCCCGAGATCTATTATGGCCTCAGCGGAACAGGTTGCGTTGAGACCGATTTCGGCGACTACCTCATGTACCCCAGATGCGCGATCTTCATCCCGTCGAACTCCTGGCACGAGACCCGCAATGTTGGCGACCGCCCACTGACGTTCCTTT
>CAZEEC010000310.1:0-2119 GCA_964511105.1 uncultured Mesorhizobium sp.
TCGCTAGTTTTACGACCAAACGAGCCACTTTTCGCGAAAACCGAGCAACTTTTGGTGGAAAATTGTGTCGAAAAGGCGGCTATTTTCGGGATTGGCAGTACAATTGGCTGTCTTTTCGAAGGCGGGCGCACCGCCTCCTCGGTGCCGACGGAGTTGCTGATCACGGACGGACGCTATGAAAATGGCCGCTGCACCCTGGATGTCGCGACGGTCGCCGTCGACGGCTCCATCATTCAGGGCCGCCTGAAACGTAACGAAAACGCGGTTTTGGTAACTTTCGAGCTGCTCATCCGCGAGATCTGACTCAAGCCGGATCGCCGAAACGGCCGCGGGTCAGGCCATGCCCAAGCGCGTTCTCAACACGCTCATCCGGCAGAGCATCGTCGGAATCCTGATAGGGATTGTCGTCCTCCTCCTCGAGCGATTCGCGCGGCCGGCCCGTATTGCCAAGTTCAAGCGATTCAAGCGGCACGTGCTCGCCCTCCTCTTCGACGGTCCCGGTTCCGGGAAGACCCGTGGCCATGCCGAGCGCATCGGCGGCAGCCATCGCCAGATCGCGCGCCTCATGCAGGATGGCAGCGCGGCTATCGCCGCTCGCAGCACCAAGCGCCAGGCCGATCCGCACCTCGGCGCCGTCATCAGCACGCAGGATCACTTCCGCCGAGCCGCCCCCGTTAGATGCGCGCGAAACCCGAATGTCGTCGATCTTCATCATCATTCTCCTTGGACGTGAAGGAGAACGTCCGGCCAGCGGCGCGGTTCCTGCCGGCTGCGCCGGCGCCTTATCCGACGAAAGCGCGCTCGACGACAAAATCGGCCGGCTGGGCATTTGAACCTTCTTGAAGCCCGTGCGCCTCCACCAGCGCCTTGACGTCCTTTAGCATAGCCATCGACCCACAAATCATGACACGGTCCGTCTTGCGGTTGAATGGCGGGCAGCCAGCGATGCCGAACAGTCCGCCATCCTCGATCATATTCGTGATCCGTCCAATTTGCGGGGACGGCTCACGCGTGGTCGTGGCGATGTACTTCACCCGACCAGTTGCGAACTCTCCGATCAAGGGATCGCTCTCTAGAGTTGCCAGTATCCGGTTGCCATAGGCGAGATCACTAACATCACGGCAGGTATTCGTGACGATGATCTCGTCAAATTTCTCGTAGGTCTCGGGATCGCGCAACAGGCTGGCCCAAGGCGCGAAGCCGGTGCCGGTGGCGATCATCCAGAGCCGACGCGCCGGCGTCAGCGCATCGAGCACTAGGGTGCCGGTCGACTTGTGCTTCATCAAGATGGTGTCGCCCGGCTTGATCTTCTGCAAATGCTGCGTCAGCGGACCGTCCGCCACCTTGATCGAATAGAACTCGATTTCGTCGTCCCAAGCAGGGCTTGCGATCGAATAGGCGCGGAATACGGGGCGTTCTGCATTGGGCAAGCCGATCATCACGAACTCGCCCGAGCGGAAGCGGAAGGAAGTGGGACGCGTTATCCGAAAGGAAAACAGGCTGTCGGTATAGTGCGTGACTGACACCACCCGCTCTGCATGCGTATTTGCGGGAATCGGAAATTCCGGTGCATCAGCGGTCATGGCGGCGAGCGCGGCGGTCTGCATTTCTATCCTTCGGGCTGATTGGGTTCGGCTCAATCTCCGAATTCAGGTATGCATCCATGCGCGATCAGGCAAGGCCGGCGCGGAACTTGGCCACGATCGCGTCGCCCATCTCGGT
The DNA here is from genome assembly GCA_964511105.1 of uncultured Mesorhizobium sp. Classification (GTDB taxonomy): domain Bacteria; phylum Pseudomonadota; class Alphaproteobacteria; order Rhizobiales; family Rhizobiaceae; genus Aliihoeflea. Next base: position 1,723 of record CAZEEC010000310.1, read on the forward strand.
CGTTCCAACGCTTGCCTCGCCGTCCGAGGCAATATCCCTGGTGCGCAGTCCCTTATCGAGGACGGAGGCGATGGCAGCTTCCAGGCGATCGGCCTCGTTGGTCATGTTGAAGGAATAACGCAGGCACATGGCAAAGGACGCGATCATGGCGATCGGATTGGCTATGCCCTGACCGGCAATGTCCGGCGCCGATCCGTGCACGGGTTCATAAAGCGCCTTGCGCGCGCCGGTCTTGGCGTCGGGCGCGCCGAGCGAGGCGGAAGGCAGCATGCCCAGCGATCCCGTCAGCATCGCTGCGACGTCCGAAAGCATGTCGCCGAACAGGTTGTCGGTGACGATCACATCGAACTGCTTGGGCCAGCGCACAAGCTGCATGCCGCCGGCGTCGGCCAGCATG
>CAZEEC010000311.1:0-2115 GCA_964511105.1 uncultured Mesorhizobium sp.
CTTCACCATTGCCGAACTGATCGAATATGAGGCGATGGGCCTCGCCAAGCGCGGCCAGGGCGGGCAGATCGCGCTGGAAGGCCAGACCGAGAAGAACGGCCGCCTGCCGGTCAATCCGTCTGGCGGGCTAAAGGCCAAGGGCCATCCGATCGGCGCCACCGGCGTGTCGATGCATGCGCTGTCGGCCATGCAACTGACGGGCGAGGCCGGCGGCATCCAGATTCCCAATGCCGAACTTGCCGGCATCTTCAATATGGGCGGCGCGGCGGTCGCCAACTACGTCTCGATCCTCGAACGGATCAAGTAGGGCGGGCGGCGGGGCGGCGACCACAACGCCGTCTCGCCTGTGGGCGGTTGTCCAATCCGGATGCGCTCGATCAGGCGGGATCGGTCACGCTGCTTCGCGCACTTGAAGATCCACAACGCGGCCGAGCGCGGAGAACGCAGCCTCGATCTGCTCGAGCCGGGATCTGTGATCAAGCCTGAACAGGCGATCTACAGATTCGCGGTTCCAACCCAGCCGGCGAGCCAACTCGGCCCGCGTGATCCCGCCATCTCGCACGGCCCAATAGAGGTTCAGCTTGAGCCCGGTCAGAAGCGGCAGCGTGATCGTTTCCCCTTCCTCCCCATCCGGTACCGGAATATCCTCGCCATCGTCGATCATGCTGGCAAGAGCCGTTTCGATGGCATCGACGGCGTGAGCCTTCGCATCCTTGATAGTGGCGCCAAAGGTCACGACAATAGGCAGTTGCGGACATGTCACAAGGAAAGTGTCGTTGTCGTCGGGGGTGATTTCAATGCGATATCCCGTCATCACTTCAGTCCCAGTTGCTTCTTGATGGCATTAACCAGACCAGTACCGAGTTCCTTGCCTCCGCCATGCATCGGCAGTTCCGACTTCTGATTGCCGCGGCGAACAATCAGATGACCTGAACCACCCTTCTTCGTCTCAAAGGTACACCCCTGTGCGGCCAGCCACTTCCTGAGTTCCTTGCTATTCATGAAATAAGATGTTCCACATAAACGATGAAGTCAACAGAAGTGTGTAAATTGAATCCCGGCAACGCTTTCTTTCAGGGATCGGAGCGGGTATGGCAGGCCGGCAGGACTTTCTGGGGATAGAAGATGGCAAATCCGGTTCTGGTCGAAGCAACGCGCGGGAATGTGATCGAAAGCCGCCACCGCGGTGCGATCTCGGTGTTTGACGGCGACGGCGGCAAGGTCCTGGAGATCGGCGATGTCGCCAGACCGATCTTTCCACGCTCGGCGGTGAAGGCGATCCAGGCGCTGCCGCTCATCGAGAGCGGCGCGGCCGAGGCCTATGGCTTCAGCCAGGTCGATCTGGCGCTGGCCTGCGCCTCGCATTCGGGCGAAGCCGAGCATGCCCGACGCGCCGGCGATGTTCTGGCGCGCGCCGGCTTGAGCGACGCGGATCTCGAATGTGGCGTCCATTGGCCGACACGCCAGCAAGCGCTGATCGACCTGGCCCGGTCTGGTGCCTCCCCGACGGCGCTTCACAACAATTGCTCGGGCAAGCATACCGGGTTCCTGTGCACCTGCCGCCATCTCGGCATCGACCATCGCGGCTATGTGGACGCCGGCCATCGGGCGCAGCAAATGGTCCGCGCGGCGATGGAAGAGGTGACCGGCGCGGCGCATGCCGTCGAAGCCTGCGGCATCGACGGCTGCTCGATCCCGTCTTATGCGGTGTCGCTCGACAGCCTGGCCCGGGGCTTCGCCAAGATGGCGACCGGCATCGGGCTCGAACCGGCGCGTGCCGCAGCCGCCAGGCAACTCCTCGACGCCTGCATGGCAGAGCCGTTCCAGGTCGCCGGAACCGGCCGCATGGACACGCGGCTGATGAGCCTTGGCGCGGGGCGCATCTTCGTCAAGGTGGGCGCCGAAGGCGTCTATTGCGGCGCGCTGCCGGGGCTGGGACTCGGCTTCGCGCTGAAATGCGACGACGGCGCCATGCGCGGCGCCGAGATCATGGTGGCGGCCCTGATCGCGCGCTTGCTGCGGGACGAACTGGGCGAAGCGGTCGGTGCGCTGGCGCGTCCGGCCCTCACCAACTGGAACGGCATCGAAGTCGGCGCGCTGCGGCCGGTGGGGGAG
>CAZEEC010000312.1:0-2092 GCA_964511105.1 uncultured Mesorhizobium sp.
TTGACGTGATGCACCGACTTGAAATTGCGCTTCAGGAGATCGAGCAGTTCGTTCTCCGTCCCGCCCTGGAAGGTCTTGGACAGGAAGTGCCCCCCGGGCTTCAGCACCGAAATGGCGAAATCGGCCGCAACCTCGCACAGATGCATGGTGCGGATGTGGTCGGTGCGGCGGTGGCCGGTGGTCGGCGCGGCCATGTCGGAAATGACGAGGTCGGGCGCGCCGCCCAGCATTTCCATCAGACGCCCCGGCGCCTCGTCGTTCAGAAAATCCATCTCCAGAAGCGCCGCGCCGGGCACCGGATCGACCGGCAGGTAATCGATGCCGACGACGGTCGGCGCCTCTTCGGGCGACTCCACGCGAGCGGCCGCCACCTGGCACCAACCGCCAGGCGCCGCGCCGAGGTCGAGGATACGCTGGCCGGGTTTCAACAGCTTGTACTTGTCGTCGATCTCGATCAGTTTGTAGGCGGAGCGTGAGCGGAAGCCATCGGCCTTCGAGCGGTGGACGTAAGGATCGTTCAGATGGCGTTCGAGCCAGCGGCGCGACGAGTTCTTCAGGCCACGCTTCTTCTTGACGCGGGTCTTGAGCGCGCGCGCACCGGTCGGGCCGCTTCCGGGCTTGGCGGGCTTGGTCATGCGTTCATCGGCCTGCGCTGCGGTCGCCGGCGCCAGACGCCATCATCGGCCATCAGTTCCGACAGCATGCCCTCGCGCAGGCCACGATCGGCGACGCGCAGCCGCTTCGACGGCCAGACACGGCGGATCGCCTCGAGAATCGCGCATCCGCCCAGGACGAGATCGGCCCGGTCGGCGCCGATGCAGGCATTGGCCACGCGCTGGTCGAATTCCCAGTCGAGTAGCGTCGCGATCATCTTGTCGACCTCCGCATTTTGCAGCCACAGCCCATCGACGCGGCGCCGATCGTAGCGTTCGAGGCCGAGATGGATGCCGGCAAGCGTCGTCACCGTGCCCGACGTGCCTAACAGGTGGAAGCCGTCATCGGCGAGCACATGGGCGAGCCGGTCGCGCCCGTCGAAACCGTCGAGCATTGCGGCGACATCGTCGACCATCGCCTCGAAGATGTCGTGGGTGACGTGCTGGCCGCCGAAGCGCTCGGCGAGCGAGACGACGCCGACCGGCAGGGATGTCCAGGAGACGATGTGATTGGCCAGGCGCGGCGTGCGGTGGCGCGACAGGTCGACCAGCGCGATCTCCGACGATCCGCCGCCGATGTCGAACAGGACGACGCCCTTGGTGCCGCGCTCGACCAGCGATCCACAGCCCGATACGGCAAGGCGCGCTTCGGTCTTGCGATCGATCACCTCCAGCGTCAGGCCGGTCTCGCGCTTCACGCGGGCAAGGAACTCGGCCCCGTTCGCAGCCGTCCGGCAGGCTTCGGTGGCGATCAGCCGCGTGCGTTTCATGCGCCGGTTGCGCAGCTTGTCGGCACACACCTGGAGCGCGTCGACCGCCCGGTCCATCGCCGCATCCGACAGCCGCCCCGACGCCGTCAGCCCCTCGCCCAGACGGACGATCCGCGAAAATGCGTCCACGACCCGAAACTGGCCACCCTTGCCGGGAATGGCTACAAGCAGGCGGCAATTATTGGTGCCGAGATCGAGCGCCGCATAGGCGAGTTGGTCACCGGTCGAGGGATGGGCGGCGTCGAACCGCCGATGCATCGTGTTTGCCCGAGGCGGCGGCGCCTGCTGCGGCTGAGGTGGCGGCGGCCTTTCTTTGGCTGTGGCGGGTTGGGACGAGACGGCTTCGCCGCGCACGAAGACCTTGCGGCCACGTTTGCGCTTTCGCCTTTTGCGGGTTTTGCCGGGCGTATCGCCGACCGCTTCGTCCATTCCGCCACCAGGCTGCGCGTGCGCATTCGGGCTGCTCGACGGCGGCCGCAAATGCCCGGTGCCGGCGTCACCGCGCGGCCCGCACGCCCCGCCCGACGGCATGTCGCTGCCGTAATCGGGGTCTTTCACATCATGTCCTTCGGCGCCGCGCCACGTCGAACGAGCGGCAGCAGGCGCTCTCGTTTTCAAGTTGGACAAAGTGTAACAGCCATTGCGGCGATCACCAAGCCCGCTTTTGCC
>CAZEEC010000313.1:0-2082 GCA_964511105.1 uncultured Mesorhizobium sp.
GATATCGCGAGCGAAGCGCGAAGAATCGAGCCGCGAATTCGCTGGCCGCTTCGCCTTGGTCGGATAGTCACTCGTCGCAATCTCGCGCACGTGTGCAACCGGTCCGCCGTGTCGCGCGCTCGCCAGGAAGATGTGGCGGGCGAAATCCGCCCAGCTTGCACATCCGCTACCGGCCAGATGATAAACGCCGCCGATGTCTCGGCCCTCCTCAAGACGCTCCACCACCGCAAGAATGCCGTCGGCGATATCGTGCGCCGAGCTTGGCGAGCCGGTCTGATCGGCGACGACACGAATTTCATCGTGCTCGGCGGCCAGCCGCAGCATTGTCTTGACGAAATTTTGCCCGAAAGGGCTGTAGACCCAGGCTGTGCGAACCACCAGATGGTCATGCCCCGAGCGCAGCACGGCTTCCTCGCCGGCAAGCTTGCTTAAGCCATAGACGCTTTGCGGATCGGTCTGGTCTGTCTCTGTGTAAGGCGCCGTCGCATCGCCTGAAAACACATAGTCGGTCGACAGATGGATGATGCGTGCCCCGATCCGTTTGGCTTCTCGCGCGAGGACACCCGGTGCGAGGCCGTTGATGCACCGCGCGACCTCGGGCTCGTCTTCCGCCAAATCGACCTTGGTATATGCGGCCGCCGAGATGACGATCTGTGGCTGGACGCGTTCCAGCGCCGCGCCGATCGTGTCGGGCCTGCCCAGATCTAGCTCTGGCCTTCCGACCGCGACTGCTTCGTGATTGGAAAAGCGCTCTGCCCGTTCGAGGAGTGCGCGCGCCACTTGTCCTTCGGTTCCCGTGATCAGCAACCTCATGCTGCGGCGGCTTCTTGGGTGCTGGGCTGGCCGCCAGCATGTACGCGGCTTCGAATCGGCCGCCACCAGTGCTCGTTGGCAAGGTACCAATCAACCGTTCTGGCCACACCGCTTTCGAAACTTTCGGCGGCACGCCAGCCGAGTTCTGCTTCGATTTTGGACGGATCGATCGCATAACGCCGATCATGCCCTGGCCGGTCGGGGCCGAAGGCGACGAGTTCGCGGTGGCTGGCGCCTGAGCGGCGCGGTCGACGCGTGTCGAGCAGGTCGCAAATGGTATGCACCACGTCAATGTTGCGCCGTTCCGCCCGCCCGCCGATAGCGTAGCTTTGACCGATGCGTCCGCGCGTTGCGACTGTCTGCAGGGCGCGCGCATGATCTTCCACGAACAGCCAGTCGCGGACATTCGCGCCGGTGCCGTAGATCTTCACCGGCCGCCCTTCCATCGCGTCCAGGATTGCGAGCGGGATGAGTTTCTCCGGATAATGAAACGGACCGTAATTGTTGGAGCAGTTCGAAACGACCACAGGCAGGCCGTAGGTTTTGTGCCAGGCGCGTACGAAATGGTCCGCGGCGGCTTTCGACGCCGAATAGGGTGAGGATGGAGCATAGGCCGATTCTTCAGTGAAAACGCCTCCATCGAAAGGCAAGTCGCCGAAAACCTCATCCGTTGAGACGTGATGGAAACGGAACCGGTCCTGCCTGCGGCAGGATAGCGCACGGAAATAGCGCAGTGCCGCCGACAACAGCTGAAACGTTCCGACGACATTGGTTTCCACGAACGCTGCGGGCGAGCCGATCGATCGGTCGACATGGCTTTCGGCTGCCAGATGCATCACGATGTCGATCTGGTGCTGGCGCATGATCGCCAGCATCGTCCTTTCGTCTGTGATGTCGGCCTGGATGAAGTGATAGTTCGCATTGTCTCGGACAGTATCGAGCGACGCCAGATTGCCCGCATAAGTCAGCTTGTCGACATTGACGACGCGGTTCGTCTGATCGGCGCACAATAGGCGACAGACAGCAGATCCAATGAAGCCCGCTCCGCCCGTGATCATGAAGTTCATGCTCGCCTCATTCGAATAGTTCAGCGTCGCGCAGGTACGGCGCCCGCTCGTCCTTGGCGGACAGTTGGAAGGCCCCCGCATGAAGCGTCCAGTCGATACCGATCGCAGGGTCATCGAAACGGATCGAGCGATCATGCTGTGCGGAGTAAAAGGCGCTCGCCTTGTAGACGATCTCGGTATTGGGCTCCAGCGTGACGAGGCC
>CAZEEC010000314.1:0-2082 GCA_964511105.1 uncultured Mesorhizobium sp.
CGTGTCGAGCGCGGCATCGTCAAGGTTGGCGAGGAAGTCGAGATCGTCGGCATCCGCGACACCAAGAAGACGACGGTGACCGGGGTCGAGATGTTCCGCAAGCTCTTGGACCAGGGGCAGGCGGGCGACAATATCGGTGCGCTGATCCGCGGTGTGGATCGCGAGGGCGTTGAGCGCGGCCAGGTTCTGTGCAAGCCCGGTTCGGTCAAGCCGCACAAGAAGTTCGTGGCCGAGGCCTATATCCTGACCAAGGAAGAGGGTGGCCGTCACACGCCGTTCTTCACCAACTACCGTCCGCAGTTTTATTTCCGCACGACGGACGTGACCGGGATCGTGACGCTTCCGGAAGGCACCGAGATGGTGATGCCCGGGGACAATGTGACGGTTGACGTCGAGCTGATCGTGCCGATCGCGATGGAAGAGAAGCTGCGCTTTGCGATCCGTGAAGGCGGCCGCACCGTCGGCGCCGGCATCGTCGCAAGCATCTCGGAGTGATCGGCTTGTGAGTTGCTACGGGCGGTCGTCAGGCCGCCCGTCCTCTCCGGCCGCAACCGTTGCGGCTGTTTGCCGTCCCACCATCGCCGCCTAGATGATGGTCCATCTCCACACGTTCAGCGCGGGCTCAGCGAACGCCTTCTTCAGGAGGTTAGCAACCTTTCTGACGCGGAAGTATTTGGCTGGTGCCGATCCGAAGTCGGCCTTTGACCGGCGTGCGGGCTACTCGCTTGGCTCAGGTAACCGGGTGGAGGCTTGCGCGCCGCGCCGCGCCTCCAGGCCGATGCAGCCCCATATGATTCCCAGCAATAGGTAGAAGTGGCGCCAGTGGTCCATGTCGATGACCGTGCCGAGCATGATGTGGCCGACAAAGACGATCCAGGCGCATATGAGATAGGGTTGCCAGGGACGAGCGCGAAATAGGATTCGGAAACCGCCGGCAACCGTCCCGGTGACGATCAGGACGTAGGCCGAAAAGCCCAACCAGCCATAATCCATTAGCGCCTTGAGCCAGATATTGTGGGGATCTTCGCCATAGATCGTGCTGAAGACGAGCGGCCCGATACCGAAGGGCCGTTCCATGGCGAACTGAAAGCCTAGCACATAGCGGGTAAAGCGTCCCAAACGGGCGCCGTCATAATCCTGGACGAGTTGAGCGCGCGTCTCGAACAGGCTCGACACGACTGGTATCTGCAGGGCGATGAGGATTGCCGCCGCGATCAGCGCGACCCCCAGCAATCCCATGACCAGGATGCGCAATTTCAGCCAGTTGGTGGGAGAATTCAGGAACAGGAACATGCAAAGCGTCACGGCGGATGCCGCATAAACGCCCCAGGCGCCGCGCGAGAAGGAGAGGAAGATGGCGACGGTCAAGACCACCAATCCGGCGGCTTGAAGCGGCATCTTCAAGGGCCGGCCCGTCACCAGGCCATGGAGAAGCCAGATGGCCGGCAAAATCAGGAATGGTCCGAAGACGTTGGGGTCCTTGAAGCCTCCGGCGGCGCGGCTGTAGAGTGTGAAGCGTTCGGCTCCCGGCAGGGCGTTGAAATAGCCGAGGATGCCGAGGATGCCGGAGAGGCATGCGGCAAGCGTCCAGCCGATGAAGACGACTTTGAGCAGACTGTGGTTCTTTTCGATGATGGCCGCGAAGAACACGGCCGTCATGGCCAGGAACGCCGTTACGGCAAGGTAAAGCGGCGTGTCCTGCAGGTCGGCCATCTGGGTCATCGAGACCATGCCGCCGATGAGGTAGATCATCCAAAGCGTCAGTAGGGATGCGCTGGTGCGGGAGACCGACAAGCCGAAGACGGCCCAGATACCGATCAACCCGGCCATGAAAACCTCGTAAGGGGCCGGCTCATTCTGGACGAAGCCGGTAAGCGCGACCCCAAATCCGACGCCAATTGCGGCCATCGTGGCGACGATCTTCTCGTCGATTGCCTGGCGGGGCAGGGAGGGGGCTTGGACGCTCAATAGGCACTCTCGGTGTTGAGGAGCCGGATCGGCGTCAGAAGGAGAATTTTGAGGTCAAACCCGAGCGACCAGTTCTCGATATAGTGCAGGTCGTGCTCGACGCGGCGCTGGATC
>CAZEEC010000315.1:0-2076 GCA_964511105.1 uncultured Mesorhizobium sp.
CAATTCCCGCTGCGTTGGCTTCGTCCGTATCGATGTGCACTTCCGTGAACGCATTGTCATCCACGCGCACGAGGGTCCGTCCGAAGGTAAGGGCGCGATCGTGGTCACCGACGCGAACGTCGACGTACTCGCCGTCTTCAATGCCGAGACGCTTTGCGTCGACGGGGTTGGTGTGGATGTGCCTGGCCGCGATGATAAGGCCGTCCGTGGTGAAGCTTCCGGAGGGTCCCTCGATCGTGACCTGCGGGGTAGCCTCGAGCTTTCCGCTATCGCGAACGGGCACCTCGATCCCGAGCGCGAAGCTGTCGGTGCGCGACACTTCAATCTGCGTGCGATGGCGCAGCGGTCCGAGTATGGCGACACGCTCGAGTCGGCCCTTAGGCCCAACGAGCGTCACCCTTTCCCTTGCCGCCCAATGGCCCGGCTGTCGCAATGGTGTTGCCTGGTCGAGCACATAGCCTTTGCCGAACAGCTCATCGACGGCCTCGCGTGAGAGGTGGACGTGCCTGGCCGAAACGGCAATCGGCAGGCGCAACTGGCCCCCGGCCTGACCGGCGGCGAGCGCCGCCGCCGTCTCGCGGGCGATCATGAGTTGCTCGGCCGTCTCTGTTACGAAGACGCGCGCACGCGAACCGTAAGCCTGGATCTGCGGCGCCGCGCGATCTGATAGGTTCACGGCCATGTTGAGGTCGTGGTCAAGCTGCAAACCCATGAAGGCCAACCCGTCGCAGATGCGCCGGCGCATAGAGGGGGAATTTTCGCCGATGCCGCCGGTGAAAACGATCGCGTCCAGCCCTCCCATGGCTGCCGCATATGCGCCGACATATTTTTTGGCGCGGTAGGCGTAAATCTCGATCGCGAGTTGGGCTTTGGTGTCTCCCTCTGCTGCCCGATCCTCGAGGTCGCGCATATCGGACGAGCCGGCCAGCCCTTTCAGCCCGCTCTCATCGTAGAGCGCGTCCTCGATCTCCTGCACAGAAAGCCCCAGCTCGCGCGACAGGAACCCGAACGCGCCGGGATCTACGTCTCCAGAACGGGTTCCCATCACCAATCCCTCGAGCGGTGTCATGCCCATCGAACTGTCCATGCTGTGCCCACGATTGACAGCACAGACGCTGGCCCCGTTTCCAAGATGGATGCTCACCAGTTGGAGATCGGAAAGTGGTCGCCCGATTTCGTTCGCGGCCCTCTCGGCGACGTATTTGTGAGAGGTTCCGTGGAACCCATAACGGCGAAGGCCAGCCTCTCGCCATCTGGCGGGCACCGCGTAGGTTGTCACGAAGGCGGGATTGCTGAGGTGGAAGGCTGTGTCGAAGACCGCCACTTGCGGTATGTCCGGCCACAAGCTGCGGCACAGTTCGACCGCCTTGAGATTCGCCGGGATGTGCAGCGGGGCCAGCGAGGTTAGCGCCTCGATCGCCTCGACCGTTTCATCATTCACCAGTGTCGGCGAGGAAAATTTGGCACCACCATGGACTATCCTATGGCCGACGGCGTCGAATGCGTTGACGCCGAACCGCTTTAGCATCTCCGGAACGCCTTTCAGCGCCTCGCCTGGACTATCAAAGCTGGCCGTGCCGCGCTCGTCGGCGTCGCCTTGGCGTAAGCGATATTCGCATTCTCCGTCCCGAAAGCGCTCGTAAGAACCTCTGAGCACTTCATGGGTCTCTGTCGCCACGCTGAAGACGCCGAACTTGAGGCTGGAGCTGCCGGCATTGAAGACGAGTATCTGCATACCGCGTTCCTGTGTCGTTGGTGGTTTCATGGAAATCTGATCCGTGTGCCAGCCAATGATAGCCCGCCAACCTGATCTTGTTGTATGATAGACCGGTCACCTAAAGTAGGCGCGCCAATACCTGCCCGGCAAGGAAATCCGCGAACAAGTCCATGACAAAGGCAAGTTCTTGTATGCCGCTCAGATAAGGACGTGGCGCAATCTGGATGCCGACGTAGTGAACGAGGTCACAGCCGGGACAGGGCCCAGAGCGGTCGGCACGACGTAATGCCTGAAGCTAGCGGCGGCGCCCGGATCTTGTGCACTTAACCAAATAGCCGTCTCCCGCCATGGCAGCGACC
>CAZEEC010000316.1:0-2065 GCA_964511105.1 uncultured Mesorhizobium sp.
CAGAACCCACCCTACTTCGAAGGCATGGGGGCCAAGGCTGGCGCGTCGATCGCGCCGATCCCGAATGCGCGCATCCTCGGTCTCTTCGGCGACAAGATCACGACCGACCACATCTCGCCCGCCGGTTCGATCAAGGCGGCCTCGCCGGCCGGCCAGTATCTGACCGATAATGGCGTCGGGGTCGCCGACTTCAACCAGTATGGCACGCGTCGCGGCAATCACGAGGTGATGATGCGCGGCACCTTCGCCAATATCCGCATCCGCAACCACATGCTGGGCGAGAACGGCCGCGAGGGCGGCTACACGATCCACTATCCCTCCGGCGAAGAGATGTCGATCTACGATGCCGCCATGCGCTATAAGGCGGAGAGTGTTCCGCTAGTGGTGATCGCCGGCATCGAATACGGCAATGGCTCGTCGCGCGACTGGGCCGCAAAGGGCACCAATCTGCTTGGCGTGCGCGCCGTGATCGCTGAAAGCTTCGAGCGCATCCACCGCTCCAACCTCGTCGGCATGGGGGTCATTCCCTTCGTGTTCGAAGAAGGGACGAACTGGGCCGATCTCGGCCTCAAGGGCGATGAGACCGTGACGATCGAAGGTCTCGACGCAATCAAGCCGCGCCAACTCATGACCGCTAAGTTTACCTATGCCGATGGCTCGGTAAAGGACGTTCCGATCTGGTGCCGGATCGATACGCTCGACGAACTAGACTACTTCAAGAATGGCGGCATCCTGCATTACGTGCTGCGCGATCTTGCAGCCTGATCCGTTGCCCACTGCCTGATCGATGAAGAAGAGCCGGGTTTGCCTCCGGTTCTTCTATTTTCAGGCAGCGGATGGGCTTGAGCGCGGGTATCACCGCAACGTGACTTTGCCTTGATCGGCGCGGGCGCTTAACCTGATCTCCCCACGAGGCCGCATGCCTTCTAGACGAGGCAGACCGCCCGAACCGGACCATACATGCGAATCAGACGCGCACCCGCCATCATCGCCGTCGCGGCAGCCTTGCTGGGCTGGAGCCAGCCCTTGGCCGCGCAAGACGTCGATGCGCCGATCGCGGTCGTCGAACTCTTCACCAGCCAGGGCTGCAACTCCTGTCCCAAGGCCGATGCGCTCCTGAACGATCTCGCCGAACGCGGCGATGTTGTCGCGCTCGCCTACCATGTCGATTATTGGGACTATCTCGGCTGGAAAGACACGCTCGCAATGCCCGAGAACACCGAGCGCCAGCGGGACTATTCGAGTATTTTTGAGAACCGCTCCGTCTATACACCACAGATCGTCATCAACGGCACCGCCGAGGTCAAGGGCTCAAAGCCCGCGCGCGTCGAGTCCGCGTTGAAGAGCGCTGAAACAAGCGGTTCGCTGCCGATCAAGGTGGAACTGGCCCTTACGACCGACAGTCTCGTAGTCGATATTGGCGCCGGCGAGGCGCCGGCGGAAGCAGCGATTCTGCTGGTCTATTTCAGCGAGCGCAGCAACGTGTCCATCACGCAGGGCAAGAATCGCGGCAGTGCCTTTTCCTACCAGCACTCGGTTGCCGGTTTTCACAGCGCCGGCATGTGGCAGGGGACGCCTCAGCACTTCCGGATGCCACTGCACGACGTCCGCAAGAAGGGTTCCGGCGGCGTCGCCGTGATCGTGCAGGAGATCGCCCGCAACGGTCTTCCCGGACGGATCCGCGGAGCGGCGTTGATCCATCACCCGGCAGGATCCTAGCGCTTGTCTGATGGAGTGCTGTTGCGGAGTTGGTTCGATCCGACGCCAGCCCGTGGGCGGGGGGCTTGGGTTACGGAACCGGATCGGATCGAACCGTCTCAGGCAACACAGGCACACTGGGCGCGAAATGGGGCGGCAACTTGGGTTGAAAGTGCCAGAATTGTGGCGCTGAAACACCATTTCAAACAGACTGTACCATCGCGTGAAACGATACCCAGGAAGCGAGGTATGCCTTGCAAACCTGGGCAAGGCAGGCGACGTTGGCCTTTACGAAGCTGACATGAGGAGCCGCTGATGAGGGATGACGGACACGGTGCCAGCGCCGACGGCTCAGCGACCCTGATCC
>CAZEEC010000317.1:0-2062 GCA_964511105.1 uncultured Mesorhizobium sp.
TCGAGCAGGCCAAGAAGAACGCGCCCTGCATCATCTTCATCGACGAGATCGATGCCGTCGGGCGCCATCGCGGCGCAGGGCTGGGTGGCGGCAATGATGAGCGCGAACAGACGTTGAATCAGTTGCTGGTCGAAATGGACGGGTTCGAGGCCAATGAGGGCGTCATCCTGATCGCCGCGACCAACCGGCCGGACGTTCTCGATCCCGCTTTGCTGCGTCCGGGCCGGTTCGACCGTCAGGTCGTCGTGCCCAACCCGGATGTCGGCGGCCGCGAGAAAATCCTCAAGGTCCATGTCCGCAACGTGCCGCTGGCCCCCAATGTCGACCTCAAGGTCCTGGCCCGCGGCACCCCCGGCTTCTCAGGCGCCGACCTGATGAACCTCGTTAACGAGGCGGCGCTGATGGCTGCCCGGCGCAACAAGCGTCTCGTGACCATGGCCGAATTCGAGGATGCCAAGGACAAGATCATGATGGGCGCGGAGCGCCGCTCGAATGTCATGACGCAGGCCGAAAAGGAACTGACCGCCTATCATGAGGCCGGCCATGCCATTACGGCCTTGCACGTGCCGTCGGCCGATCCGCTGCACAAGGCAACGATCATTCCGCGCGGCCGCGCGCTCGGAATGGTCATGCAGTTGCCCGAGGGCGACCGTTACTCCATGAGCTACAAATACATGACTTCACGGCTTGTGATCATGATGGGCGGCCGCATCGCAGAGGAAATCAAGTTCGGCAAGGAGAATATTACCTCCGGTGCCGCCTCCGACATCGACCAAGCAACGAAGCTCGCCCGCGCGATGGTCACCCGCTGGGGATTTTCCGAGAAACTTGGCCATGTTGCCTATGGCGACAATCAGGAAGAGGTGTTCCTTGGCCATTCGGTCGCGCGCCAGCAGAACGTATCGGAGGAAACGGCTCGACTGATCGACGCCGAAGTCCGCCGCCTGATCGATGAGGCCTACAAGGAAGCCCATCGCATCTTGACCGAGCATCGCGACGAATGGCTGGCGATCGCCGAAGGTTTGCTTGAATATGAAACGCTCTCGGGCGACGAGATCAAAGCGATCATCAAAGGCGAGAAGCCGGCGCGTGATCTTGGCGATGATACGCCGCCGACCCGCGGTTCCACCGTGCCGAAAGCCGGTGCGCGCAAGGAGGGCAAGAAAAAGGGTGGTGAGGAGCCTGGCGGACTGGAGCCCCAGCCGCAGAGCTGAAGTGCGACAGGTGGATTGCTGGGGTGGCCGGGTAACGACCCGGCCTTCCTGTTTTCAATAGACGCGCGGCATCAATCCGGATTGAAACCACGTCACGAAGCTGGCGATAGAATAGACAGGCAGGCCGGTCGCGGCGCGGATGTCGGCGGCGTAGGGCGTCATATTCGTGCATTCAAGAACGATGGCGCCAAGATCGGCATTCGTCGCCTGGAGCCGTAGCGCAGCATCGATATTGTCAGCGCGCGCCGCCTCGACATCTAACGCCTCCTCATTGCCGAGAATAACGCGCGTGAACTCGCGCAGGCCCTCGGTCGAGCCGATCGGCGTTCCTTCGGGCACGCCCGCCTTCTCCAGATGAAGCGGCGTCAGTGTCGAGCCCGAGATCGTCAAAATACCTGCCCGGTGGCCCCTTGGCAAAAGACGGTTCACCATCGCGACCTGCATCAATGACGACGTCGCGACCGGCACGCCGACGGCCTCTGCCAGTTCCTCCTGCAAGAGAGACAGGAAGCCGCAATTGGTGGTGATGCCATCGACGCCGTCGGCAACGAGTTCGCGGGCGGCAGCGATGAAATCGTCCAGCAGACCCTCGGCATTGCGCCTCACGACGCGGTCTGGTGAGGCGCCGCGGACGATCTTGTAGTGGACCGGGAACGGCCAGGTGAGCGCGTTGCCCATGTCGCCGGCGATGCGCGGAAACCGCGCCTCCAGCATCAATATGCCGACTGACGCTCCATAGATGGCCTTGCCGCCGAACGCCTTCATGCCATGCCCTCCGATCCTGGCACTACGTCCTGCCACAACGGTGGATAGACCGCAAAGACGCTTGACGGGAAGCCTTGGCTAGA
>CAZEEC010000318.1:0-2052 GCA_964511105.1 uncultured Mesorhizobium sp.
CGTTCGGCCTGGGCGATCTTCTGCTCGGCGAGCGTGGTGCGGCGGGCGACATATTCCTGCGTCCGCGCCTTGGCTTCCGCGACGATGTGCGTGGCCTCCTGCTTGGCCTGCTCCACGATCTCGCCCGCTTCCTGCTCGGCTTCCTTGCGTTTGCGCTGGTACTCGGCCAGCAATTGCTGTGCTTCCTCGCGCAGGCGGCGGGCCTCTTCGAGTTCGGTACGGATGCGCTCGGCGCGATCGTCGAGCGAGCCGCCGATCATCCGCGGAACCTTGAAGTAGACCAGAATGGCCAGGAAGAGGACGAGGCCGACTGTGGCCCAGAATGTAGCGTCCATGGCGCGCTCCTATCGAACCTGGCTGACGGCGGCGGCGACTGCCGCCTCGTCCGGCTTGCGATCGATAAGCGCCTCGACGATGGCGCCGGCGGTTTCTTCGGCGATCGCGCCGACATCCTTCATCGCCGAATCGCGCACGGTGGCGATGCGGCGCTCCGCCTCGATCAGCTTCTTGTCGAGATCGGCCTCGACGGATTTGCGTCCGGCGTCGGCTTCGGCCTTGGCGGCGTCTTGCGCCTGTCGGGCGATCGATTGAGCCTTGGCGCGAGCGTCGGCCAGTTCCTGCTCGTAGGCAGCAACCGCGGCGTCCGCGTCTTCCTTGTTGCGCGCGGCCTGATCGAGATCATGAGCGATGCGGTCGCGGCGCACTTCGAGAATATTGCCGATCCTCGGCAGCACGACCTTGCGCAAGAAGAGATAGAACAGACCGAAAGTGATCGCCAGCCACAAGAGCTGCGATGGATAGGTCGAGCTGTCGAAAGGCGGAAAACCCGCCTCGCCTTCCAGATCGTCCTGGATGATCTCGATCTGCTCTTCGCCTTCTGGAGGAAGCGCTTGCTGCGCATATCCAGGCGTTACGAACATGTGCATCCCCTGCTCATGATGCCGGCCAAGGGTTCTGGTCGGCGGGTCTCAGCACTTGAATGGAGCGGCATCTGCGGGCGCGAACGCCCGCCGACCGTGTCCTCGTCTTACGTGAAGAGGAGGAGGAGCGCGACGAGGAGCGAGAAGATGCCCAAGGCTTCCGTCACGGCGAAGCCGAAGATCAGGCGGCCGAACTGACCGTCGGCAGCCGACGGATTGCGCAGCGCGCCCGACAGATAGCTGGCGAAGATGTTGCCGAGACCGATGGCGGTGCCGGCCATGCCGAGCGTTGCGATGCCTGCGCCGAGCGCCTTTGCTGCTTCTACTTCCATATTGAAACTCCTTTGGGATTCGCTTGGCATCATTCGTGCCGGTTGGAAGACTTGCGGCCGGAAGGCCGGTGAAAGGAAACGCTAATGCTCGGGATGCACCGCGTCGTTGAGATACATGCAGGTCAGGACAGCGAAGACATAGGCCTGCAGGAAAGAGACAAGGAATTCGAGCGCCGTGATCGCGATGGTCATCAGCAAGGGCAGGATTGCGCCCAAGACACCCAGAGGACCAGCGGCGCCAAGCGTGACGATGAAGCCTGCGAAGACCTTCAGCGTAATGTGGCCGGCCAGCATATTGGCGAACAGACGAATCGAAAGGCTGATCGGGCGCGAGAGGAACGAGATGACCTCAATCGCAGCGACCAATGGCACCAGAATGCCCGGCACGCCTTGCGGCACGAAAAGCTTGAAAAAGCGCGCCCCGTGCGTCTTCAGCCCGTAGATGAGAAGCGTCAGCATGACGACCATGGCCAGCGCGAACGTTACGATCAGATGGCTTGTTACGGTGAAGAAATAGGGGAACATGCCAAACATATTGGCGATGAGAATGAAGGTAAAAAGCGAAAAGACGAGCGGAAAAAAACGCATGCCTTGCGGCCCGGTCGCATCGCGCAGCATGTTGGCGATGAACTCGTAGGACAGTTCCGAGACCGATTGCATGCGGTTCGGCACAAGACCCCGGCTCGATGTGGTCAGATAAAGGAACGCCCCGGTCGTGACGACTGTGGCCACCATGAAGAGCGACGAGTTGGTGAAGGAGAAGTCGAGCCCGCCGATCTCGATCGGAATCAATCTCGAGA
>CAZEEC010000319.1:0-2044 GCA_964511105.1 uncultured Mesorhizobium sp.
GCCGGTCGGCCAGCCAGAACAGGCGGATCAGATTGACCGGATCGCGCTTGAAGACGTCCTGGTCGATGACATTGATGCGGTGGTTGTCGGTGACGAAGTCGCTGGTGCCGGCGAGCTTGCGGCGGCGGCGCGAGAAGCTCAGGAACAGGTTGTTGAAGCCTGGAACATATTTCGCCTGCTCTTCTTCCAGCGCCGCGCAGAAGATGCGCGTCAGGTCGCCCACAGCCTTGGCCATCAGGAAGTAGTGCTTCATGAAGCGCTCGACCGGCGACAGGCCCGGGTGGCTCGTATAGCCGAGCCGGTCGGCGATATCGCGCTGGATCTCGAAATGAAGCCGCTCTTCGGCGCGGCCGGTCAGAAAGTGCATGTGGCAGCGCACGGCCCACAGGAAATCCTCCGCCTTGCGGAAGTCGGAATATTCCCGGCGCGTGAAGACGCCCTTGCCGACCAGTTCCTCGGCCGTGCGCACGCGGTAGAAATATTTGCCGATCCAGAACAGCGTGTGGAGGTCGCGCAGGCCGCCTTTGCCTTCCTTGACATTGGGCTCGACGGAATAGCGCGTATCGCCGCCTCTGGCATGACGCTGATCGCGCTCGGCGAGCTTGGCTTGGACATATTCGACGCCGGTTTCCCTGACGACCTCTTCATCGAAGCGCACGACCAGATCGTCGAACAGCGCCGTGTCGCCCAGGATATAGCGCGCCTCGAGGATCGAGGTCCTGACGGTGATGTCGGTGCGCGACAGGCGCATACATTCCTCGATCGTGCGCATCGCATGGCCGACCTTCAGGCCGAGATCCCACAACATGTAGAGCATCGCTTCGGCGATCTGCTGATCGCGCGGCGTCTGCGCTGCGGGGATCAGGAAGAGAAGATCGACATCCGATCCCGGCGCGAGCGTGCCGCGCCCGTAGCCGCCGACGGCGATGACCGCCATCTGCGGCGAGCTCGATGCCTTCTTTTCCGCTTCGATCTGGCCCTCCCCAAAGCCGTGGATCGCGCGGATGATCTCGTCCATCAGATGCGACAGACGTTCCGCGCAGGCGGTTCCGCCGCCGTCCCCCTTCAGCATCTCTTCCGCGCGCGCGCGCCCCTTCGCCATCCGATCCTTCAAAAGGTGCAGGGCGGCCTGGCGGATATCGCTTCCCTCGCCTTCGGCCAGACGCGCCAGATCGTCCCGCAAGCGGGCGCCGTCGATGATCTCCTCAAACCGCCGTGCAATCTTCGCCATCATCGGCTCGCTTTGTGTTCGCCGCGGTTTCTACTCTGTTTCCAGCGGGGCCGCCACAGCGCTGGCTCACCGGTTCGCGGCCAGCCCCTTCAGCCGGTAAAGGGCGTCGAGCGCCTCGCGCGGGGTCATCTCGTCGGGATGAAGCGCCGCGACCGCCTCGGCCAGCGCGTCGCTCGCCGCCGGCCCGTGCGCCTCGCGCCGGGCTGCGACCGAAAACAGCGGCAGATCGTCGACGAGCTTGGCGGCCTTGCCGCTCGTCTCGCCCGCCTCCAATTGCCCCAGCACGTCGCGGGCGCGCGCCACGACCGCTTCGGGCAGGCCCGCGAGGCGCGCCACCTGGACGCCATAGGAGCGGTCGGCGGCCCCCTTTCCCACCTCGTGCAGGAAGACGACGTCGCCCTCCCATTCCTTGACCTTCATGGTGACGTTGGCAAGCCGCGGCAGTTTTTCGCTGAGCGCCGTCATCTCGTGGAAATGGGTGGCGAAGATCGCCCGGCAGCTATTCTTCTCATGCAGATACTCGACCGCCGCCCAGGCGATCGACAGGCCGTCGAAGGTCGAGGTGCCGCGGCCGATCTCGTCCAGTATGACCAGCGCCCGCTCGCCGGCCTGGTTGAGGATCGCCGCCGTCTCGACCATCTCGACCATGAAGGTCGAGCGGCCGCGGGCCAGATCGTCCGAAGCCCCCACGCGGGAAAACAGCCGGTCGACGACGCCGATACGCGCCTGCCGCGCCGGCACGAACGAGCCCATCTGCGCGAGGATCGCGATCAACGCGTTCTGGCGCAGAAAGGTCGACTTGCCGCCCATATT
>CAZEEC010000320.1:0-2041 GCA_964511105.1 uncultured Mesorhizobium sp.
GTGCGAAACTGGTGCGAGATCATTGTCCCGAAATTGCGGTAGAGATCCGCCGTCGCCCGCTCGCGTTGGAGCGCTGCGTCGAGTTCCTGCGTTCTGGCTTGAACCAATTGCTCCAGGTGATCGCGATGGGCCGCGATCTCCCGCTGAGCAGCCTGTCTCTCAGTCACATCGGAAAGCAGCAGGATGGCGCCGATTATGCGTTCTCCGTCACGCAGCGAGAAGCAACGCAGGTCGATATAAAGAGGCTGATCCTGTTCGGCTGGGAAGAAAGGCTGATCCAGCAAGGCTGTCGCCTGGCCCGCAAGCGCATCGTCAATGGCCTGTTCGATCCGGTCGATCTGGAACAGATCCGACAGATTGTCGATCGTCTTGCCGATGGATCTGGTGGCGGCAAGGCCAAACAGCCGCTCCGCTGCCTGGTTCCACACCGTGCACCGACGGTTAAGATCCAGGGCTACGATGCCTTCGCCGCTGGAGCCGATGAGCAGCTGAGAAAGCGCCTTTTCCTTGTTCAGGAGGCGCGCGCGCTGGCGCGCATCGCGGATCGCCAGCAAGAAATGGATGGATAGGGCGGCTCCGGCGAGCGATATTCCGGTTAGCGAGATGATAATCTGCCTGAGTTGGTCGCGCGACGTATCGAGCTTATCACCCAGATCATCCCACTCAGCCATCATGGCCTTGTTGGCGGCCTGACCGAGCATTGCGTTGTAGGGCTCGAGCAGCCCCTGCACCCGTTGCACATCATGTAGCTCAAGGTCTGCTAACAGCGCACCGAGTTCGGGAAGGCTGCGGCGAACGTCATCCAATGCGGAAGCAAAGCCGAGTTGCTCCATCCGGCGGCGCTGCGGCCCGTCATCGAGCAAGGCCAGCCTGCTTTGAAAAACATTGTAGCGCAGATCGAGCGTGGAACGGTCGGATTCGTCCACAGCGCGTTTTACGACAGCCTCTCCCAGTTGCAGGCTCGCCACATGCGCCCGCGAGATCACCCACAGCATATTCTGAGTTGCTTCAATGCGCATATCCCGTTCGATGCCGGCAAGACGCATCAAGGAGAAGGCCAACAGGACAGCAAATATCACAATCATCAGTATCGGCAGGACAACGCCAACCAATCCTCGCGTCGACTGGCTCATTTGATGTCGAGCCGTCGCAACTGCCACACCCAACGGTAATCGTAACGGATGTCCTGAAGCTCCAAATGCTGATCGCGCGGATAAACGATCCACAATGGCCCCTTGTCGCTCGGCAAGAGTGGTTCGCCGTCCATCTCATAAGCGACGAGAACATCGTAGCGGTCGAACTCGTCGGCTGAGAATTCGATGACATAATCGTTGAGGGCACTGGCGGTTATGGTTGAGCCTGTCGCCTGGACTTGCCTGAGCAGGTCACGCATCAGAAACCCCTCAAAACGGCGCACGCCATCGGTAACGGCCGTGGTGGTCTCCAACTGCACCGCCGGCAGCGCTTTCAACATATCCATGTCGAATAAAGCCGCGTCCTCTCTATTCGCGTTCAAGATCGCGCCATGCACTTCAAGAACGAGTTCATCGCCCGGTGAAGGTAAAGTGTCTACGGTGCCGGCAATGGCAGGCGCGATTGTCGGCAGTGCCGCAGCGATCAGAGCCAGGCCGACCTGAACTGTCCACATGTCGATCCCCTCCGTTTTTTCTCCCTGCATCCCCCGTCGGTGGCCCGACGAAAGCGCTATAAGGCATGTTATCGTGTTTTCTTGCGGAGTCCCCCTTCAAACGAACGGGGCGCCTGGGCTTTCCGCCCGCTAGTCCTTGCGAATCCTTTTAGATGGTGGAGGAACGGATGTGGGATTTTAACGCTGCCGGAGCGTTGGGTCTGATGGCGCGAACGATGCCTTTCATCGTGCTACGCATGGTGGTTTATTTCGGCATTGCGGTCGGTTATATCCTCGTGACCGGTACCGGCGCTGGTATCGGGTACGGTGTTGGCGGCTTCGGTGACGACGGCTTTCAGGCAAGTTCGACCTTCTGGGGCGGGGCCATCGGCTTCGGGCTTTTCGGCGCCATCA
>CAZEEC010000321.1:0-2034 GCA_964511105.1 uncultured Mesorhizobium sp.
CTCTTCGTTGTTACAATCCCGCTCATGCCGAGTGCCAGGCTTGGCGATTGACAATTTTTGCCAATCCTCTATGTTTGAACTGTTGGAGGTCCGTGATGGCGACAATGAACGTAAGCTTGCCCAGCCCGATGGTGGAATTCGTCGAGGAGATGGTTGAGAGCGGGGGCTACAGCTCCTCCAGCGAAGTGGTGCGCGAGGCTCTTCGCCTCCTGCGTGACGAGCGCGCCGTAGAGCATGAGAAGGCCGTGATTCTGCGGCGCGAGGTCGGCATCGGTCTTGAACAGGCACGCGCAGAGCGCTTCTCCAACCGAACGGTCGCGGAAATCTCGGAGAGCGTGATGCGGAAGGCGGCTGGGCATTGAGCTTTCGGTTAACCGAAGCAGCCGACCATGACATCGAGCGCATTCTCCAGGACACCTTGGAGCTTTTCGGACCGCACCAGTTGCAGGCCTATTCGGACCTGATCGACCAAGCTCTCCAACGAGTCGGCACGGATCCTCAAGGACTGGGTACATCGAAGCGGGAGGACATCGGACCCGGCGTTCGCGCGCTTCGACTAGACACTGTCGCACGGCGCAGAGGTTCGGCATCTCACAGCGTCTACTACCTTCCGCCGGAGGACGGACGAGGGTCCGTTATCATAGTTCTGCGCGTGCTACATGACCGAATGGAACCAAAACACCGGGTGGCTTCGGAACTTCTCGATGATGTCGATACCGAGGTTGATGTCTCGTCCGGCCCAAAGAGATAGTGCGGTGCATCAGTATGTGTCAAAGACGAACGCCGTCTGCCGCTTCGCTAACACAGGCCGCCGCGGTTTGCGCTTGATGTAGACCTCGGGTTCTGGTGGGTAGTTCGGATCGAGCAGCCGCTTGGCGTATTCGTGGTCGACCCCGCTATCGCGAGCCTCTTGGTAGGCACATTCCCGATCCTCGGGCCCTTTGTCGCGCACCCACTCCTTGAGCTTCCGGAACACGGGCTTCTTGCCAGTAATGTCCCAGTAGCTCCTCACGCCGATCTCCATGCCGATGCCGAGCAGACGGTCGAAGGCCGAGCGGTAATGACGACGGCGATTCCAACGGAAGACGAACTCCTGGAGATAGATGTTGGCATGCTCCCGCCGCAGCCCGTGATAGACTCCCATAGCCCAGCGCTTCAGGTTCGAGAACACGCGGTGGATGTGCTTCAGGATGTGGTGGGCCTGAACGTATTTCGGCAGCACGTTCTCGTCGTGGAGACGGTTCGGCAAATGCCTGTAGGCCGCATTGCCGTCGGTCATAATGACCGACCCCTCGTAGGTGTTACGCAGCACGAAGGGGTGCAGGTCTTCGCGGCCGTAGCCCCTGATCTCCTCGAGCCGAATCCGGCCCATTCTGCCGTTCTCGAGGCATTCGACTGCACCGCCGATAATGATCTTTCCGACCTTGCTCCTGCCGCGGCCGTCACCCAACGGGTCGGACCTGCGGCGGAACGGCATTTCGCTCTCGTCGATCTGGACGACATCGTCCTGCCCGCCCAGAGGCTCGCGGTCGGGATCGACCATGGCCCTGCGCAGCTTGTGGAGCAGCAGCCAGGCCGTCTTGTATGAGCCGATGCCGAGCTTGCCCTGGATCTGCAGCGCCGAGATTCCGTTCGAGTGGGTCGCAACCAGATGGGCCGCCAGGAACCAAGTCCGCAGTGGAAGATGCGTCCGATGCATGATCGTATGCGCGATGACGGAGGTCTGCTTGCGGCAGGGTGCCACCACACCATCCTCATCGGCGATCTCATCGCCGCATTCCCACACCCAGGGCTTGCTTCTCAGCTTCCACCCCTTTCGGCCGCCGCAGTGCGGACAGACGAAGCCGTCAGGCCAGCGCTTCTTGGCGAGGTATGCCGCGCACGACCAGTCGTCAGGGAACATCGTCTGGAACTGTTCCAGCGATGGCGGACGATCGAACTTCCAGCGGAAAACGTGGTCGTGGCCCATTTTCTCCGCCTAACACGGCAGGGGGAGGAGGCGCGATCCAAACCACCAAATATGGTTAAACCGGA
>CAZEEC010000322.1:0-2034 GCA_964511105.1 uncultured Mesorhizobium sp.
CCTTGGTGCGCGGCGAGGAAGGCTTCCTCCTGCGGCAGAAGCGGGCGCGGCTTGGCATCGATTCCGAGAGCGGCAATCAGTTCATCTATCGGCACGAAGCGGCGGTTCCTGCGGTCGTAGACCCCCGCCGTCGTCATGATGACGGCAGCCGTTTGTCCGTCCTCGTGGAGAAAGCGGTGCCGACCGATCAAGTGACGATCGATCCATGTCTCGATCGTCGTCACAACCTCGAACTTCGCCCACAGCTTGATCTCGCGAACATAGACGGACTGCAGCCCGCCCATCATCGGGCCCCAGCCCTTCTGTTTCGCAAGCTTCAGGAAGCCGAGACGCAGGAAAATATCGATACGTCCGACGTCGGCCAGCATCATGTAGCGGGCGTTGTTCAGATGCATGTTACGGTCGATGTCCGAGGGCAGGCAACGGAAATTCAATCGGCTCTCATCGCCCGGGCGAAAGAGCCCGCGCGATTTGGTCGTTGCTGCCATGCGCGCAAGGCGTCCCCAGACATACATCGAAACCACCCTCAGAAGAACGGTCGGGCAGATGAACCGCCCGACCGGTTTATCGCCAGATAGCGAGTTCAGGCCGCCTGCTTCGTCCCGTAAGGATCGAAGCGCTGATAAAAACTCTCGCCCTTCGCCGCCATATCCTTCAGGAGATGCGGCACGTCGAACTCATTGCCGTGCTCGGCCCCAAGTTTTTCGGCAAGCGCGACGAAATCCTTCACCCCCATGCCATCGATGTAGGACAAGGCACCGCCGGTATAGGGGGCGAAACCGAAGGCGAGTATCGAACCCACATCGGCCTCGCGCGGATCGACGACGATGCCTTCCTCCATCACGCGGGCTGCTTCGAGCGCGATGACGACGAGGAAGCGCTGCTTCAACTCCTCGACGTCGATCATGTCGGCGTCTCGCTGCGGATAAAGGTCCTTGAGGCCCGGCCACAAATGCTTCTTGGCCGGCTTCACGGGATAATCGTAGAAGCCCTTGCCGTTCTTGCGACCGTGTCGACCATGTGTGTCGACCATCGTGTTGATCAGTTCGAACTGCTTTGGATCGACCGCTGCTTCGCCGAGGTCCCGGATGGTCTGCTTCATGATCTTCTGGGCAAGATCGATGGCCGTCTCATCGGTAAGCGCCAGCGGACCGACCGGCATGCCGGCCATCCTGGCAGCATTCTCGATCATTGCCGGCGGAATGCCCTCGATCAGCATCTTGAAGGCTTCCGACATGTAGCGCAGCACACAGCGGTTGACGTAGAAGCCGCGCGTGTCGTTGACGACGATCGGCGTCTTCTTGATCGCGCGGACATAGTCGATCGCGGTGGCGAGCGCCTTGTCCTCCGTGTTCTCGCCCAGGATGATCTCGACAAGCATCATCTTGTCGACGGGCGAAAAGAAGTGAATGCCGATGAAGTTCGCCGGACGCTTCGAGTTTTTCGCAAGCGAGGTGATCGGGATGGTCGAGGTGTTGGAAGCGAAGATCGCATCTTCCGCAATCACCGCCTCGGTCTTTTCCGTCACGCTCTTCTTGATTTCGGAATCCTCGAACACGGCCTCGATGATCAAGTCGCAGCCTTGCAGTTGAGCGTAGTCATCGGTCGCGCTGATGAGCGACAGGAGCTTTTCCTTGTCACCTTCCGTCGCGCGGCCCTTCTTGATCGCACCGTCCATCAGGCCGGCTGAATGAGCCTTGCCTTTCTCCGCCGATTGCGTGTCGCGGTCGACAAGCACGACGGGAATGCCCGCCTTGGCGGTCACGTAGGCGATGCCAGCACCCATGAAGCCCGCGCCAAGTACGCCGATCTTCGTGAACTTCGAAGCTGGAACGCCTTGCGGACGGCGCGCGCCCTTGTTCAACTCCTGCAACGATACGAACAGCGAGCGGATCATCATGCGTGCTTCGGTCGACCGCATGATCTGGGTGAAATAGCGCTGCTCGATCTTCAACGCGGTATCGAACGGTACCAGCAAGCCCTCGTAAACGCATTTCAGGATCGCAGCGGCGCCTGGATAATTGCCGTAGGTCT
>CAZEEC010000323.1:0-2024 GCA_964511105.1 uncultured Mesorhizobium sp.
AAGGCGGCATCGCCAACATGAACTACTCGATCTCGAACACGGCCGAGTGGGGCGAATATGTCTCCGGTCCGCGGATCATCACCGAGGACACCAAGAAGGAGATGAAGCGCGTCCTGAATGACATCCAGACCGGCAAGTTCACCTCCGAATGGATGCAGGAGTACCGCTCGGGCATGGCCCGCTTCAAGGGCATCCGCCGCCGGAACGATGCGCATCAGATCGAGGAAGTCGGCGAGAAGTTGCGTGGCATGATGCCGTGGATCGCCAAGAACAAGCTGGTCGATCGAGCGAAGAACTGAATCTGCTCGGGTCGCATTTTCCGGAAGGGTGGCTTCACTGCCGCCCTTCTGTCCTGGCACTCATCTTGCACGGCGACCATCATGAAGATGGAGATCGTGCCATGATGACACAGATAACCGAACGCTCAGTCTCTCTGGACGACACCGTATTTCAGGACAGGCGTGACGAAGGGCGCCGACGCGTCTTCAAAGGCGCCGTTCTGCGCTTCGATGGCGGCTATGGGAGCCGTGAATGCGTCGTCAAAAGCCTGTCGGAAAACGGCGCGCGCCTCACATTCGGCGATGCATTGGCGGTGCCGTTGCGGTTCGACATGCGCGTTTCAGACTGGATCGCTTTTCGGCCAGTCGAAGTCTGTTGGCGCAAAGGGCAGGAGATCGGCGTCCGCTTCATTCAGCCATAATGCCAGTGCGGCTTGGGCTCCTCGCGCAGGAACTCGACACCAACCCGGTCATTCTTCCGCCAGCGGACGACCGCGCGGAACCCTTTGCCGTCGGTGGGGATGTAGAGGAGAAATTCATCCGGCAACATGGCTTCGATGGGAACGCGAAGCTCGGCGCCGCTGGCATGCATGTTACGGATCGTGCAAGCGATTTCCGACGTGTTGATGTCGGTGATGATCGTCGCGCCCTTCAGAACGCGTTGACGATGCTCCTGACGATGATTGTCTTCGGACACGGTTTCGCTGCCTGCTGGTTCATGATGGCCAAGCCTCCGTTAGCGAAGATAAGTCAATAGTCGATCATCTGTAGGGCGAAACGCAGATTCGCCTTTGGCCGCGCGGCGGCAGGAACGTGTTGTCGGCTGACCTGTAGGATGAATAGCGGCCGCTGCACCATGCGGCATGCAAGGGTGAGTTTCCCGAAGCGGCTTCGGCTGCCGGATGTGGTGGGTTGAAATAGCTCGCGTCGTCCAACGGATATTTGAAGGCGCCGTAAGGTAGAGGCGGGCTGCCCAGCCTATCGATGACCGTCACGGACGTCCGTTCCTTCCCGAGCCCCCAGCCGGGATGAACCGGTCCTTGATGGATGTCGGCGGACATCGCCGGAGCGGCGAGGCCGAAGACGGCGGCGATTATGGGCAAGATCCTCGACACGGGGCACTTCTCCTTGCGGTCTTAGCGTTCATAACGAAGACGGCTTTAGCCAAGCTTGTGGCCACCGCACCCATCCCGTGGGGCGGAGCCCGTTGATCGGCGTTGCTCTCGACCCGGAAAACTTTTAGCGAGAACTCTGGACAGCTAAACCTCCAGCCGTTATAGACGCGGCTTCTTCGGGCATGGCTTGCCGGTCCGAACCGGGTGATTAGCTCAGTTGGTAGAGCAGCTGACTCTTAATCAGCGGGTCGTAGGTTCGATCCCTACATCACCCACCATCATACCTCAGCCTTGTACAATCCGCCGCGCTAACCCGGATATCGCGTCTGGGCTGGCTCCCTGTGGAACTTTGCGGGTGCGCTCGCTGTTCGACTCCAAAAGCAGGAGGTACGAATGAGCAGCACCAAGCACCCGAAACAGGAAGTTCCCACCGACGCCGACCTCAAGCGCAATCCCGGGATCGGTACTTCGGCCGGCACGGCGAAAGGCGGCGACGAACTGGACGGCGACAACACGTTCGAAGGCGATGTCGGCAATGACACCACTTCATCCGGCGCCATCGATCCCCGGCAAACAGGACGAACGAACAAATAGCCAGAGGAGGCTGCCATGGCCGGCAACAAGACCCATG
>CAZEEC010000324.1:0-2012 GCA_964511105.1 uncultured Mesorhizobium sp.
CGGCCTACGGGCCGCCGTTTTTGACTCCAACAGGGCCGTCATGACGTCAGGTGCTGCTTCGTGCTCTCATACTGTTTCGAGGAAGAGCGATGAGATCGCCAAATTTCGCCCGCAATCCTTCATCAAGGGACTCGGGCACATGGTGGGGAAAGAACGTCGCCAGAATGCGCTTCTTCTCTGATATTGCGCGCGATAGGATATCAGGCCGGCCCTTCTCGTTCCACTCCTTGGGCGAGAAGCGATCGCCAATGGCGGGATAAAAATACTCGGTCTGCATGAGTTTCAGCGTCTGCGCATTGCCGAGATAGTGTCCCGGTCCGTTCATGCAGACATCGGCGATAACGGATACGGACAAGGCGTCGTCGCTGACCTCAATGCCTCGGACGCAGCGCTGACAATGGCCCAGCATGTCGTTGTCGATGATCAGGCTTTCCAGGCAGAATCCCAGCAACGAGGCGTGCATCCCGGCGGATTCATAGATGAGGTTGAGGCCGGATAATCCCGCCATAACGTTGGTGATGCCCTTTTCATAACCTGCCTGGATATCCGGAAGCTTGGAATCCGACATGCCGGCTGCCGACCCGCCTGGCAGGTTGTAGTACTGTGCCATCTGTGCGCAGGCGGCGGTAAGCACGGCCTGTTCGGCCGAGCCGCCGGACATAGCCCCTGTCCTTAGGTCGGAAATGAATGGCCATGTGCCGAAGATCGCGGGGTGGCCCGGCTTCAGCGCGTTGACGTAGACGAGCCCTGCCAGGACTTCGGCGACCGCCTGAACCACTGCACCGGCGATCGCTGCAGGCGCAGTCGCTCCGGCCTGGCCAGCCGACAAGAGGAGGATAGGGATTCCACCCTTCACGCATTCCTCGAGAACACCGCACGCATCCTCGGCGAATTTCATGGGCGGAACCACGAAGCAATTCGAGTTGGAGACGAAGGGGCGTGCGCGAAAATTCGCCTCGCCGCCGGCAATGTCATACAACATCTCCAGTGCCGGGCCGACATTCTCGCGCACGGTGAACGACGTGCCGACATGCTTGGATGTTCCTAGAACGCAGGCATAAAGCGTGTTGAAATCCATCGCGAATGGATCGGGAATGTCGCGTGGCACCATTGGTCGCTGGAAAAAGTGGATGTTGTCGAGCCCCTCCACGATGCGCGCGGCGTCATAGATGTCCTGGAGGAGGGATTCGCGATATTCCCGCCTCTCGACATCCACGAGATGGACTGCGGCCCCGGCAGTGCCATAATGCACACGCTGGCCGCTGATGTGCATGTCGTGGCGCGGGTTCTGCCCATGCAAAGTGAAATCGCGCGCCGCCCTGCTGATCGTGTCGAGGACCAGGCGACGCGGGAATCGGATGCGGCCATCCGTACTGTGATGCGCGCCAGCCCGTGTCAGCGCCTCAATGCAGGACGGTATGGCATCGGCAAAGCCCACCGTTTCGAGAACGGTCAGAACGGCTTCGTGCACCTGCGCCAGATCCGACTCGTTGAGCGGCCGGTACCTGCCGCCTTCCAATCCGGCGCGCACCGGGCGGATGTCGTTGGCCAGAGGCGCCGCCCGCATCGCCCGCCTCGCCTCGCGTCCACCCGCCCGCCGACCTGGTTGCTGTATCGGAGCCTCGTTCACATCCACCGCGCTTGCCATCATGGATTCTCCGTGTTGATGCCGTTCAATGCCTGCCCGATTGACCGCGAACGCGCCTTAGATGGCGCCGGCTAAAAGGGAAGGTCATCAAGCAGGAGAACTTGATGAAAAGCTACTTGCAAAATTGCGTTCGCTCGTATGCGTTCGTTCCAGGAGGCTGGTGCCCGTGCGGCCAGCGTCGAAATGCAGTCGGGCCAAGGAGGCTGGTCGGCTGAGTTCGGGCTTGAGGTTTCCTGTACACCAGACTGAGCGCCTCGCTACACGGATAGTGTCACGGTGTTCGCGAGCAGGAATTGAATTAGCCCTGTCAGGCGCGACGGAGCAATAGACTGGTGGCTGAAGACTGAGGGAAGTGGTGCCGCTT
>CAZEEC010000325.1:0-2010 GCA_964511105.1 uncultured Mesorhizobium sp.
TCAATCCGAAGGCGTGGATCATGGCGGTGACCGCGATGGCGATCTACACCAGCCCGAGCGCGCCTTTTCTTTCGGTTCTACTCGTGGCGACCGCGTTCGCGCTCGTCAATTTCCCGAGCGTCTCCACCTGGGCGGGTTTCGGAACGGCATTGCGCGGCTTTCTTGCTGATCCGGTCAGGCTGAAATGGTTCAACATCGCAATGGGGGTGATGCTGGCGGCATCGGTCATTCCGATGGTGATGTGATGGCCTTGCGTCGCGCGTCAGAATCCTGCCAAACAGCGCCATGAAGTTTTCTCCCCAGCAGGATGAGGCGCTGAAAGCCGTCGCCAGATGGCTGAAGGACGGGCGCTCGCAAGTCTTCAGGCTCTTCGGCTATGCGGGGACGGGCAAGACGACGCTGGCGCGGCATTTTGCCGAAGATGTCGACGGCCAGGTCCAGTTCGCAGCCTTTACGGGAAAAGCGGCCCAGGTGTTGCGTTCAAAAGGCGCGCTCAACGCCCGCACGATCCATTCCCTGATCTACCGTCCGCGCGGCGAGGAGGAAATATCCGACGAAACAACCGGCCGGTCGTCGATGTCGCCCACCTTCTCGCTCAATCGCCAGAGTCCGATCGCGAAGGCCAAGCTCGTCGTGATCGATGAGTGCTCCATGGTCGATGAGGCGATCGGGCGTGATCTCTTGTCGTTTGGCACGCCGGTATTGGTGCTAGGCGATCCGGCGCAGCTTCCGCCGATTTCAGGTGGCGGCTTCTTCACCGAGCATGAGCCCGACTACCTTTTGACCGAGATCCATCGCCAGGCGCGCGACAATCCGATCATCCAGCTTGCCATGGATGTGCGCGAGGGCAGGGAGTTCATGATCGGCGACTATGGGCGGGCACAGGTCATCGGACGGGATCAGGTCGATCAGGATCTGGTGCTCGACGCGGATCAGGTGCTGGTCGGCATTAACCGCACGCGGCGGCGCTACAATCAGCGCCTGCGGCAACTCAAAGGTTTCGAAGCAGCCTATCCGCAAGCCGGCGACAAGCTGGTTTGCCTGCGCAACGACCCGGCCAAGGGCCTGCTCAACGGCTCGCTGTGGAAAGTCATGACCTCGTCGCGCGAAACGGTGAAGCCGGGCATCAATCTGCTCGTCGCGCCCGAAGAGGACGATCCCGACCGCGGCGTCGCCAAGATCAATCTCCTGAAGGCAGCGTTCGACGATCCCGACGCCGACCTCCCTTGGCAGCAGAAGAAACGGTACGACGATTTCGATTACGGCTATGCGCTGACCGTCCACAAGGCACAGGGCTCGCAATGGGACAAGGTGGTGCTGTTCGATGAAAGCTTCGCCTTTAAGGACACGCGCCAGCGCTGGCTCTACACCGCGATCACCCGGGCCGCGGAGAGCCTGACGATCGTTCGCGGCTAAGCCGTCAGATTCGCCCGGCGATCATACCTTTTGATGAATTTCCCGGGCGCCGATCCAAGCCCAGGCGTCGTCCTCGTTTTCCAATGAGAAGTGCCTGAGCTCGACGGGGAGCGTTTCGAAGAAGCCCGCGGCGCTGCCGGTCCAGTCGGGTTCGCCGACAGCCGCGCAGCGCTCGACATGTTGAAGCGCGTGGCGGCGGCCCTGTCGCGTCGTGTCGGCCGAGACCTCGTCCCACGCTACGCCCTCATAGCTGCGGATGCGCACAAGCAGGTCGAGCTTGTCATGGAGCGCGTAGGCACCTTCCATCAGCCCATACAGGTTTTCGACGTCGGCGCCCGTCACAAATCCGGAAATTTCGATCGCAAAGACATCATCACGGTCGGTCTCGATGCGACGCACCGGAGGGATGGGATCGAGGGAATGCATTCGCGCTCCAAAGCTGAACCAGGCTGCTGAAGCATTGAACACGCAACAAGGCCTGTTCGTTCCGATCATGGGTGGCTACAAGAAGCGGATGAGGGGAGTCTGCGATGGTCACGAAGCTTTCGGTCAATCTCAACGCGATCGCCATGCTGCGCAACAGGCGCGATCTGC
>CAZEEC010000326.1:0-1995 GCA_964511105.1 uncultured Mesorhizobium sp.
TATTTCCTGTTAAACAGCAGAAGGGAGACTGCTTATGTCTGCAGTGATCGTTGGCGTCCCCAAACAACGGGCGCGTTATCTTGTTGCCGCCATTGCCTCCGCCGGAGTTGCGCTGGCGCTGTCCGGCTGTCAAAGCGCGACCTCCGCTTCCGCGGACGAACGGGCTGCGACGGCGGAAGAAATCCGTGCGGTTGCGGTCGGGCGGACGCTGTCCGGCGGCATGACGTATAATGCCGATGGGAGCTATCGCTATCAGGGTCGAGATCCTGGACGATACACGATCAGCGATGGCCAGGTCTGCGTCGCGTTCGATAACGGGCGGTCGCGTTGCGATCGCATCGTCACGACCGATGGCTCGACCTACACGATGATCAACCAAGGAGGGCGACGCTTCCCCTTCGGCTGATCCATGCCGGAAAGCACATATCTGCCGGTTGTGCCGTCTCTGATCCCACGATCAGGGCGGCATACTGCTGACTGCTGCCTTTGCGCTTCTGTGGCTTGAAACGCTTCATCTCGATCGGGACAGGTTGGCCTGGGCGACGGCGAACCCCGCTTCCAGAGCCTCGTATTCCTTCCGGTAGTCCTCATCCTTCATCCGCTTGGCATGAGGGTCTTTCATCTCATCATTTGTCTTCTTGCGCGCTGATTTCCATCACGCGCGCGGGCGCGCGACGATCCGGCCTGTGGCATCGGCCGCTTCGGGCTGGGTGGCCCGGTGCTGGCGCGCCATCTTGCGGTAAGGCGCCTGGCGCAGCCAGGTCGCGATCGAGCCCAGGAACATGCCGAGGATCAGCGTCAGGAACAGGAGCAGGAAAAGCGGCACCCCAAAGCTCAGCGCGGGATTGTCGGGATTGAACGGATCGAGCGAAAACGTCACCGCCTGGCGATTGGCCACCGCCAGCGCGATGATCAGAACAGCGATCGGGATATAGATGACAAGGCCGACGAATTTGCGCATGCGGACTCCGTTTGGATTCAGGACGATGCCTCGGCGTTCAGCCTCTCACGCAGTTCCTTGCCGGTCTTGAAGAAGGGCACCCATTTTTCCTCCACCTCAACGGCTTCGCCGGTGCGCGGGTTCCGCCCGATGCGGGCCGGCCGGTTCTTGACGGAAAACGCGCCGAAGCCGCGCAACTCGACGCGGTTGCCCTCCGCCAGCGCGTCGGTGATCTCGTCGAAAATCGCATTGACGATATTCTCGACGTCGCGAAGGAAAAGATGCGGATTGCGGTTGGCAATCGTCTGCACCAGTTCGGATTTGATCATCGTCCCAGCCTCTCCTCTTTTTGCCGCTGTCGATCGACCAGGCGCCCCAGGCAATTCACAAGCCGGGCCTCGATTGGTGTCGAGCCCGGATCAACTCGCGAATAGCGGGTCTCCACCCCCTGGTCCAGTCCCCTAGCTGGATGATTTTATTCGTCTTTTAGTCGCCGGATGCGGGCAAAGGTTGCCAGACCGAGACGAGCCCGTCAAGAAATAGCGGCTCCAGACCCGCCTTGGCGATCAACTCGCCGGCCAGCCGATCGAGACCCAGTAGGCTCGCGATCGATGCCTGGCCGCCCACGCCCCACCACCGGGTCTGGCTACGCGGCTTCCATTCCACCACCGTCAGTTCCGCATCGACGCCGCGCGTGCCGAGCCAGGCGACGGCCTCGTCCTCGCCGCCCAGCGTGTCGACCAGTTGATGGTCCAGCGCCTGCCTGCCGGTGAAGATCGATCCGTCGGCCAGCGCCAGGACCTGCTGGCGATCGAGCGGGCGGCGGTCCTCGACGAGCCCGACGAACCAGTCATAGCTGTCCATCACCAGCGAGCGGATCATCGCCCGCTCTTCTTCCGTGGTCGGCGTGAAGGGCGACGGCTCGGCCTTGAGGGGCGAGGATTTCACGCCGTCGACCCTGACGCCGATATTCTCCATCAGCTGCGTGACGTCGGGATACTGGAAGAGCACGCCGATCGAGCCGACGATCGACGATTGCCGGGCGACGATGTGGT
>CAZEEC010000327.1:0-1989 GCA_964511105.1 uncultured Mesorhizobium sp.
CAGTCCGTAGAACATCGAGTAGTCGACCTCCTCTACCAGATTCGTATGCGCGATTTCCCGGGCACGTTTTTCGCTGATCGATTTAAAGCCGTAGAGGTCGTGTTCTTCCTCCACCTTGTGGCCGGCCTGGAGCCTGCGATCGCGCGCATCGACTTTGTTGTCGCGCATCATCTCGATGTGCCCGCCGCGTAATGAATGAAATACTTCCCGGCGGTTGCCTGGGATGCCAGCCTTGCGAAAGAGCCGTTGCATATAGGTGCTGGCCTGCTTGCTTGGCTCCTTGAGGCTCGTCAGCGTCGGGAACAGGAACGAGTCACCTTGGGCCTGCGCCCAGTCGATGAAACCGATTTGGCGCAAGAGGTCGTGCAACACGAAGAACGTCGTGCTTTGGTCGGTCTTGATCGGCACGCGTTTCCAGATACCTCCATCGGTCAGCACGATGCCGGACGTCTGAGCAACCCAGACGCCGGGATATTTTTGGCGAATGTCGCTACCCGTCAGATGCACCAGAAGCCCGAGGCGACGACCGGTCAGGTTGCCCAATAGCGGCAGCATCGCTTCATCGAGCAGCCCGCGGCCGATGCCGGCGCGGAAAACGTCGCTCAACTGCTGCGAGCTGAGCGGCTCGGCTGACTGGGCAGGAGCGGCGGTGTCCGGATAGCGCAGCTTGATGCCGGTCAGTGGGTTGGCATATGCGTATTCGGTCGTCCTTGCCCCGATGACGGTCTTCGCGATCGAGACGTAACCATCCTCCAGTGCGGAGCGCTTCAAAGGCTTGAATGTCAGGTCTGCATTGGATGCCAGGATTTCCCACGGGGTCATGTGGGGTGGCCGGTGGCGGGCGAGCGCTGGCCAGTGTGTCATCAGCGCGATATAGGCCTGAAGGTCCGCTCCCGAATAGGTGTCGACCGGATGGTCACCGATAAGGCTCACGAAGATATTCAGCCGGTTGCGCGCCGTCTGCAGGTCCTTGTTGCCCTTGCCCACCTTGACCGCTCGTGCATCGAAATATTCTTCCGCAATTTCGCTCAGCCGGGGCAGGTTCGAGGCCTTCCGTTCGACTGTACGACGGTCGAGGCGATGCGCCGGGATGATCTTGCCGTCCCTGTCGCGGTAGATCCTGCCGGCCGAGCCCGGACCCATAGGGATCGATGATGCCGGAACGGGAAAAGCGATCGATGACGGTAAGGCCGCTGCCGGCGCGATGGCTGAAGGCGCCTCGTCGGATTCGGCAATGGGCTCGACGGCTTGGGTGTGCGAGACAGCCACTGATGCAGGTGCCGCGTCTCCCTTTGTCAGGACGGAAGAAGATGAGAGGGACGAGGCAGTCGGCCCCGCAGCCAGGTTCGGTTCCTCCCGCGCCTGATGCGTTGCAGTTTTGGCGGTTTCGTGATCCGGGACGCGTGTGTAGGTACCATCTCTTGCCAGCGTATTATCCGGCCCCGAGCCAACCATTGTTGCCGCCTCCCGCTCGTGCCGGGCAACAAAAGGTCTGGAGCCGGCGAGAATCTCGATGGTCTCGCTGATGCGGTTGATCGACTGATCTTTGAGAATCTCTGCATTGTCGGTTATGAGAGGATTGGCGTCGACGCCTTTGGCCAGTTCGCGGTTGAGCGCGACAAGCCCCCGGAAACCTGCAAAGGCAGACTCCTGATGCGGCGGGGTCGGCGGCGACGGTTGCGACAGGACCGTTTGCATCGCCTTGAGATAGCCTTTTACCTCGGCCATCGCGATCTGCGGCGTGTCTGCGCTGAATATCGGTTCGCCGGGGTCGACAGCGTTCGCTGCGTCATCGTTCATGCGTGCCATCCTCATTTGCTCGAACCGCTCGCGGGCGAGAGCTGCCAGCAGTTCGGCCCGCGCCCGCGCCTGTCGTACCGTCAGCGCGCCAAGCCCGATCCGTAGGATGCGGGCGGGCGAGCCGCCGATGTCTTCGGGCATCCTGATCTGGAAAAGATAAACGGAGCCTGACCGCACGAGGTATTTGCC
>CAZEEC010000328.1:0-1981 GCA_964511105.1 uncultured Mesorhizobium sp.
AGCGCCGCAAGCTTCGCCTCGATCGTTGCGCGCGCCTTTTCGTAGACCTTCTCGCGCATCTGAGGCGAGTTGTCCTTGAGACCCTCAATCGTCTTCTTCAGAACTGCTACGAAATCTGCCATGCGAAATCATGCCCTGTCTGGCTGCCGACCGTCGATGTCAGGTCTGAGCGCCGATGTCGATCACCTGTGCATGCCCTGTGAACGAGTTGCATCGTTCGGGCGCCTGACGATCTGCCGGCCCCAAAACTAGTCTTGAAAGGGATCGGTCACAAGTATCGTGTCGTCCCGCTCCGGGCTCGTGGACAAGAGGGCAACCGGCGCGCCGATCAATTCCTCGATATGGCGCACATATTTGACCGCCTGTGCCGGAAGATCATTCCAGGAGCGCGCATTGGCGGTCGTTCCCTTCCAGCCTTCGAGCGTCTCGTAGATCGGCTCCACGCGCGTCTGCGCCGCTTGACTGGCTGGCAGGTAGTCGATCTCCTCGCCATCGAGGCGATAGCCAGTGCAAACCTTGATCTCCTCCAGCCCATCCAACACGTCGAGCTTGGTCAGAGCGATGCCATCGATTCCGTTGACCGCGACGGCCTGGCGCACGAGCACTGCATCGAACCAGCCGCAGCGGCGCTTGCGGCCGGTGACCGTTCCGAATTCGCGGCCGCGCGTGCCGAGATAGGTGCCTACTTCATTGTCCTGCTCGCTCGGGAAGGGCCCCTCCCCGACACGGGTCGTATAGGCCTTGGTGATGCCGAGCACATAGCCGATCGCGCCCGGCCCGACGCCCGATCCGGTGGCCGCCTGGCCGGCGACCGTGTTCGACGACGTCACGAAGGGATAGGTGCCGTGGTCGATGTCGAGCAACGTACCTTGCGCGCCCTCGAACAGGATCCGGTTTCCCGCGCGGCGTGCGTCATCGAGGACCTTCCAGACACGATCCATGAAGGGAAGGATCTGATCGGCGATGCTGGTCAGTTCGGCCATGATCGCATCATGGGCAATTGGAGCGTGCCCCAGGCCCTGGCGAAGCGCATTGTGATGCGTGAGCAGGCGTTCGACCTTGACGGCCAGCGTTTCCGTATCGGCCAGATCCATGACGCGCACAGCCCGGCGACCCACCTTGTCTTCATAGGCAGGTCCGATGCCCCGGCGCGTCGTTCCGATCTTGGTCCCGGAACTCGATGCGGCATCTTCACGAATGGCATCGAGTTCGCGGTGAAGCGACAAAATGAGCGCGGCATTTTCGGCGATCTTCAGCCGATCGGGGCCGATCGCTACGCCCTGGTCCTTGAGCCGGGTCACCTCGGCCAAGAACGCATGCGGATCGAAGACGACGCCATTGCCGATGACCGACATCTTGCCGGGGCGCACCACGCCTGACGGCAGCAGCGAAAGCTTGTAAACCGTGCCGTCGACAACCAAGGTGTGGCCGGCATTGTGGCCACCCTGGAAACGGACGATCACATCAGCGCGCTCCGAAAGCCAGTCGACGATCTTGCCCTTGCCCTCGTCGCCCCATTGCGATCCGACGACCACCACATTGGCCATGAAAATGAATCCTTATCTACGCAAAGCGCCTGCTTGTGCCAAAACGACAGCCTCTATAGCGGGCAATCTTTGCAAGTGCGACCCCTGAAACAGATGCCCGCACTGACCGGCTTGCGGAAACAACGGCGATCTCGCGCGTTCAAGAGCATTCTGTGAAAGGGCGAAAGAAAATGGACCTTCTACGCATCCTTGCCGCGATCATCCTGCCGCCGCTCGGCGTCTTTCTGCAGGTCGGATTCGGCCTGCATTTCTGGCTGAATATCCTCCTGACCATCCTCGGCTATATCCCCGGGATAATCCATGCCATCTGGGTCGTCCTGCGGAAATGACGCAGACCGGAACCGGGCAACGGAACTATGCCGACGAGGTGGCAGAGGTTCAGCGCCTGGCGCGCCTGCTCGACACGCGCTGGCGCATTCCGCTGACGCCGATCC
>CAZEEC010000329.1:0-1980 GCA_964511105.1 uncultured Mesorhizobium sp.
CATGTGTTGCATGAAAGACTCAGGCGCCCTCGCGTTCCATGAACGTCCGAAACTTTGCGTGGCGAATCTTGACGCGAATCAAGCCTTTACGTACCTCTGTTGACAGGGACGAGTGGTGCTTCGCGATCACTTTCGGCGCACATCATGTGATGCCCGATCGCGCAAGGTCCCGCGGGGGCGACTTCGCTTTGTCAAGAGTTCTATGCGTTTTGCGACTGCCATGGGGACATGGCGGCGGCGGGTTCGTGCGCTCTGGCGCGGCCTGTGTGGGGATCATCCAGACAAAGTTCTAGAGACAATGCCGGAAGCATTTTCAACATTCAGAACCGACCGCATCAGCACCAGCGGCCAACGCGAACTTGGCGTGCTGATGCGCGGCTATGCCCGCCGCATCGGCGCGAGCGCCTATTTGCTCTTCGAGCACCGGCCCGAACGCAAGAGCGTTGGACTGATCGCATGCGACTGGCCTTTCGACATGATCGCCGGGATCGGCGGCAACGGCTTGGATCGCCTGGCACAGGCGGGCCTGGCGCTTGCCCCGGGCGACGGCGCCGGCGTTGTTTCGTTCGAGACGTCGGCCATCCCGGCCGATATCGCATCCGCCGCCCGTGACCATGGCTTTGCCGGCCTCATCTGCCAAAGCCTGCCCGTTGGAGAGGCTCATTTCATCGCGATCTATTGTGCAAGCGAGGCGGCCGCTTTGTGCTACGAGGAGGCCGAGCTTGTCCACATGCGCGCGATCTATGCCATCTCCCAGCGCCTGGAAGCCAGGCCTATGGCGCTCTCACCGCTTTCGGTTCGCGAACGCGAATGTCTGAGCTGGGTGGCGGAGGGCAAGACGACGGACGAGGTCGCCCTTATTCTCGGCGTTTCCGCCAACACCATCAACGCCTATATCGCCAAGGCCATTCACAAGGTCTCGGCCACCAATCGAGCCATGGCGATCGCCACGGCGATCCGGGCGGGCATGATCTAGACCATGTTTCAGGACATTCCCGACGCACCAGCCATTGCCGATCCCACGGACCGCGACCCCTCGCAGGCCTTTTTGGATTTGGTCGGACGTGGACGGGAATTTGCTGAAACGGTCGGCGCCAGGCGATTTGCCATCGTCCTGTCAGCCCGTCGCGACGGACGGCTGTCGTTGATGCCATATCTGGATTCGAGCTTTCCAGGCCTGTCGGCGCTCTCACGTGCTTTGATCGCGCCCGGCGCGGAGGCCGAGCGGCACCTGTCCAGTTCATTCGCCGAACCGGCGGTCTTTTCAGCTTCGCTGGGACATTTCGCAGGAGACGAACGAAATTGTGGACCAGCCCTTGTGGCCGATGAGACCAGCGTCGTCTTTCCCGTCCATGCGCCCTGCGGGCGGCGCGGATTGATCGCCTTGAGCGGGGCGGCACTTGCCTTGGACGAAGACGCATTGATGCGCGCTCATTTGCGCGGCTTCGGGCTGTTCCGGGCCGCCTGCGCCTTGCGCGCGCCGGAACCGGGGCGATTGCATCCCCTCTCCGAGCGCGACGTCGAATGCCTGCGGCTGACAGCCGATGGCCTGACCAGCGAGCAGATCGCGGAGCGGCTTTCGCTCTCTATCCACACGGCCAATCAGTACATATCGACGGCGGTCGCAAAGATGGACGCCGTCAACCGCATGCACGCGGTCGCCAAGGCGCTGCGCGCTGGCATCATCGCCTGATCATCCGGCCTTCCGGAGCGGCTCGCGCATGCGCAACCGCGCATCCTCGAGGCTTCGCTTCAGACGTGTGGTGTTGGCGTCCGCATCGTCGGATGCGTCCTCGAACGACACGTAGTTGAGGTCGACCGTCGCCGTCTCGTCGGCGAGCGTCAGCGTGAAGAAGACCTTGGCGCCGCGCGGGTGAAGTTCGAGATCGAGCGCGATCCGGGGCGGCAATGACCAGCAGGCATGAGCCTCGCCGCCATGGCCAAGCCGCAGCGTTCCGGGCATGAAATAAAGTTCGGCCG
>CAZEEC010000330.1:0-1977 GCA_964511105.1 uncultured Mesorhizobium sp.
CTCTCAAATCGACGGGCTCGACGGCAAAGAATCCGAGATGCTCGTCAAGTCGCGCGCGCCAAACGATCTCGATGCCGTTGCCAGCCTGAAGCACAGGCTGCATCTTGCGCGAGCGCCCACCGCGTACCAGGCCAAGATGCCTGCCATGGCCGCGCGTCATCACTTCTAGAATGACGCTCGTCTCGCCATGCCGGCGGGTGCCCAAAATGATGCCCTCGTCGCGCCACTCCATCGGTTCAGTGTCCGCCGTCAGCGCGGAAACTCAAGACCCATCTCGCGGTAGCGTTCCGGATCGTTGATCCAGTTTTCCCGCACCTTCACGAAGAGGAAGAGATGGACCTTCTGCTCCAGGATTTCGGTGAGTTCCTCGCGCGCGGCCTGCCCGATGGCGCGGATGGTCTCGCCCTTCTTGCCGAGCACGATCTTCTTCTGGCTGTCGCGTTCGACATAGATGACCTGGTCGATCTTGACGGAGCCGTCCTTCTTTTCCTGCCAGCCCTCGGTCTCGACATGGGACGAATAGGGCAGTTCCTGATGAAGGCGCAAGAACAGCTTCTCGCGCGTGATCTCGGCCGCGAGCTGGCGCATCGGTAGATCGGAAATCTGATCTTCCGGATAGTACCAGGGTCCTTCCTCAACGGTGTCGGCGAGATAATCGAGCAGGTCCGTGCAGCCTGAACCGTTAAGCGCCGAGACCATGAAGGTGCGTTCGAACGCGACCGTCTCGTTGGCCTTTGCCGCGAGCGCGAGAAGATCCTCGCGTTTCACTTGGTCGATCTTGTTCAGGATCAGGATCTTCGTCTGGCGGACGTCCTCGAGGCGCCGGAGAATTGTTTCAGCGTCGCCTCGGATGCCCCGCTCGGCATCGATCAACAAGGCGATCATGTCGGCATCCTTGGCCCCGCCCCAGGCGGTCGTCACCATCGCCTCGTCGAGACGCCGGCGTGGCTTGAATATACCGGGCGTATCCATGAACACGATCTGCGAACGCTTGTGGGTGGCGATACCTCGCACGATCGCGCGCGTCGTCTGCACCTTATGCGTTACGATGGAAACCTTCGAGCCGACAAGCTGGTTGAGCAGCGTCGACTTACCGGCGTTCGGCGCACCGATCAGCGCCACGAAGCCGGATCGCGTCGGACCTTCGGGATCGAATGTCTCGTCGTTCATCGTCCGTCGTCCTTCCAGATGCCCTCACGCGTCAACACGCTGGCAGCAGCAAGCTGCTCGGCTTCCCGCTTCGAGCGCCCTTGGCCTTGACCCTCAGCAACGCCTTCAATCAGCACGCTGACGGTGAAAACAGGATCATGATCCGGTCCTTCGCGCATGTCCACGCGGTAGATCGGTGAAACCTTGACGTGCTGATGCGCCCATTCCTGCAATGCGGTCTTGGCGTCCCGACGGTCGGCCGCATCAGCTTTGGCACGCTTCGCCCATTTGTCCAGAATGAACCTTTGCGCTGCCTGCAATCCCTTTTCCAGAAAGATTGCGGCAATCAGGGCTTCCATCACATCGGAGCGCGTGTTGATCCGCTTCTTGCCTGACAGCGATCCCAGCTCTGCGCCGGTGCGGATCAGGGGCGTCAATCCGATTTCGTCGGCAAGCTCAGCCAGCGTCTGTGCATTGACGAGACCGTTGAACCGCACGGAAAGTTCGCCTTCCGCCGCATCGGGATACATTTCGAACAGCATCTGCGCGACGACCAGCCCCAATACGCGGTCGCCGAGAAACTCCAACCGTTCGTAATCGCCGCGCGTCACCGTCTGAAGGCTTGCGTGGGTCAGCGCATGCAACAGCCGGTCGTGGTCAGTGAGTTCAACGCCGGTGATCTTTTCAATGGCTTCGGCGAGTGCGGCGCCGTCGAAATCCCGCCCGGCCATTATTCGACCATGTTGAAAAGGCGCGACAGGCGCAATTCGCTCGGCCAGCGCCAGATCTCGAGCGGACTTGCGCCGCCGGACATGGAGAAGAAGATGA
>CAZEEC010000331.1:0-1945 GCA_964511105.1 uncultured Mesorhizobium sp.
CGGCGAAAGCGCTTGGACAGATGGACGTCGTCCAGCATCATGACGCCGCGGCTCGGAGGTGACCACCATTTCATGGGCCCGATATGGGCATGCGGATAAAAGCCGCGCCTTGCGGCAACCATGATGTCGTCGGGGGAGGGATTCCGCGCGATACCTGCAAAGCCTGCGGGGCGGGAACGGATGTCGCAGTCGCGGGGCACGGTGCTGCGCCTCAACAAGGACTTCGCCATCGCTGCGGCGAAATGGGGAAGGTCCCCGATCCGCACCGGCTTCAACCAATAGCCCGTGCCCATTACAACCTGCCGCGCGCGGTCAAGTGTGTCCATATTGCTTGTTCCAAGGGGATCGCCAGCCGATGGCATACCACGGACAGGTAAAGCCATTGTTGCAAAGCGAGGGTGCATTTTCTTCATCGCGCTGCCCCATGGAGTTGCCGCGTCGCCGTTTTCCCTTAAGTTCAGCAGGAACGCGCGCCGCGTCCCACAGGAGATGTCATGTTCTTATCCGGCTTCGAAATCGTCATCCTTGTCTTTGCGGTTCTCGTTTTGCTCATCATCTTCGCGGGTGTGAAGACGGTACCCCAGGGTCAGAATTTCACCGTCGAGCGCTTTGGACGCTATACACGCACGCTCCCGCCCGGCCTCAACCTGATCGTGCCCTTCGTCGAGCGGATCGGCGCGCGCATGAACATGATGGAGCAGGTGCTCGACGTGCCGACGCAGGAGGTCATCACCAAGGACAACGCGATTGTCGCGGTCGACGGCGTCGCCTTCTATCAGGTGCTGAATGCCGCCGAGGCCGCTTATCAGGTCTCCGGTCTGCAAAACGCCATCCTCAATCTGACCATGACCAACATCCGCTCCGTCATGGGCTCAATGGATCTTGACGAGTTGCTGTCCAACCGCGACGCCATCAACGATCGTCTCCTGCATATCGTCGACGATGCGGCGCATCCGTGGGGCATCAAGATGACCCGGGTCGAGATCAAGGACATCAATCCACCCGCCAATCTGGTGGAATCGATGGCCCGCCAGATGATGGCCGAGCGCACCCGCCGCGCCGATATCCTCGAAGCGGAGGGCCGCAAGCAGGCGCAAATTCTCGAAGCTGAGGGACGCAGGGAAGCGGCCTTCCGGGACGCCGAGGCGCGGGAACGCTCGGCCGAGGCCGAAGCCCGCGCCACGCAAGTCGTCTCCGAGGCGATCGCCGCTGGCGACATCCACGCCGTCAACTATTTCGTCGCGCAGAAATATACCGAAGCGATGGCGAAGATCGGGTCGGCGCCCAATTCCAAGGTGGTGCTGATGCCGCTCGAAGCTTCCTCGCTGATCGGATCGCTGGGCGGTATCGGGCAGATCGCCAAGGAGGTTTTCGGGCAAGACGGCGATGGCGCGCCGCTGCGGCGGCCGTCGCGGACGCCTGCCGTTCCGTCGTCGGCCCGCCACACCGTTGCAACATCCCTCGACGATCCGCGGGATGAACGATGATCGATTTTTTCGCCAGCCTCGGCGCCTGGAACTGGATCGTGCTCGGCGTCGTGCTGCTCGCGCTCGAAATCTTGGCGCCTGGCGTTTATCTGCTGTGGATCGGCGTTGCTGCGCTTTTGACCGGTGCGCTGTCGTTCCAGATCGGCGCCGCGGCCTGGTGGATCTGGCCCGTGCAGGTCCTGATTTTCCTGGTTCTCAGCTTGGGGAGCGCGCTTGTCGGACGGTTCGCCTTCGGCTCTGACAAGGGAGAAACCGACCAGCCCTTCCTCAACCAGCGCGAGCGGCAACTGATCGGGCAGGCCGCGACGCTGGAAGACGATTTACGCGATGGCCATGGACGGGTGCGGCTTGGCGACACGCTGTGGCTGGTCAGCGGCCCCGATCTGCCGGCGGGCACGCGCGTGCGCGTGGTTGGCTCGCAAGGAACAAGGCTTCTGGTCGAGCCGGATGAAGCTTAG
>CAZEEC010000332.1:0-1944 GCA_964511105.1 uncultured Mesorhizobium sp.
GGAGCACGTCGTCGAAGGTCAGCGCGATCGCGCCGGTTGCGGTGTCGATGATCTTTGCCATGGCCATTCCTCGCCCGAAACAGGATTGGCGCCGGCTGGTACCACGTCGGCCCGAGGATGGGAAGCGGTCGCCCGCCAATCAGGCGGCCAGCACCATCGCCCAAAAGCGCTGCGCCGGATTGCGCGGATCGGCGACGTAAGCGAGGCCGAAGCGGGAAAATCTCGGATCGAGCATGTTGCGGCGATGACCGGGCGAGTTCATCCAGATGTCCATGACGCGCGCCAGGTCCATGCGCCCACGCGCCAAATTCTCGGCCGCCGCGCCATTCGTCGTCACCTTGCCCATGCGGGTCTGGAAGCTGCGGCCGATGCCGGTGTCATGCGCCATGCGGCCGCTTTGCGCCATATAACCGGCCTGAACCAGAGCCGCCGCTTCCAGTTCGCGGTCGGCGCGGATCGTGCCCAGCGCATGTGCCTGCCGGATCCCGGCGA
The DNA here is from genome assembly GCA_964511105.1 of uncultured Mesorhizobium sp. Taxonomy (GTDB): domain Bacteria; phylum Pseudomonadota; class Alphaproteobacteria; order Rhizobiales; family Rhizobiaceae; genus Aliihoeflea. Next base: position 493 of record CAZEEC010000332.1, read on the forward strand.
AGATCGGCGCGCCTTCCCGCGTCATGCGCGCGCTGTCTCCGGTCGGCCTGCGGGAGGCGCAGCCGGTAACGCCGGCAAGAACAAAGGCGCCGCCGGTCACGAGAAAACGGCGGCGGTTGGTCGTTTCGGATATCATGAAGGCTCGGAATCATTCGCAGGGGAAATTGCTCATCCCCCGCGAATGGGGCGAAGCTTGGGCAACGGACCCGGCTACACGTCGAACTGGTAAGTCGCCGGAACGTAACGATAACCCTGATCGATCTTCTCGACGAAGCCGACAGCGGGAAACGGCATGTGGTAGCCGATGAAGGGGATGCGGTCAGTGGCGATCATGTCGAAGATGCGCATGCGCGCTTCGACGGCCATCTCCTTGTCCATGTCGAAGACGACATGCCAGTCGGGCCGCTGCAGCGACGCGACATAGTGATTGGCCGTGTCGGCCGTCAGCATCAGGCGGCGCCCGCCGCTTTCGATGGAATAGGTCATGTGCCCCGGCGAATGGCCGAAGGCCGCGACGGCGTGAATGCCGGCGACGACGTCATCGCCATCGCCGACGAAAGTGGCATTCTCGGCCAGGGGCACGACCTTTTCCGCGACGGCGGCCGCGGCATTGGCGGTCTGACCCTCGGCGCGCTCCGGCGCGGTCCAGAAATCATATTCGGCCTGTCCGAACACATAACGCGCATTGGGAAAGGTCGGCTCGCCGCCTTCCGTCAAACCGCCGATGTGATCGCCATGAAAATGGGTGATGACGACGATGTCGATATCGTCGGGCCCGTGACCGGCCGCCTCCATGCGCTCGCGCAACTGGCCAAGCCCGTTCCCACGCGCGCCTTCGCCCAGCCCCGTGTCGAAGAGGAGTTTTTCCGAGCCGGTATCGATGATGACGGGGGCGAAGCCGTTCACGAAGCGGTCGGAGGGCAGGAAGTTTGCCTCCATCAGCTGCGCCACCGCATCCGCGTCCTGATTCTCGCCGAATGTCGGGTGCGGACCATCCGCGAGCCTGCCGCCATCGAGGATCGTCGTGATGCGGAAATCTCCGAACTTGAAGTTATAGAAACCCGAATTGCCCATCTCATCAGCCGTCGCAATCTGTGCATGGGCGGCGCGCGTCATAATCTGTGGTGCCGCCAGAGCCACGGCCGCCGCCCCTCCGGAGATCTTGAACATCGTTCTGCGATCGGTGTGCCACGCCATATCATCACTCCCTGCTTTGGTGTCGATGGATCGGGACATGGACCGGCGTTCGGCCATGGCAAAGGCTCTCACACAGAAGTGAAACCCCGCGGCTCGTTGAGATCGCACCTGCTCATGGCTCTGCTTGCGTGTCGGCGCGCCCCTTGAAGTCCCGGGCCAGGATGAAAAGCTCGACCGATTCCTCGCGTGAGGCGGGCGGCTTGACGTGATGCACCGACTTGAAATTGCGCTTCAGGAGATCGAGCAGTTCGTTCT
>CAZEEC010000333.1:0-1939 GCA_964511105.1 uncultured Mesorhizobium sp.
AACGCGCTCGGCACGCTCTACAATATGGTCGGTTTCCAGACGAAGCTGAAATACGCCGAACAGACGCGCATCTTTCGGATGATCCCAGGTCTGGACAATGCCGAGTTCGCGCGCCTCGGCGGCCTGCATCGCAACACCTATTTGAACTCTCCCGATCTTCTCGACGGCTCCCTCCAGTTGAAGTCGCGGTCCGGCCTGCGCTTTGCGGGCCAGATCACGGGCTGCGAAGGTTATGTCGAAAGCGCGGCCATCGGCCTTCTGGCAGGACGTTTCGCCGCCGCCCAGCGGCTCGGCCGCCCCCTGCCCCTGCCGCCTGTGACAACGGCTTTCGGCGCCCTCTTGAACCACATCACCGGCGGCCACATCGTTTCCAACGAAGAACCCGGCAAACGGTCCTTCCAGCCGATGAATGTCAATTTCGGTCTGTTTCCGCCAGTGGAGGCTGCAAAGAGCGACGGCAAGAGGCTGCGCGGCAAGGAAAAGACCATCGCCAAACGCCGCGCGATCACCTCACGCGCACTGGTCGACTGTCGTGCCTGGCTCGGGGTCGCACCGGCGGTCGCGGCCGCCGAGTGATCATTCGGGCAGATTGCGGCCCACGGCCAAACGCAGCATCCACCACTGCCGACGCAAGAGGCTGGCTGTTGCGCCCGGCATCCGGGACGCTGGCGCAAGATGGATGAAAGCCGGCTTCAGCGTGACGGGAACATCGCGAAGCGCGGCCAGGAAGGCTGCCCGATGCTCAAGGGCAAGAGCCTCCATGGCAGCACGCGCCGCAGCCGGCACCTGCGCCGCCAGCGCCGTTCGATCCGTGCCGATCGCGCGAAGTGTCTCTTCCGGGATCAAGGCCTTCATCCGCGCCGGATTTCGGAGCATCGGGTCGATAGTCACCAAACAAGCGCCGTGGCCGCAGGCGTCCGCAGCCTCTTGTGCCCGGTCACGATCGAACATCAGGCAGGCCAACTGCAGGATCAGCCCCGCAGTTTCGCCGCAATAGCCTTCAAGGTCGCCGCGCGTTTCAATCGTATCGTCGTAGAGGTCGAATATGCGTGCATCCAGATAGGTCTCGAACGCCGCGAGCGGCAAAGCGTGGCGGTGTATCGCGGCCTTCAACTCATCGGCGACCGGATGGCCGGATCGCTCGGCGGCCGGCGCGGCAAGTGCATCCGACCACCAGCGAATGCGGATCTCCCCCGCCATCGGTTCCTTAACCCTGGATCGGAGCGAGGCGATCTCCAGGTCGAACGCGTAAAGCGCGATAAGATCGCGCCGAACAGAAGCAGGTGCAAAAAGGGACGAGAAATAGCGGTCGGGGTCGGATTCCCGGACCATGTCGCGCAGGTCCATCAATCGACCGCGATCAGGGCGGCGGCAACCGCCCGTTCTTCGGCGAGAAGCACGTTGAACGTCCGCACGGCAGCGCCCGTCGACATGGGGTCGGCGACGATGCCCGCTTCTCGAAGCAACTGCCGGACGGCCGCGGGCAAAGGCTTGAGGTCGATGCCGGTGCCAATCAGTAGAATCCTGATCTCCGCCGATTCCGCCACAAGACCTTCGAAATCACCGGCCGTCAGATTGTCCGGATCGGCCGGCGTCCAGCCATGAATGCCGGACGGCATGCACAGGATCGAACCCCGGTGCGACATGTCGGCGAAGCGGAACCCGCCATTGCCGTAGGCATCGATCGGCGCGCGCCCCGGAAAATGGGCGTCCCGGATGATCAGGCCGCCCGCCATCGTCAGCCGCCTGCCGGAACCTGATTTCCGGCATCCTGCTGGACCTGCTTTTCCTCCGACTTGTCGAAGATGTCCGGCCGCAGCTTGAACAGAACGAGCATCGGACCGGCAACGAAGACCGAGGAATAGGTTCCGATGAAGAGGCCGATGATGATCGGGAATACGAATGCCGCGATCACGTCGCCCCCGAAGAAATAAAGGGC
>CAZEEC010000334.1:0-1932 GCA_964511105.1 uncultured Mesorhizobium sp.
CCGTCCATGACGATCTCGCCGGTGATCGAGGCGCGCAAGGATAGCTTGCCGCCGATCTTCGGCGCCGACAGACCTTTCATGCCCTTTTCGAGGATGAAGCCGCGGATCTTGTCATCGTCCTCGGCGGATTTGGCCCACACCACGAAGACATCGGCGATCGGCGAGTTCGAGATCCACATTTTCGACCCCGAGATCCGATAGCCGTTCGCCGTCTTTTCGGCGCGCGTCTTCATGCCGCCCGGATCGGAGCCGGCATCCGGCTCCGTCAGGCCGAAACAGCCGATCCATTCGCCCGAGGCCAGTTTCGGCAGATATTTCTTGCGCTGCTCCTCGGAGCCATAGGCATGGATCGGGTGCATGACGAGCGAGGACTGGACGCTCATCATCGAGCGATAGCCTGAATCGATGCGCTCAACCTCGCGGGCGACAAGGCCGTACGCCACATAGGAGGCACCGACCCCGCCATATTGTTCCGGAATGGTGACGCCGAGCAGCCCCGCCTCGCCCATTTCACGGAAGATCGCCGGATCGGTCTTCTCCTCCAGATAGGCTTCCTGCACGCGCGGCGCGAGTTTGTCGGCGGCGAAGGCCGCGGCCGTGTCGCGGATCATCCGCTCGTCTTCCGTCAACTGGTCGTCGATCAGAAAAGGATCGTCCCACGCGAATGAGCCAATGGACTCCTTGGCCCGCACTTCCATGTTCATATTCGTCACCGTTTCATTCGTCGTGGCGGCAACTTAGAGCATGGAGCCGGAAAGTGGAAAGGGCTTTTTGTCCGCCAAGGTCCGCTTGCGGACCGCAGGCTGAAGGCGCATGCTGGTTTCGACCGCCTGCCGGAGGATCTTCCATGCGCCTGGCCTGTCTGTCCGCCATCCTTGTCACTTGCGCGCCCGCTCCCGTTCTGGCTGACTGGTATGAAGGTGACTACCAGCGATGCGCCAACGAGGTTTCGACCGCCGACATCGTCGAATGCGTCGGCGGACTTTATGATCAATGGGACGCGCGCCTCAATGCCGCGTACCGCGCGGCGATCGAACCGCTCGAAGGCGAACGCCGCTCGCGGTTCCGCGATGTCCAGCGCGCGTGGATCGCCTATCGCGACGCCAATTGCGGCTATTACGGCACGGGCGAGGGCACGATTGCGGCGATCGACGGCAATGTGTGCATGTTCGCGCTCACCCGTGATCGTGCGCTCGAACTGGAAATGCTGGCGCCGCTCTAGGGATGTTTTGAGCGGAACCGGAGGCGGCGACCCGCATTCACCATCCATGCATGATGGATGGAGCACCCGATGAGACCTGTGTTAGCAATCGTCGCCGGCTTTGTGCTGTCGCTGGGGATGTTCGCCGGCGGGATCGTGCTGGCCACCTATACGCTGGCCGCCAAGCCGGTCGCCGTCCAGGCCGGCCCGGAGCAGGACATGGCCGAACTGTGGACGGCCGAGCCTCGCACGGTCGATCCGGCGGAACAAGACTTCGAGCGTTTGGCTGCCGCGCCCGTATCAACCGGGTCCGAGACGGCGCCCGTTTCGGAGCAGCCGGAGATCATAGTGGCGAGTGCGGATGCCGAGCCGGAGATCGACGGTTTCACCACCAGCGCGCTTCCCCCGGCGGACGAGCCGGCGGAACAGCCCCGGCAGCCGCAGGCGCTTGGCGCGCACCATGAGTGGTGTTCCAGCCGCTATCGCTCCTACCGCGCCGACACGAACAGCTATCGCCCCTATAGCGGCGGCGAGCGGGCATGCGTTTCGCCTTATTGGGACGGGGAGGGGGCGGCTAGTAGCTCGTCCGGCGTCGCCCAAGCATCCGCCGGCACGGGGCAGGTGCAGATGGCGTCCTCGCATGTCCAGGACTGCTTCGCGCGATATCGGTCCTATAGGGTCGAGGACAACACCTACCAACCTTATGGCGGCGGTCCGAGACGGCAGTGCCG
>CAZEEC010000335.1:0-1923 GCA_964511105.1 uncultured Mesorhizobium sp.
GACCGGTTTGCGGCGCGAAAGCGCGTCGTCGAAATGATGGAAGAGGGCGGATTCCTAGCTCTGGTCGAAGTGCATCGCCATACGGTGCCCCATGGCGATCGCGGCGGCGTGCCGATCGAGCCGTTCCTGACAGATCAATGGTATGTCGATGCCAAGACGCTGGCTAAGCCCGCAATCGAGGCCGTGCGCGAGGGGCGGACCAACTTCGTCCCGAAGAACTGGGAAAAGACCTATTTCGACTGGATGGAGAATATCCAGCCCTGGTGCGTTTCCCGACAGCTTTGGTGGGGCCATCAGATACCCGCCTGGTACGGACCCGACGGCACCGTCTTCGTTGAGAAGGACGAGGAACTGGCGATCGACGCCGCCATCCAGCACTACATCGCTCATGAAGGTCCCTGGAAAGCCTGGGTCGAGGACAAGCTGGAAAACTACCAGCCGGGCGACATCCTGACCCGTGACGAGGATGTGCTTGACACGTGGTTCTCCTCGGCGCTGTGGCCGTTCTCGACGCTCGGATGGCCGGACCAGACTCCCGAACTCAAGACCTACTACCAGACCGATGTTCTGGTCACCGGGTTCGACATCATTTTCTTCTGGGTCGCCAGGATGATGATGATGGGTCTCCATTTCATGGATGAAGAGCCCTTCCACACTGTCTACGTCCATGCGCTCGTTCGCGACAAGAACGGCGCCAAGATGTCGAAATCCAAGGGCAACGTCATCGATCCATTGGAGTTGATCGACGAATACGGCGCCGATGCCCTGCGCTTCACGCTGGCGATCATGGCCGCGCAGGGGCGCGACGTGAAGCTTGATCCGGCGCGGGTCGCGGGCTACCGCAATTTCGGGACCAAGCTTTGGAACGCGACGCGCTTCGCCGACATGAACGGCGTCGCGCTCGATCCGGATTTTGCGCCGGAGGACGCTCGTCTCACCATCAATCGCTGGATCCTGACAGAACTGACCCGCGCAACGGACGCGATCACCGATGGCATCACCTCCTATCGTTTTAATGAAGCGGCAGGTGCTGCCTATCGCTTTGTCTGGAACCAGGTCTGCGACTGGTATCTCGAACTCCTGAAGCCGGTCTTCATGGGTGAGGACGAACAAGCCAAGACCGAAAGCCAGAAGGTCGCCGCCTATGTGCTGGCGCAGACCTACAAGCTGCTTCATCCCTTTATGCCCTACATGACGGAAGAACTATGGGCACATTTGACAACAGGTGAGCGCGACCAGACCCCGCTGCTTTGTCACGCCGATTGGCCCGAACCGGATTTTGAGGATTCCGAAGCCGCGGCCGAGATCAATTGGCTGATCGACATCGTTTCCGGCATCCGATCTGTCCGTTCGGAGATGAACATCCCGCCGGCCGCGGTCGCGCCTTTGGTCGTCGTTGGTGGAAATTCGGCGACCCGTGAGCGTCTCGGTCGCCACGAGCCGGCGATCCGCCGTCTGGCCCGCGTCGGCGACATCGGCTTCGCGGCCGAAGCGCCGAAAGGGGCGGCGCAGATCGTGATCGGCGAGGCCACAGCCTGCCTGCCGCTCGGTGAACTGATCGATATTCAGGCAGAGGCCGCGCGCCTGTCCAGGGAAATCGCCAAGTCCGAGAGCGAAGGCGAAAGGATCGAAAAGAAGCTCGCCAACGAAAAATTCGTGGCCAATGCGCCCGATGAGGTCGTTGCCGCGGAGCGCGCCAAGCTTGCGGAACTGCAGGCCGCCCGGGCCAAGCTCAAGATCGCGTTGGCGCGGGTCCGCGATGCGGCCTAGATAAAATCTTACCGTCGGTCGCGCGGCCTCTTGTATGTCGCGCGCCAAGGGCGCATCTTTGCGTCGTCATACGGGCCGGGCCCCTCTGGCAGGCGAGGCGTCGTCTGCGATGTCGGACCGATCGACGCAGCGCAGACGCCGCGCGACCTGAAG
>CAZEEC010000336.1:0-1921 GCA_964511105.1 uncultured Mesorhizobium sp.
CTCGCCCTTGGCGTCGCGCTTCAGGCTCTGGTGGAAGGCGAGGTCCCAGCGATTGCCCAGCCGCAACACCTTGAGGACGCCGCCTTCGGCCAGATCGCCGCAGATCTGCTGCGCCATGCGGATGCGCACATGCTCGACGATCTGCTCGGTGCGGCGCACATGCGGCGCGATCTCGGCGATCGCCTCGATGATCAGATGCAAATTGCGGATCGAGATGCGCTCGGCGAGCAGCAGCTTCAAAACGGCCTGCAGGCCCGGATAGGTGATATGCGAGGTGCAGATCTCCTCGGCGAGCTTCTTGTATTCGGGGTCCTGGCGGTCGAGCAGCGCCTTCATGTCCTTGTAGGACAAGAGCTGCGGCAGGTTGTTGCGGATTACCTCGGACAGGTGGGTGAGCAGCACCGACATGTTGTCGACGCCGGTCAGCTTCTCGCGCTTGACATCCTCGGCGAACATTTCGGGCACCGAAAAAGCGCGCATGCCGAAGGCCGGTTCACGGACCTCCTCGCCCGGCAACTGCGGCAGGTCGCCGGTGCCGACCAGCACCATCAGTTCGCCGACGCGCATCTGGTATTCGGCGACGACCGTGCCGTGGATCTTGATCTGGTAGCTTTTCGGCGGGATCGAGAAATCGTCGGTCAGCTTCACTTCCGGCACGACGAAGCCATATTGCGTGGCGAACTTCTTGCGCATCTTGCCCATGCGGAAGGCCAGTTCCTGGTGCGATGTCAGAAGCTTGGTCGACAATTGCTTGCCGATCAAAAGCTCGATCTCGGCGGTGCGCAGCGACGACTTGACGGACTGCTTTTCCTCCTCGTCCTTCTCCGCCTGCCTGGACTTCGCCGCCGCTTCCACCGCGTCCTTCTCGCGCTGGCGCTGGCGCGGGATGACATAGGCCATGACGGCCATGATGCCGCCCAAAAGTGCGAAGGGCAGGAGGGGCAGGCCGGGCATCAGGCCGAGCGTGAACAGCAGGAGCGCGGCCACAAACAGCGCGCGCGGATAAGCGCCGAGCTGGCCGAAGACGGCCTTGTCGGTCGAGCCGCGCGTGCCGCCCTTGGAGACGAGGAGGCCGGCGGCGAGCGAGACGATCAAAGCCGGGATCTGCGTGACGAGCCCGTCGCCGACCGACAGCTTGACGAAGACGTCGGCCGCCTCGCCGATCTCCATGCCATGGCGGGCATAGCCGATCGCGATGCCGCCGACGATGGTGACGGCCATGATGATGAGCCCGGCGATCGCATCGCCGCGCACGAATTTCGACGCGCCATCCATCGAGCCGAAAAAGGAGGATTCTTCTTCCAGTTCGCGCCGGCGCAGCTGCGCTTCCTTCTCATCGATCAGGCCGGCCGAAAGGTCCGCGTCGATCGACATCTGCTTGCCGGGGATGGCATCGAGCGTGAAGCGCGCGCCGACCTCGGCGATGCGCGTCGCGCCCTTGGTGATGACGATGAAATTGACGATGATCAGGATTAGAAAGACGATCAGGCCGATGACGAAATCGCCGGCCATGACGAGCTTGGAAAAGCCGCCGATGACGTAGCCGGCGGCGTTGGTGCCTTCATTGCCGTCGGACAGGATGACGCGCGTCGTCGCGATGTTGAGCGACAGGCGCAGCATGGTGACGATCAGGAGCACGGTCGGGAAGGCGGAAAATTCGAGCGGCCGCTGGATCCACAGCGCGACCATCAGGATCAGCACCGAGACGGCGATCGAGAAGGCGAGGCCGAGATCGATCAGGAAGACCGGGATCGGCAGGAACAGGACCGTCAGGATGACGGTGATGCCGATCGCAAAGCCGATGTCGCGCCCGCTGTTGCGAACCGGTGCCGCGCCCGCCGTCTCGTTGATCGCCATCCTGCCCGCCCATTGCCGTTGATGGCGGGACGCTAGAGGACGAAGCTTGCGCGAAGGTGAGGGG
>CAZEEC010000337.1:0-1908 GCA_964511105.1 uncultured Mesorhizobium sp.
CCCATGTCGTGCTCGACCATCAGGATCGTCGTGCCCCACTCCTCCTTCACGTCGAGGATGAAGCGGGCCATGTCCTCCGTCTCTTCGCGGTTCATGCCGGCGACCGGTTCATCGAGAAGCAGGATGCGCGGGCGCATGGCGAGCGCGCGCGCCAGTTCGACCCGCTTCTGCAGCCCGTAGGAAAGCGCCGCCACCGGCATGTGGCGGATGTGGTTGATCTCCAGAAAGTCGATGATGTCGCGTTCGATCTCGGAGCGCAGTTCCACTTCCTCACGCGCGGCGGCGCCAAAATAGGTCAGCGCCTGGAAGACGTTGGTCTTCATATGCGCGTGCCGGCCGAGCTTGATATTGTCGAGGACGGTCATGCCGCGGAAGAGCGCGATATTTTGGAAGGTGCGCGCAAAGCCTTTCTTGGCGCGCTCCGGCGCGTGCATGCGCGTCACGTCCTCGCCGTCGAAGCGGATCGCGCCCTGCTGCGGCTTGTAGAACCCGGAGATGCAGTTGAACATCGACGTCTTGCCAGCGCCGTTGGGGCCGATCAGCGCCGTGATCGTGCCGGGCTCGACGTCGAAGGAGACATTGCTGATCGCCTTCAAGCCGCCGAAAGACAGCGACAGCCCGTCGACCTGCAGGCGTGCCGGTGTCATTGGGACGCGCACGGACTCCTCCCGGTCTTGGCGAACATGTTGTCGTTCATCTTGTCTCCTCCCAATTCCTTGCAGGGCCGCTGCCGATCCTCCGCACTCGAATCCGCTTCATCTGTATAGCCCCGCCATCGGACTGTTGTCGAAGCTGCGCTCCACAGGTTCGTCGATATTTCGACCCGCGCGCTCGAACCCCTTTTTCCAGTCCGCCACGTGCCGGCGCATCCACAAATGAGCGCGTTTGGCGTTGCTGCCCTTGATCGCATCGATGATCTCGCGGTGAGCTAAGACCATGCGCTGTGCGCCCTCGGGGACCCGGCGGCAGATCATCTCGGTTGTCGGAAAAAACAGAAGCGCTGCCGGTTCGCGCGCCAATTCCAGAACGCGATTATGTGCCGCCCTCGCGACCAGCGAATGAAATTGCGTGTCGAGACCGGCCAGGCGAACCGGATCGTCAACTGCAGCTTCGGCCCGCGCCTGGTTTTCCTCAAGCCCTGCGATATCATCACCTGTCGCATTCTCGACGGCTGCCTCGACCGCGCCCAGTTCCAGCACCAGCGCGGAATTGTAGATCTCCCGAAAGGTGACTTCATTGATTATCAGCGCCCGGCTCAAGCGACTCGACAATGCCCGGTAATGGGGCGTGCAGACGCACAGCTTGCGTCCGGCTTCTCGGCGCACGAACCCGCTCTGCTCCAGCACCCGGATGCCCTCGCGAACCGTCGAGCGATTGACGCCGAATTGGCGAACCAGTTCCGCCTCAGTGCCGATTTCATCCCCCGGCTTCAGGCGCCCGGACGTGATCTCGCGCTCAATCGCTTCGGCAACCATCTCGTAGGCCGCCGGCACCTTGATGCGATCGAAACGGTCAAGATCCGTGTCCGACAGATGCGTCACGAAGCAATTCCTCCCTTTGTCGGACAATGAAGCGTTTCGTATGGATGGAGTCAATATGCCCACCCCGGAGACCGCTGTCACATCCACACATTGCGTGAGCCGCCTGCTTGTTCTACCAGCCAGGCATATAGCTCAACGAGAAGGAAGCACGGATGAGGATCGATCAGGTTTCGCGCTCGCAGGTGACGCTAGCAAACTGGCGCGAACATCCGTTCAGCACGCTGAGCTTCCAGTCGGTGAGCGAATTCGTGCCGGTCGCAATGATGACCGAATCCAGCCCACGGGAGCGCGACAGGATCGGCAATGCCGCGATCGAGCGGATCGACCTTGAGATCGACGGAAAACGCACGACCTGCCTCGACTATCT
>CAZEEC010000338.1:0-1900 GCA_964511105.1 uncultured Mesorhizobium sp.
GGCAGACGGGTGTCCTTTTGCTTGGCCAGCCAATTGCGCGTAAAACTCGGAACGATGCGGCCGCCGATCAGCGCAAGCAGCACGATGATGGTTGCGAGCGCCAGGCGGATGCCCAACCCGTCCTGCACGAACCCGACATTGGCGCCGTGATGCAGCGCATTGGCGATGCCGAACAGGGAGATCATCAGGGCGACAGGACCATTCTTCCAGTTGCGGCCGACAATCACCTCGCGCCAGACGGCGCCGGCGAGAACAGCCGGGAAAGCCAAGTCGAGGGCGGCGGCTACCCAAGGCTGCGTGATCAACGCACAGGCGAGGCGCCCAACGATCCACAAGGCGACGAGGCCGGCAAGCGGCCAGCTGCTCAACGGAAGCCTGCCGGTCCAGTTCGGAATTGCGGTCAGGATAAAGCCGGCGACGACGGCGCCGAGATAGCCGAAAAGCATTTCGTGCGCGTGCCATTCATAACCGGGAAAGGCGCCTGGCGGTGCTACACCGGTCAAGTGCATCCACGACCACGCGGGAAGGGCCAGACCGGCATAAAGCGCTGCGAGGAAGAAGAAAGGCCGAAAGCCGTAGTGCAAGATCGGCGGCATCGAGGACACGCGGCCGCGCCCGTCGCGACGCATGTCTCCCGCCCTGCGCTGGCTACGAAGGACGGAAGGATCCACGGCCGGAGAGGCATCAGATGCGGCCATCGGCCAATCCCTTTCCGCCGGCGCGCCGCGCGGCGATCGAGCCCAGATCGGCAAAATCCGCCAGGTCCTGGAACAGTTCGGCGACTTCGTCGAAGGCCGAGAGATCCGGCTCGTCCGGACCGAGTTCATCGAGCTCGTCCAGAAGCTTCAGAACATTGACGATCGCGTCGCGCATCCGTCGTGCCTGGGCCAATTGCCGGTCGCGGGACAGCCGCTGATCCTCAGCGTCGACACGATCGAGCATCTCGTGCGCCGCGGCGCGGCAGTTGCAGTCGAGATCGGCGTCGCTGATCTCTTGCCGCAAAAGCTCAACCACCGGGACATGGTTCTCGCCGGCAGGCACTGCGGATAGATGAGATCCGTTTCTTGAAAGCATGGGCACACTCCCTTTGCTTAACTGGTATGAAACGCCTGAAGGGGCCACCGGCTTCGATGACCCCTTATCGTCAGGCGGAATCAGTTCTGGAGCATGCCGACCCTCTCATCGACGCCTTCGCGGAAGATGTCGGGCTGCTCCGGTCCCTCGACGATCAGCGTCCCCACCAGACCGCGCGCCGCCCTCGACAATGCGTGATCGACGAGGACGTATTCGCCGGGCACTTCGAGCTTCATGTCGACGGCAGCAGCACCTCCGGGCGGGACCGAGATCGTCTGCACATCGGTCAGGGGTTCGGCTGAGAGTGAGCCGAGATTATAGACCTTGTCGAAAATCTCGCCGATGACGTGGAAGCTCGAGGTCTTGTTGGGGCCGCCGACGCCGAAATAGATGCGCACCGTCTCACCGACCTTCGCCTGCAATGCATTCTCGCCGGTCAGGGCTTCGGACGCACCGTTGAAGACGTAGTATTCGGGCTGCTCGTTCATCAACTTATCGTAGCTTTCGTAAAGGTGCCCCTTCGAGCCGAAGGCTTCTTCGGTGTAGAGCTCGCCCTGCATCACGTAAAACTCGTGGTCCACAGGAGGCAGGCCGCCTTCAGGTTCCACCAGGATCAGCCCGTACATGCCATTGGCGATGTGCTGGGCCGCCGGGCCAACCGCGCAGTGATAGACATAAAGGCCGGGGCTCAATGCCCTGAAGGTGAAGCCCTTTTCCTCGCCCGGAGCGGCCATTGTCGCATGGCCACCGCCGTGCAGACCCGTGACGGCATGGAAGTCGACATTGTGCATGGCGATGCTGTCTTCGTGGTTCTTCAGGAGAACCT
>CAZEEC010000339.1:0-1898 GCA_964511105.1 uncultured Mesorhizobium sp.
TGAACTCGCTTTCCTGGCGCGCGATCGCATAGGCGAGCGCCTTGCCGGCGGCCGAGATATTGGCGTTGCCGGGAATGGCGCCGACCGGATGGGCAAGCGCGCCGACATCGAGACCGCGGCCGGCCGCCCATTTGCCGACCCGAAGCGCCAGCGGATGATCGCCGCGCCGTTCGGCCATGACGGCGAGAAGCGCCAGTTCGCCGGGGCTTTCGAGCTGCAGCGCCAGGTCGCGGTAAAGCGTGTTGGCGCGGCCGTTGTGGCCGGCGCGCTCCAGCCGGCGGATCGCCTGGACGGCCTGGCGGCCCTCGAAATTGCGCCGGTCGGCGTCGCTCGCCGAAGGGAAGGCGGCGGCGACCGTGTGGCCGCCGAGTTTCGCCGAAGCAAGCTGGCCGTAAAAGGCGGTGCCGTAGCGTGCCGCGCGCTGGTAATGGTCGCGCGCGGTTCCCGGGCCGCCGGCTTCCGCCGTGCGCCCAAGCCAGTAATAGCCGCGCGAAAGCGAAATCGGACCTTCGGCGATCCGGACGATCTCGGCGAAATGCTTGTGTGCCGAGCGCGGATCGTTCAGGAAGCGCAGCGCATACCAGCCGGCATGAAACTCGGCGTCGACCGCATTGGCGGGGCTTTCGGCCGAATGGATCGCGGCGACCTGATAGGCGAGGCGATGTTCGCCGATGTCGAGGAGTTCGCGCGACAGAACGCGGCGTTCGATCCACCAGGCGTCGGGACTGGCCAACGCGGCCGCATCGCGCGGCGCCTGAAGCACCATTTGGGCCGCTTCCTTGAAGCGCTCGGCGCGGCGCAGATGGCGCGCCTGCGCGAAATAGTACCCCGCCTTGCGCTGTGCCTGCGGAACGGCTGCCAAAAGCTTGCCGGCATTGCGTTCCTCGCGGATGACGGCCGCCCAGGCCTTGGTCAATGCCTGTCCGCCGGCGAGACCCGCGACACGCTCGGCCGATGTGATGCGATCGATATGGAGCATGCGCTCCATGCGGTGCCAGTGATCGGACGCCGGCAGGATCTTGCCGAACTCGCGGACCATCGCGGCCTCTTCCGCTGGCTCGATCCGTTCGGTGCGCCAGAAGGGCGCGAAGATAGCGCGCGCGGCTTGCGTGTTGCCGACGGCCAGATGCGCGCGGGTCAGGGCGATGATGCCTTCGGACGTTTCGGGCTTGCTGTTGCCGAAGGCGCGCAGCACGCCTTGCGGGCCGGGATTTTCGCGCAGGAGCGCCCGTTCGGAATTGGCGCGCAGCCGCGACATGCCGGGCCAGCCCGACAGCGCGAAGGCAGCCTCGGCGATCTCGCTCGACGGCACGTCGGCCGCGCCGCTGGTCGCGATCGCCCAGGCCAGGATCTGGCGGTCGAGTGAATTCGGCCGCAAATTGTCGCGGGTCAGGCGGGCGCGCGAAATATTGCCGGACTGAAGCGCATCGAGGCCGGCTTTCAGCTTGGAAATGTCGCCGGAGATGACGAGGTCCGTCGCCATGGCGGCAGCCGATTGCGCGACGACCGAGCCGGTCGTGAAGGCGCTGTCGACGCTTGAACTGGCGGCCTGGTGGGGGCGCTGGCCCGGAATCGGCGGGTTCGACGGCAAGGTCGGATTGGCGAGCGCCAGCCCGGGCAGGAGGGCGAGAGTCAAGCCGGTAAGGGCGACGCGGGTCCTGATTGGCTGCATTTTACGGTCCTGGGTCGTTCGTCGGGAGCGGATGGTCAAGAGCCTTCGATGCTAGTCGCGAGGCGTGAAGACGACGTAAACGAATGGTTATCGCGGTCGCTCGAATGTGAAACACCTGCCCCTGCTGCTGCCGACCTTGAACGCAACACCATGTCAAGACTATGGTGCAATCGGCGGCAATCGTCTAGAAGGCGGGGTCGGCAGGCCGTTTCGGCCCGGTTCCGCA
>CAZEEC010000340.1:0-1895 GCA_964511105.1 uncultured Mesorhizobium sp.
CGGTGTCGTCATGCTCGATATACCGCTTGGCGAGCATGTACTCTTCCTGCGGCTGCAGCATGGGAAAGCGTCGTATTTCTTCGAGATAGCGGGAGAGGCCCCCTTCTCCCGATGTCACGCTTGGCAATGTCTGGGCCATAAAGCACCCCTTTTCTTGATTCGGACCCTGCCCCCGCTATCGGCGGGCAGAACGCAACGCCATTGAGCCTATTGCGCCATCTGTAGATATAGGGACTGCATCGACGAATTGCACGGCGCATTTTGCGGTGAACAAGGTGTCGCCTCAAGGCGAGGACGACTTGCATTCGTCAGGTTTCAACGCAAACGGCGCAACGTGTCGAGAAGTTCCGCGAAATCGGCGGGGTAGGAGGCTTCGAAGCGCAAAAGCTGACCGGATCGCGGATGCCGGAACTGCAGGAGGCGCGCGTGGAGGGCTTGACGCGTGAATCCGGCAACCAGTCCCTGCATGTCTTCAGGCAGCTTGTTCACCTTGGTCTGGAACGCGCGGCCATAGGTCTGGTCGCCAACCAGCGGATAACCGATATGCGCCATATGGACGCGGATCTGATGTGTGCGCCCGGTCTCGAGCCGGCACTCGACAAGCGAGGCGCTGGCGGTGGCGTCGGCCTTGGCGCCGAGCTTCTCGAGGACGGCATAATGCGTGACCGCATGGCGCGCGTCGCCGCGGCTGTCAGCCACAACCGCCCGTTTGGTGCGATCTTTGCCCGAGCGTCCGAGGGCAGCCGCGATCGTGCCAGCCGGACGCGACGGCACCCCCCAAAGAATTGCGTGATAGGCTCGCTTCAGATCGCCGGTTCGCCCATGATCGGCAAAGGCATCGGACAAAGCGCGATGTGCCAGGTCGTTCTTGGCGACGACCAGAACACCACTTGTCTCCTTGTCGAGGCGGTGGACGATGCCCGGCCGCCTAACGCCGCCGATCCCCGATAGCGAGGTGCCGCAATGGTGGATCAGCGCATTGACGAGCGTGCCGGTCCAGTTGCCGGCCCCAGGATGCACGACCTGACCCGCCTGCTTGTCGATGACGATCAGATCGTCGTCTTCGAACAGGATGGCAAGATCGATCGCTTCCGCCTCGGGGGCGGCCGGTTCGGGAGGCGGCAGGCTCAACGTGATCAACGCGTCGGCCACGAGCCTTGCCTTTGGCTCCTGGACAACCGTCCCATCGATCCGGACATCGCCGCCGCGGATCAGCGCCTGGACGCGGTTTCGAGACAGATCCGGCCCGGTTCGGGCGGCGAGCCACTGATCCAGACGCAGGCCGGCGCAGTCCGCGTCAACGCGGAAGGCTTTCAAAGCATCGCTGGCTTCGTTATCAGAGGCGCTCATTTGGGTACTGACCGACGGATTTCTTGATGATCGAGCGCACACCGCAGGATTTCAACCAGGACGAGCCGCTTGATCCCGCCGTCGAACGCGTACGTGCCAAGCTGATGCGTTTTGCCGTCATCAATCTGGGAATTCTGTTCCTGGCCCTTATGGCCGTCGTTGGCGCACTTGTCTACCGCGCGGTCTCGACGGAGTCCGCCCCGCACGAGGTTTCGTCCGGCACCTTGCCGCTTCCGCCCGAGGGCAGCATCATCACCGGCGAGATCGCCTTGCCGGCTGGCGCCAATGTTGTCTCCCAGTCGCTTGTCGACGACCGGCTCACGCTTCTGGTCGAGGTGGAGGGGCAGCGCGAGATCTTCGTCTATAATATTGGCGCTGGGCGCATCATCGCGCGTTTCGTCCTGGTCGGCGACTAGACCGGCTCTAGGTGCCCGGCCGGCATTCCGCTGGATGGCCACATTGGCAGGTTGATTTCGAGCGCGTTCGCTTCTATATCGGCCTTCTGGATGCTCCCATCGTCTAGCGGTCAGGACGTCGCCCTCTCA
>CAZEEC010000341.1:0-1884 GCA_964511105.1 uncultured Mesorhizobium sp.
ACCGCCGCCATAGATCGCGAGCCAGAGGCCGGCGAAGCCCAGCAGGTGCTCCCAAGGAATTGCTGCAATGGAAGCGCCGACGGTCGCGTCGACGACCGGCAAGATGACGCCGTTCCACGACCAGAGAAACAGCAACATCCACGACATGGCCGGACGCCATCCCCAGGAGAAGGCGCTGCCGCGTTCATCCTCGCGGTCCAGCAGGCGATTGCGCTGAGAGGTAGCCATCGTGAGGTAGGCGGTCCATTCCGCACTACGCTCGCGCTCAATCGCCTGCACTGTCAATGACCGTGTGTGATTTTTCGTGGAATGAGGACCCTGTTTAAGGGGTGATTTTCGTCCAAACGGGCCCCCTTAACGTGGGGTCATCAAAGTGCCTCCGGTTTGATCGGAGGCATTTGTGTTTTGGATGTTGATTGTGGAGACGATTGCAAAGATACGCCGGCTTTCTCGGGTTCAGGGAAAGTCGATCAAGGCGATCTGCCGGGAGTTGAATATCTCGCGGAAGGTTGTGCGCAAGGTGCTGCGCTCGGACGAGACGGAGTTCCGCTACGAGCGCAAACACCAGCCCTATCCGCGGATGGGCGCCTGGCGCGAAGAACTTGACCGGATGCTGACGGCGAACGTGGCCAAGCCCCGGCGGGAACGGCTGACGCTGATCCGTATCTTCGAGGATCTTCGCGAACTCGGCTATGAAGGCAGCTACAGCTCGGTGTGGCGGCACGCGCAGGCGTGGGAAAGAGAACGGGGCAGCGCCGCTGCGGAGGCCTACATCCCGCTGAGTTTTGCGCCGGGCGAGGCTTACCAGTTCGACTGGAGCCACGAGATTGTTGTTCTCGACGGTGTGACCACGACGGTGAAGGTGGCGCACATGCGGCTTTGCCATAGTCGCATGTTCTTCGTGCGGGCCTATCCGCGCGAGAGCCAGGAAATGGTGTTCGACGCGCACGACCGTGCGTTCGCCTTTTTCCGCGGCGCGTGCACGCGCGGGATCTACGACAACATGAAGACGGCGGTGGACGCGATCTTCATCGGCAGGGATCGCCGCTACAATCGTCGCTTCGTGCAGATGTGCGGCCATTACCTTGTCGAGCCGGAGGCCTGCACGCCGGCGGCGGGCTGGGAGAAGGGACAGGTGGAGAACCAGGTCGGTCTGGTGCGAGAGCGCTTCTTCACGCCGCGGCTCCGCTTCAAGACGCTGGAGGATTTGAACGGCTGGCTGGCCGACAAATGCGTCGCCTGGGCAAAGGCGCGCCGGCATCCCGAGCAGGGCGAGCGCATGATCTGGGACGTGTTCGAGGAAGAACGCGCCAGCCTCATTCCCTATGCCGGGCGCTTTAACGGCTTCCACAGCGTCCCCGCCTCGGTGTCGAAGACCTGCACGGTGCGCTTTGACAACAACAAATACTCGGTGCTGTCGAGCGCCGTGGGCCGGCCGGTCGAGGTCCATGCCTATGCCGACCGGATCGTCATCCGCCAGGACGGCATGGTCGTAGGCGATCATGCCCGTGCGTTCGGACGCGGCAAGGTGATCTACGATCCCTGGCACTACGTGCCGGTGCTGGCGCGCAAGCCGGGCGGCCTGCGCAACGGTGCGCCGTTCCGGGAATGGGTCCTGCCGTCAGCCATGGAGAAGATACGCCGCAAGCTCAAGGCGGCAGATGATGGCGACCGGCAGATGGTGTCGATCCTCACCTGCGTCCTGACCGACGGGATAAGCGCCATCGAGGCCGCCTGCCAGGAGGCGCTCGATCAGGGCGTTTCGTCGGCGGACATGATCCTCAACATCCTGGCCCGCAGTCGTGATCCGGCTCCAGGCGAGATCCTTTCCATTCCCCAGGCGCTGAAGCTGGCTCACGAGCCGATCGCCGACTGCGCCCGCTA
>CAZEEC010000342.1:0-1876 GCA_964511105.1 uncultured Mesorhizobium sp.
TCGCCGCAGATATAGGCGCCTGCGCCGTGATGGACGAAGATGTCGAAATCCCAGCCATTCTTGTTGTCGGGCCCGAGCAGGCCTGCATCATAAGCCTCGTCGATCGCCCGCTGCAGCGCCTCGCGCTCGCGAATGAACTCGCCGCGCACATAGATGTAGGCCGTGTGCGCCCCCATCGCGAAACCGGCGATCAGGCAGCCTTCGACGAGGGTATGAGGATCATGGCGCAGAATATCCCGATCCTTGCAGGTGCCGGGCTCCGATTCGTCGGCATTGACGACCAGGTAATGCGGGCGCTCGTCGTCCACCGCCTTCGGCATGAACGACCATTTCAAGCCTGTCGGAAAGCCGGCGCCGCCACGACCGCGCAAGCCAGAATCCTTCATCTCCTGGATGATCCAGTCGCGGCCCTTGGCGATCAGCCCGGCCGTGTCGTCCCAGTGTCCACGCCTCATCGCGCCATTCAAGGACTGGTCGAATCGGCCATAGATGTTCGTGAAGATGCGATCCTTGTCCTGAAGCATCACTTCGCTCCGCCTTCATCGTCAGCCTTGGCCTTGCGCCTCGGCGATGGCTTCTTCAAGTCGCCGGTGCCCTCGGGCGAGGGTTTGCCGACAGGCGCGACGTCTTCTTCAGAACGTCGCTTCCCGGCTGGACCGACGGGCGCGCCTGCCATGTCTTCGGGAACAGGAGAACCGTCAGGATGAGCGTCCCGCTTGCCCGAATGCTCGCGCTTGCTGATTTCGCCCTCGACCATCGGCTCTGCAAGATCGGCGGCAGCCTTGTCTTCGCGCGGCGCTTCGACACTGGCTGCCGATTCCCGGGCAGGATCGGCCTTTACGGGCGATGGCGACTTGATGGCGGGGTTCGTTTCCGGCGCGGCCGTTTTCGGTTTGGCCGCGCGCGAGGGCACGACGTCCGGCTCGACCATCGCAGGCTGGCGCGTCTCGCCTTGGTCGCTCTTCAACACAACCTCTTCATCAGTCAGCGTGGTCAAGCCGCCGGCGGGCGCCGAAAACAGGCGATCGGTCTGGGGGCCGGCGGGAACGCTCTCCCCCTCGCCTGCCTCGAACTGATCGATGATGTCGGCGAGCCGCTCGGGCGTCAGATCTTCATAGGCGTCCTTGAAGATCATGACCATTGGCGCGTTCACGCACGCGCCCTGGCACTCGACTTCTTCCCAGGACAGCGTGCCCGCTTCGTTCGGGTGCAATTGGTCTGGATGGATCTTGGAGCGGCACACATCCATCAGCGCTTCAGACCCGCGCAGCATGCATGGGGTGGTGCCGCAGACCTGGATGTGAGCCTTCGTTCCCACCGGCTTTAGCTGGAACTGCGTATAGAAGGTCGCAACCTCCAGGACGCGAATCATCGGCATATTCAGGATCTGCGCGACATGCTCCATCGCCGCCTTGGTCACCCATCCATCCTGTTCCTGGGCGCGCATGAGAAGCGGGATTACCGCCGATTGCTCCCGTCCGTCCGGGTATTTCCTGATCGTCTTTTCGACCCAGGCGACATTGTCGCCGGTGAAGGCGAACCCGGCCGGCTGGAACTCGGCATCTGCGAGACGGCGTACTGACATTTAGCGATCGACCTCACCAAACACGATGTCGAGGGAGCCGAGGACGGCGGAGACGTCGGCCAGAAGATGGCCGCGGCAAAGGAAATCCATCGCCTGCAGATGGGCGAAGCCGGGCGCCCGGATCTTGCAGCGATAGGGCCGATTGGTGCCGTCGGCGACCAAGTAGACGCCGAACTCGCCCTTCGGAGCTTCGACGGCTGCATAAACCTCGCCGGCAGGAACCCGGTAGCCCTCGGTATAAAGCTTGAAGTGATGGATCATCGCTTCCATCGAGCGCTTCATCGCGTGCCG
>CAZEEC010000343.1:0-1838 GCA_964511105.1 uncultured Mesorhizobium sp.
CGAAAGATGCTAGCTGCGCGTTCCGTCGATGCGCAGCCGCGTTGCTCCAATCAGACGACGTTGTCAGAGGCTCCATCTTCCGAAAGCTCTGGGAACGGACCCGCGTTGTATCCCAGCGCCGCGTTATATTCTTCCTCTTCCTCCGGCGTAATCTTGAGTTGCTTCAGGCTGATGCGGGTTCTTTCCGTGCTGAGAAGGATTTCAGGCGTGGGTGCGTAGCCGAGGATCGTGCGCTTGATCGAGGTGCCGATCGCGGCGGCCATTACTGGAGGAAACGCATTGGCAATCTGGTGGAAGATCGCCGTCTTGTTTTTCGTCGGCATGTCCCCCCGGCTGTCATAGACGATTTCATTATCCGGAGACTTTGTCTTCTTCGGCGCGAACCGCCAAGTGTCGGGAAAGCCCTGGAGCTTTGCTACCATGCGCAAGGTCAGCCTTGGATAGGTGGCGATATCACCTGGCACGCAAGGGCCTGTAGGTTCATCCGGAGCCTCAAAATCTATCCGATCTGGATTGATGCCCAGCTTGTGCCATTCCGCGGCCGTGTGCGGTTGGCTGAAATCCGCCCCGGACTTCTTGCTGCCGCCAATGATGGTTGGCGCATAGCCGTTGGCAATCCGAGCCCAGTCCCTTGCGTAGGGCCAGTTGTTGGACGCCATCAGATCTTCAAGCGTTTCGCCAACCGTTTTCGCGGCTCTGCCCACAGGCGCCGGCCATTTGAAGCGATGGATCATGCCCTTCTTGAAGGCGACCAGCAGCATGCGGATGCGGGTTTGCGACAAGTCGAAGTCCGGCCCATGAATTGGCCGCCATTCCGCATCGTAGCCCATGCCATCGAGCCGCTTCAGGATGTGCAGGCGATAGGAAAGGTGCTTTGCGAAGGCGATGCCGGTGACATTTTCCAGCATCACTGCCTTTGGCATCACCTTTCCGACGATATCGATCGCGTCGGAGAACAGATCACGCTCGTCATCAACTCCCTCTTGCTTTCCGACACGAGAGAAGGGCTGGCACGGCACCCCTCCGGCTATGAGGTCGATATCGCGATACTGACTGTAATCGATAGCGCGAATGTCGGCGTTGATGACGTTCCAGTCTGGCTGGTTGAGCTTGATTGTCGCGCAGGCGCTTTCCTCTGCCTCGATCAACGCTACCGCATCGAAGCCGGCCTTGTGAAGACCGATTGCCTGGCCGCCGCCGCCAGCGCATAGTTCAAGCGCTCGCAGTCCGCGCAGTGTGATCGGCGAATTGTGTTCCGTCTCGAGCACCGTGCGACCTGACCGAGCAAGATCCGCGGATCCACGGCCACGCAGCGGCAGCCCAAGCGCACGCATGATATCCTCCGCAAGCTGCGGTTTGATCAACGGGTCGTGGCGCCGTCTGACGGGTGGGGGAGGTCGCCTTGTCGTCCAATTCGAAACGATGGGCGCAGGATCAAGGACAGAAATCTCGCCGAGCGACTGAAGCGCCTTGTTCCAAAGCTGTGTCTCGTAGCCTTCCACGTCCGCCATCAGGTCGACGACCGGCGCGACAAGTTCGGCCAGCTTTCCAGCTTCACTTACATATGACGCGGCAGCTTCGCCCCGTCGGTTCGCAGCTTCATCATGAACGAAACCGTCGAGCGCTTCGGCAAAGGATTCAAGCCGTTTGATCAGCCTGGTGGCCTCATCGTTTGCCGCGCGGCGTGCAGCGTTTCGCAGATGAATAGAAGGAAGAGGGTCCTTGACCTTGCCATTGGCTATCCGCCCAAGATCAAAATCACGGCGGATCAGGCGCAGTTCCTTTGCCTGAACATTGCGTCCGGAACGGATGAGTTCGATTGCTTCCGAGCGCACATC
>CAZEEC010000344.1:0-1831 GCA_964511105.1 uncultured Mesorhizobium sp.
ACGAGATCGCCGGTCCAGATGTCGTAAGCGCGGATGACGCCCGATGGCGATGTCGTGGAATCGTTGTCGTTGACGGCGCCCCCGACGATGATGAGCGTGTCCGTCACCACAGGCGGAGAGGTGGTATAGACGGAGCCGGGCGTGACGTTGGGCATATTGGCCCACAAGTTGACCGTTCCGTCCTCGCCGCCGAAGCCGGGGCAGATCTCGCCGGTCTCGGCGCTGATCGAGATCAGGCGGCCGTCGGATGTGGGCGCGAACAGGCGGCGCAGACAGACCGGGTCCTGATTGACATAGCCGTCCTCGTCGCGCGTCACGGTGGGGTTTTCCGCCCCCGGCTCGGCTTCACCGACGGCAATGTTCTGCGCCACGCCGGCTGCCTCGCGGGTGACCGATTGGACGCTCAGCGCCAGCCGTTCTCCATGGGTCAGCGCGGGCCGCTCGGGCTCGGGCGCCGGCGTCGGTTCACCGGCGATGGCGGGCTCCTCGGTGTCGGTTGCTGCGGCATCCGCATCGGCCGCGGCTTCCTCGCCGCCGGCCTCCTCAGCTTCCGCCGGAGCCGGCGCCGCGGTGCCGTCGAAATAGGAAACGCCGCGGCAGGTCATGTGCTGGGTCGTCGCGGTCGGCGGCTGCTGCAGTTCGGGATCGAAGCGCCAACGTTCCTGGCCCGTCACCGGATCGAGTGCAATGACCGTGCCGAAGGGCGTGCAGATATACATCATGTCCTGAACGACAAGCGGCGTCACCTGATAGGTCGTTTCTTCAGGATCGGTCCCTGCCCGCACCTCCCCCGTCCGATACGTCCAGGCGACCTCCAGATCGGCGACATTCTGCGGCGTGATATCGGCCAGGGGCGAGTAGCGCTGGCCCGCCGCCGTGCGGCCATAGGCGGCCCACTCGCCATCGTCGACGTCGCTTTCATGAATTGCCAGCCCCGCCATCTGTTCGGCCGGAAATGCTCGGGTCACGAGATCGCGCGGCTCCTGCCACATGGCGTAAGCCGCCACGAGCCCGCTGATGAGGAGCGCCCCGGCAAGCGTAGCGCTGTTGGGGCCGTAGACCGCCTTCGGCTGGCCCGGCTGGTGCATGGCGCGGATCATCGGCGGCAGCAAAAGCAGAATGCCGAGCGCCACGAGCAGGCTGCCGCGGGCCGACAAGGCCCACCAGTCGAGCCCGACCTCCCAGAACGCCCAAACGAGCGTCACCATCAGCGTCACGGCATAGACGGACAGACCCGACGGCCGCCGATCCCACAGCAGGCCGGCCGCGATCATCAGGCCGACACCGACGATCACATAAAACCAGGAACCGCCGAGCGAAACCAGCCATGCGCCTTGGCCTGCCAGCACGACGCCGATCAGGAGGATGATTGCGGATAAGATAATACGATACATTGCCAGCCCCGATGAGCAATGAGTTCCAAGCCCACGAGATGTCGGCTCCCCTGAACGGCGCCAAAAGCGCCGCACGCGGCCTCACATTAGAAGAAGCGCACACACCAAACGTGCAAGCACCGGTTCCGTTCCGGAAAATCGGCCCACGCCTACATCCGGAAGATGCCGAACTTGGTGTCCGGTATCGGCGCATTGAGGGCGGCAGACAGCGACAGCGCGAGAACCTCCCGCGTCTTCGCCGGATCGATGATCCCGTCATCCCACAGCCGCGCGGACGAATAAAGCGGATGACCTTCATGCTCGAATTTATCGAGGATCGGCTTCTTGAACGCGGTTTCCTCTTCCGCGCTCCACGTGCCGCCGCGCCGTTCGATGCCTTCGCGCTTGACGATGGCCAGCACCGTCGCCGCCTGCTCGCCGCCCATCACCGAGATCCG
>CAZEEC010000345.1:0-1824 GCA_964511105.1 uncultured Mesorhizobium sp.
AAGCCGCAACCCGCGACCTCGCCGATGCACAGCGGCGCGCAGACGCGATCACCGAGAGCACCCGCAGCAGCGCCGAGCGATATGACCGAGAGATTCAGGAGCTTCGCGCACATCTGGCCGCAGGTCGGATCTCGCAGGAGACGTTCGGGCGTGCGGTCAGGCAAGCGTCGGACAGGTACGGCGTGGCGGCCACGAAGGTGACGATGCTGGACCGGGCGAAGCGTTCGCTGGCGGGTACGACGGGGATGCTTGTCGGCGGTATCGGCCGGCTGAACCTCATGCTCGGCGGGCTCGTGGCAGCGGCTGGCGCGGCGATGGGCGTGCGGGCGCTGATGGGGCTGGCTAATTCTTCAATGGAAGCAATCGACGCGACGGCCAAGGTTGCAGATCGGCTGGGGTTTGCCACGGAGAAACTCGTGGGCCTGCGTTATGCCGCCGGGTTGGCTGGGGTTGAAGTGCGGACGTTTGACATGGCAATGCAGCGAATGACCCGGCGCGTGGCTGAAGCCGCGAACGGCACCGGCGAAGCCGTCTCTGCGCTGCAAGCCCTTGGCATCGACGCGCGTTCTCTGGCGGCCATGAGCCCCGATCAGCAGTTCTTGAAGATCGCGGACGCGATGGATGCGGTCGGTAGTTCCGGGGAGAAGGTGCGGCTGGCATTCAAGCTGTTCGACTCCGAGGGCGTGACGCTTATCAATATCATGAACGGGGGGGCTGCGGCGATTCAAGAATTGATGTTGCAGGCTGAGAAGCTGGGCTTGACCTTCAGCCGCGTGGACGCCGCCAAAGTTGAGCAGGCGAACGACGCCCTTTCGATCGCTCAGCAAACGATCCGAGGCGCAATGACCGCCGCGGTTATTGAATTAGCCCCGGCAATCACGGCCATCGCCGACAACTTCACCGCCGCAGCGATGTCGGGCGGTGGCATGGGCGCCAAGGTTCTCGATGCGATGGAAACCGTGGGCGGCGGCATCGCCCGCGTGATTGATATCGTGACGATGCTCCGCGTGGCCTATAAGACGCAGCAGGGCGGCGTGCTCGTTTTGGGCTCGATTACGAACCGGGTATTCCAGAAGATCGGCGAGGCGATCAGCGCCGTCATCAACCTGATCCCCGGCATGAATGTCGCGTTCGGCGAGACACAGAGAATCCTCGCCGATGAGATGTGGCGGGACGCGGAGAAGATCGCCAACGAGGTCAAGGCACTCAAGGAATCGTCGGCGTCAGACAACCTGACGAAGTGGTTTGACGATGTGCGAAAGAAGGCCGACGCGGCGGCAATCGCTGCGGCCCAGTCGTCCAAGGCGACACAGCAAGCTATCGACGCGGCGGACGTGGCGGCGGAAACGCCTGCTACCGGGCCGGTGGCCGATCCCGTCATGCAGTCGCTTCGGGCCGAGTGGGAGCGATACCGCGTCATCGGCCTGTCGGCGCGCGAGGCCGAACGGTTCAAGCTCGAGCAAATGGGCGCGACCGAGGCGCAACTTGCGTACTTCGACCGATTGCAGGACGCGATCGAGATGCGTCAAAAGGAGGTCGACCTGATCGCAGAGGGTGTGAAGCTGGCTGAAGAAGCAGATCCCGCGGGGATGGCGGAGCGCCTGCTAGAGCGCCAGCTTGCGGCCATCAACGCGGCAGAGGCGGCCGGGCGGATCAGCACCGCACAAGCGGACGCGGCCACGGCCCGGCTCATGGCGGCCACCGAGACGGCCGAGCAAACCGCGGATGACGCCGCGGCGAAGGGCGGTCCCGCGCAGCAGTTCTCGCAAATGACGCTCCGCGAACTCGCGCCATATCTCGGGAAAGACGCGAAAGGAAAGCAGG
>CAZEEC010000346.1:0-1814 GCA_964511105.1 uncultured Mesorhizobium sp.
CACAATCCCGATCTGCGCACCCGGGCGAAATGACGCTCACGCCGCGCGCGGTTTCACCTCAGCCGCAATCGCCGCGAGCGAGCGGTCGCGGGCAAGTTCCAGATCATGTGTCGTCTGCATGCCGATCCAGAACTCGGCCGTGGTGCCGAAATAAAGCGACAACCGAAGCGCGGTCTCGGGCGATATCGATCGCTTGCCATTGACGATCTCGCTGATGCGGACCTGCGACACGCCCAGCGCCTTGGCCAAAGCATATTGGCTCATGCCCAAAGGCTTCAGAAAATCCTCGCGAAGCACTTCGCCAGGATGAATGGGGGCAAAATCAGCCACTGGTATTGGCAATATTGATAAAGTGAGGAACGACGCAACCGCCAACAAATCGGTTCTCGCCCCCTCACCCCTCCAGCCGTCGCCGCCGCCAGGCCTTTAGCGTCTCGTCGATGACGGCGCCGGGTGTCACCGGCGTCTCGAAGACGACGTCGATTTCCACCACCACCGTCCGGGCGTGCAATGCGCGCAGCGCCTGCGGGCCGTGCGCCAGCCGGATCGCGTCCTTGGCGGTGGTGACGAGGATGAGATCGTCCTTTTCGGCGTCGCGCATCAGATCCTGCGCCTCGTCGACGCTATAGAAATGATGATCGGCAAAGCTGCGCGTAGCAGCGATCTCTCCACCCAGTTCGCGCACGGTGCGGTAGAATTTTTCGGGAAAGCCAATGCCGGCGAAGGCCAGGCACCGCCTGCCCGTGATGCCCTCATGCGGCTTGGCTCGCGTGCGGGCCCGATAGACGGGCCGGCCGGCGCGGGCGGCGTGGCGCACGACAGTCGAGGCCGCATATCCCTCGCCCATTTCGAGCAGCGCCGTGACGTGGCGCATCTGGTCGACGAGCGCGGCTCGCATCGGCCCGCCGGGGATGGTGTGGCCGTTGCCGATGCCGCGTTCAGCGTCGACGACGATCAGCGCGTAGTCGATGTGGATCTGCGCGCTTTGAAAACCATCATCCATGATGATCAGGTCGCAGCCTTCGCCGAGCAGCAGCTTGACGCCTTCGGCCCGGTTCCGCGCCACCGCCACCGGCGCATGAGCGGCCAGCAACAGCGGCTCGTCGCCGACATAGCGCGCGCCGTCCAGACGCGGATTGACGAGATGGGCACCCGTGACCGATCCGCCATGGCCGCGCGACAGGAAGCCGGGCTTTAGCCGCATTTCCTTGCCGCGCTTGGCGAAGGCAATCGCGACCGGCGTCTTGCCGGTACCGCCGACGGTCAGATTGCCGATGCACAGAACCGGCACGTCGATCTTCGTTCGCGGCGCCGTCTGCAGGCGGTGGCGGGCGGCAAGCCCGTAAAGCTTCGACAGCGGCCACAGCGAGCGGGCGCGCCAGTCCGGCTCTTCCCACCAAAAGGGAGGCGCATCCGCGGCCATCAGGTGCCCTTCGCCGCGCCATTGATCAGCCGCGCCTTGACCACGAGCGGCGTGATGAAGGGGTCGAGCGCGGCGAGCGTCTTTGAAAGAGCGCCGCGCATGTCGGCAACCGCATGGGCGCCAGCCCTGATCATCTCGGTTCGCGCGGCCGTGTTCGACAAGAGATAATTGACGGCACCGGCCAGCATGTCCTGGTCGCGCACGAGTTTCGCGCCGCCGCCCTTGATCAGCGTCTGATAGGCATCACGGAAGTTCTGCACATATTTGCCGGCGAGAATGGCGGTATCGAGCATGGCGGGCTCGAGCGGGTTCTGGCCACCCTGCCCGGTCAGCGAGCGGCCGACAAAGGCGATCTCGGTCAGCCGCAGATAAAGCCCCATCTCGCCGATCG
>CAZEEC010000347.1:0-1808 GCA_964511105.1 uncultured Mesorhizobium sp.
CGTGGTCGTCTGGCCGGTGCGCGTGCAGGGCGAGACGACCGGGGCCGAAGTATCGAATGCAATTGCCGGTTTCAACGCGCTGCCGGAGGGACTGGCACGGCCGGACGTGCTGATCGTCGCGCGTGGCGGCGGCAGCCTCGAGGATTTGTGGGGCTTCAATGACGAGGCGGTCGTGCGGGCCGTGGCGGCCTCCGCCATTCCGGTGATCGCGGCCGTCGGGCACGAAACAGACTGGACGCTGATCGATCTCGTCGCCGACCGGCGCGCGCCGACGCCGACAGGCGCCGCCGAAATGGCGGTGCCGGTGAAGGCGGAACTGGAAGCTGGCTTGGCGCGGCTGACGGCGCGGCTGCAGGGGGCCGTCTCGCGCTGCACCCAGCGCAAGCGCGATGCGCTGCGGGCCTGCACCCGCGCGCTGCCTTCGGCGGATACGCTGCTCGCTATGCCGCGCCGCCGCTTCGACGAGGCGGCAAGCCGGCTGGAGCGGGCCCTGTTCGTCAGCACCGAAGCAAAGAAGCAGCGCTTTCGCGGGCTGCGCTTGTCGCCGGCGATCTTGACGCGCCGGCTGACCGATGCCCGGCTGCGCAGCACCCGGGCGGCCGGGCGCCTGCCGAACTGCTTTTCGGCGATGGTGCACAACCGGCGCGCACGGCTCGACCGCGATGCATCCCGGGTCACGCCGCATGCGCTGACGCGGCGCATCGAGATGAGCCGACAACGCGTCGAGATGTTGGGGCGGCAGCAAGAGCAGACGATCGAACGCGTTGTCGAGCGGCGACGGCAGCGTTTTGAACAGGCCGCGCGACTTGCCGGGTCACTGTCCTATACGCGCATTCTCGAACGCGGCTTTGCCGTCGTGCTCGATGCCGACGGCAATCTCGTGAAGCGGGCGGCCGACATCGCGGCCGGCGATGCGCTCGGCCTCCGCTTTGCCGATGGGGACATCAATGCGGTGGCAGCCGGCGAAGCGCCGGCGCGGGCAAAGCCGCGTGCGAAAGTCGGACCCGGCGGACAAGGCTCGCTCTTTTAAGTCTGCTTCCGGAACATCGGGGCCATCCGCAGCGTTGGAGGCACCGATCACGCATATGCGTGCGAACCGGAAGGAAAGGACAAGGCATGGCCAAGGAAAAGACGCTCGAGGATCTGTTCCACGACACCCTCAAGGACATCTACTATGCCGAGCGCAAGATCTTGAAGACGCTGCCGAAAATGGCACGCGCGGCGACTGCCCCACAACTGAAGCAGGCTTTCGAGAAGCATAAGGACCAGACCGAGGGCCATGTCGAACGCCTGCAGCAGGTGTTCGAACTGATCGGCAAACGGGCGCAAGGCAAGACCTGCGACGCGATCGAGGGGATTGTCGCCGAAGGCGAGGAAATCATGGAGGAGTTCAAGGGAACGCCGGCGCTCGATGCCGGTCTGATCTCCTCTGCCCAGGCCGTCGAGCATTACGAGATCACGCGCTACGGCACGCTGAAGCGCTGGGCAGAGACGCTCGGCATGAAGGACGCGGCCAAGCTCCTGGACGAGACGCTGCAGGAGGAATCGCAGACCGACGAGGACCTGACGATGCTGGCCGAGAAGACCGCCAATCCGGCGGCGATGAAGGCGGCCTGACAAAAGATCTGTGCGACAGAAGGATGAGCGGGCGCGGCCTTGGAGCTTGCGCCCGCTTGGCTTATTCGGCGGCGAACCGGTCCTGGTCGCAAGCCTCGCCGGTGCGGAACTGGCGGGAGAGACAGGCGCCGCGGTCGAAGCCCTCCGCCGAAGTGGTCACCGCCGAGGCCATGCCGCCCGCGCCGCAGCCG
>CAZEEC010000348.1:0-1788 GCA_964511105.1 uncultured Mesorhizobium sp.
CGAGGATCGCGATCAACGCGTTCTGGCGCAGAAAGGTCGACTTGCCGCCCATATTCGGGCCGGTCAGGAGCCAGATCGCGCCGTGACGCGCGCCGTCTGCCGGCGACAAATCGCAATCATTGGCGACGAACGGATTGCTCGCCTGGCGGCGCAGCGCCTGCTCGACCACCGGATGGCGCCCGCCCTTGATCTCGAATGCCAGGCTGTCGTCGACAAGCGGGCGCGCATAATCTTCCTGCTCGGCGAGAACCGAAAGCGATGTCGCCACGTCGAGAGCGGCGAGCGCTGCCGCGCCCTTGCGCAAGGTCTCGGCATGGCCGACGATCTCGGCCGTCAGCGCGTCGAAGACGGCAAGCTCGATCTGCAGCGCCCGGTCGGCGGCATTGGCGATCTTGGTTTCTAGCTCAGCCAGTTCCGTCGTGGTGAAACGCATGGCGTTGGCCATGGTCTGGCGGTGGATGAAGCGGGCTTTGGCCGCCTCGCCTTCGGTCAGCGCGCCGCTATTGCCGGCCGTCACCTCGATGTAATAGCCGAGCACATTGTTGTGCCGGATCTTGAGCGAGCGGATGCCGGTCTCCTCGGCCAGATCGCGTTCCATGCCTGCGATCACGCGGCGCGTGTCGTCGCGCAGGCCGCGCATCTGGTCGAGTTCGCCATCATAGCCTTTGGCGACAAAACCGCCGTCGCGCTTCAGGAGCGGCAGGTCCTGCGCCAGCGCGGCTACCAGATGCGCCGTCAGCGCCGCAGGCAGGGCGGCAAGCGCCTCGCCGGCTGCGGCCAGTTCGGTCGGCAGCATGTCAGCTTGCGCCAGGTCGAGCACCGCGCGCGCGGCCTCCAGCCCACCCTTGAGCGCGCCCATGTCGCGCGGGCCGCCCCGGTTGAGTGCCAGCCGGGACAGCGCGCGCGGCATGTCGGGAACCCCTTTCAGAACCGCGCGCAGACGCTCGCACAGCCGCGGCTCGGCGATCAGGAACGAGATACTGTCGAGCCGCGCATTGATCGCCGCCGGATCGGTCAGCGGAGCCATCAGACGCTCGGCCAGGAGCCGGGCGCCTCCGCCCGTCACCGTGCGGTCGATGGCGTTCAGCAAGGTGCCGTCGCGGCTGCCCGACAAGGTTTTCAACAGTTCGAGATTGGCCCGCGTCGCCGCGTCGATGAACAGGCTCGTCCCCTCTTCCTCGCGCTCGGGAAAGCTCAAGGGCGGGCGCGCGGCCTTTTGCGTCTTCTCGACATAGGCGATGGCGCCGGCGATCGCTGACAATTCGGCGCGTGAGAACTCGCCGAAACTGTCGGGCGTCGCGATCTGGAAAAACCGCGCGATGCGGCCCGACGCGGCCGAGGAATCGAACAGGACCGCCGGCTGCGGATTGGCGAGCCTGCCGATGACGTCGAAGACGGGTCGCAATTCCGGTTCGTGAAAGACGCTGTCAGCGAGGATCAATTCGCGCGGATCGACGCGCAGGATGTCGGTCAAGAGCCGCTCCGAGCGGGTCCGGCAGACGCGGAAGGTGCCGGTCGAAATGTCGATCCAGGCAAGCGCCAGATCGTCCTCGACGCCCTTTTTCCGGCCGAGCGCCATCAGATAATTGGCCTGCGAGGGCGCCAGCAGCTTGTCCTCGGTGATCGTGCCCGGCGTCACAAGGCGCACCACGTCGCGCCGGACGAGCGACTTCGACCCGCGCTTCCTCGCCTCGGCGGGGTCTTCCACCTGTTCACAAACGGCGACGCGAAAACCCTGCCCGATCAGCTTTTGCAGATAGTCGTCGGCGGCATGGACCGGCACGCCGC
>CAZEEC010000349.1:0-1777 GCA_964511105.1 uncultured Mesorhizobium sp.
CATCATCCGGTCCGGCACGACCACCAGCTTGCCGACGAACTGCTTGGCCATGAACGCCGTCTGCGCATGGTGGAAATCGGAGAGCGGATAAACGCCGCCGACGAGCGGTTTGATCTTGCCGTCCTCGATATAGCGGACGAGCCGTCGGAAATCGCCGCGCGTGCCCTGGCTCGACCCGTGGAGTTGGAGGTGCTTCAGATACATGGTCCTCAAATCGAGCTGGACGACGGGGCCAGCGATCGCGCCGGCCGTGGTGTAGCGGCCTTCGGGGCGCAGGATGCGCAGCAGATCGTTGAAGATCGCGCCGCCGACGAGGTCCGCCACCACGTCGATCGGTTCCCCGCCGGTCGCCTCGTGGACAGCCTGTGGCAGGTCGGCGATGTCGCGTGTGATGACGGCTTTTGCGCCGATGTCGAGGAGCGCCTGTTCCTTGCCCTTGCCGACAATCGCGTAGGGGACGGCGCCGCGGGCGCGGGCGAGCTGGACGATGCCCGAGCCGACGCCGCCGGAGGCGCCGGTGACGAGGATGCGCTCGCCGGGCTTGAGGCCGGCGCGCTCCAGCATCTGCTCGCCGGTCAGATAGGCGCAGCAGAAGGTGGCGAGCTCGACGTCGCTCATATCGGTATCGACGACATGCGCGTTCTCGGCCGGCAGCGTCTGATATTCGGCATAGCCGCCATCGCGGCCGTGGCCCATATAGTCGATGTCGGCGAGCGAATCGTCATCGCGGTTGTAGATGGAGAAGTCGACCATCACCCGCTCGCCGATCCGCGATGACAGCACGCCCTCGCCGACCGCGACGATGTTGCCGACGGTATCGGCGCCCTGGATGCGCGGGAAGGTGAGCGTGTTGCCCTGCCGCCGCCATGAGGCGACGGCCGCCGCGTCCTCCTCGGTACCATAGGCGCCTTCGCGGACCCACACGTCGGTGTTGTTCATGCCGCAGGCGGTCACCTCGATCAGGACTTCGCCGGGAGCGGGGGCGGGCACGGGCACGTCGGTGCGGTAGACGAGCTTGTCGAGCCCGCCATGCCCGGTGAGGAGGACGGCCGCCATCGTGGCGGGGAGGGAACTCATGATGCGATCACTCCGTCACGTTCGTTTGGAAGGGCCTCTTCCACCAAGGCAGTGGCGATCACAGCGACGCGAAGACGCTGTCGATCGCTTCGGCCGTCTTGTCAACCACGATGTCGGCTTCCTCGCGCGTCAGGCAGAGCGGGGGGGCGAAGCCCAAAATATCACCTTGCGGCATGGCGCGGCCGATGACGCCACGCTCGAGAAGCGCTGCCGCCACTTGCGGGCCGATCTTCCGCGAGGCGTCGAAGAAGGCCCGATCATCCTTGTCCTCGACGAACTCGACCGCCGCCAGCAGCCCGTCGCCGCGCACCTCCCCAACATGCCCGTGGCCGGCGACCGCATCGGTGAGCG
This sequence comes from uncultured Mesorhizobium sp., assembly GCA_964511105.1. Classification (GTDB taxonomy): domain Bacteria; phylum Pseudomonadota; class Alphaproteobacteria; order Rhizobiales; family Rhizobiaceae; genus Aliihoeflea. The sequence continues at coordinate 1,429 of CAZEEC010000349.1, forward strand.
CCTTGCGGAAATAGGCGCCCGTCTCGCCAGCATTGGTGACGAGATCCATGTCGTCGATCAATTGGAGGTTGGCAACGCCGGCCGCCGCGCAGATCGGATGCGCCGAATAGGTCCAGCCGTGGCCGAGCGAGCCGAGCTTGTCGGACCCCTCGACCAGCACGCTCCACATCTTGTCGGCCACGATCACGCCGGAGAGCGGCGCATAGGCCGAGGTCAGGCCCTTGGCGATGGTGATCAGGTCCGGCTTCATGCCGTAATGGTCGGAGCCGAACATCGAGCCGAGGCGCCCAAAGCCTGTGACGACCTCGTCGGCGACCAGCAGGATGTCGTATTTCTCCAGGACCGCCTG
>CAZEEC010000350.1:0-1766 GCA_964511105.1 uncultured Mesorhizobium sp.
CGCGCAAGATGGGCTATAAGGTGCGCTACAAGCCGCAGGAGCATCTGGGGCCGCAGGGCTGGGAACGTGTTGAATAACGGCTGATCTGGCGAGCGGGAGCCGGAAGATATGCACGGCGTTCTCCCGCCTGACGGTCACTCGGCAGCTTCGCGCGGGATAATGTCCTCGTCCGGCCGGTCCGGTTGATCAGGCGATGTCTGGCAGCCCAAATCGGGGAAGGCGACGATGCGCTGGCCGGTCAGATCGGTTTGCAGCACGATCAGGTCGCGCTCTTCGAAATAGGTCAAGAGCCGGCGGGCGCGATTGCCCGAATGGCTGCCATAGGCACGTGCCAGTGCGGCATTGCTCGGACAGGGCCGTCCTTCGACGGCGGCGAGCGCTATGATCAGAAAGACCGGCTGGATGTCGTCCGACAGGTCCCGCGCTAAGACGAGCGCTGTCCGCCAAGCGGCGGTTTGGGCAATGTCGGCAGAAACTCCGGTGCGCGCGATTGCCAGGCGGTGCTTGAATTCGGGAAGATCGAGCGGGCCTCCAGGAAGGCGCTGGATGCGGCAACGGACAAGGAAATCCTGGTAAAGCACGGCCGCCGCGCGGAAAGGAAGGTCCGGATCGTCCGCGATTTCGTGCATTATGAGGTCGAGCTTCCGCTCCCGCTCCACCTCGTCAATTGCCGGGAACTGCGGTTGAGCGGACTCTTCGAACACGGCACGCGGACGCGATAGCTGCTCCAAAATATCCTCCGTCGGGGTCGGAGACGGCGGCACAGCACGACGCACCGGCACCCTTTCCGCCTCCGGTGCCGGTTGGAAGATCAAATCACGAGCTTCCTCGGTCGCTTCAGGCAACGGCATCAGCCTAGGGCTGACCGACCGCGCTGCGGTTTCAACCGTGCCGATCGTCACTGCCATCGGACGCCGTGACAAAGCCGGTCCGAGTGCGATGAAGGAGCCGCGCTGCAGATCGCGAAATTGCTCGGCCTGGCGTCGATCCATGCCCAGAAGATCGGCTGCGCGCGCCATGTCGATATCGAGAAAGGTGCGGCCCATCAAGAAATTAGAGGCTTCGGCCGCAACGTTCTTGGCAAGCTTTGCCAGGCGTTGCGTGGCAATGACGCCTGCAAGCCCGCGCTTGCGACCCCTGCACATGAGATTCGTCATGGCGGCGAGCGACAGCCGGCGGGCTTCATCCGACACCTCGCCGGCAGCCGACGGCGCAAAGAGTTGCGCTTCATCAACGACGACGAGCACCGGAAACCAGAACTCCCGGTCAGCATCGAACATGCAGTTCAGGAAGGCGGCTGCAGCCTTCATCTGCTGGTCGGCATCAAGCCCTTCGAGGTTGAGGATGGCAGAAACGCGATGCTGGCGAATGCGGCCGGCGATGCGCGCCAATTCCGCTTCCGTGCGCGCCGCATCGACGACGACATGGCCGAACCTGTCGGCGAGCGAAACAAAGTCACCCTCCGGATCGATGATGCACTGCTGTACCCACGGTGCGCTCTGCTCGAGCAGACGGCGCAGCAGATGCGACTTGCCAGAGCCGGAATTACCCTGCACGAGAAGGCGCGTGGCAAGCAATTCCTCCAGATCCATCATGGCCGGCGCGCCTCCCGCGCCCCTGCCCATCTCAACGCCTACAGTCAAATGTCCATCTCCGATCAAGGATGCCCATCTAACATCCCGGCCGCGAGACAGGGGGGCTTAAAGGCAGGCAATCCACAACTGCGTCAGAGCTTCACCTTTTCATTATCGCCCATGTCCGGGCGG
>CAZEEC010000351.1:0-1758 GCA_964511105.1 uncultured Mesorhizobium sp.
TGGTCGGCAAGATCACGCCCAAGGGCGAAAGCCCGATGACGCCGGAAGAAAAGCTTTTGCGCGCCATCTTTGGTGAGAAGGCTTCCGATGTCCGCGACACCTCGATGCGCATGCCGCCCGGGGCTTACGGAACGGTCGTCGAAGTACGCGTCTTCAATCGCCACGGCGTCGAAAAGGACGAACGTGCAATGGCGATCGAGCGTGAGGAGATCGAGTCGCTCGCCAAGGACCGCGATGACGAGCAGGCGATCCTCGATCGCAACGTCTATGGCCGCCTGACGGATATGCTGGTCGGTCAGGACGTCATTGCCGGACCGAAGGGCTACAAGAAGGGCACTGCCCTTACCCGCGAGACGTTGGGCGACTACCCCCGTTCGCAATGGTGGCAGTTCGCGCTCGGCGACGAGAAGTTGCAAAGCGAGATCGAGGCGCTGCGTGGCCAGTATGACGAGTCCAAGAAGGCGCTCGAGCAGCGCTTCATGGACAAGGTCGAAAAGGTCCAGCGTGGTGACGAGATGCCGCCGGGCGTCATGAAGATGGTCAAGGTCTTCGTCGCCGTGAAGCGTAAGATGCAGCCCGGCGACAAGATGGCCGGCCGCCATGGCAACAAGGGCGTCGTGTCGAAGATCGTTCCGGTGGAAGACATGCCGTTTCTTGAGGATGGAACGCATGCCGATATCGTCCTCAATCCGTTGGGCGTGCCCTCGCGCATGAATGTCGGCCAGATTCTGGAGACGCATCTAGGCTGGGCCTGCGCGGGTATGGGCAGGAAGATCGGCGAGTTGATCGAGGCCTATAATGAGAATGGCGAGATCAAGCATCTGCGCGCCACGATCGAGGACATCATCCCGTCCAATGACCGCAATGAGCCGGTTCGCGACTATGATGACGAATCGATTGTCCGGCTCGCCGATCAGATGAAGCACGGCGTCACCATCGCGACGCCGGTCTTCGACGGAGCCAATGAGGCGGATATCAACGAACTGCTGACGCAGGCCGGCCTTCATACCAGCGGTCAGTCGACCGTTTATGACGGCCGCACGGGCGAAGCGTTCGACCGCAAGGTGACGATGGGCTATATCTACATGCTCAAGCTCCACCATCTGGTCGATGACAAGATCCACGCCCGCTCGATCGGACCGTACTCGCTCGTCACCCAGCAGCCGCTGGGCGGCAAGGCGCAGTTCGGTGGCCAGCGCTTTGGCGAGATGGAGGTCTGGGCGCTCGAAGCCTACGGCGCCGCCTACACGCTGCAGGAGATGCTGACCGTCAAGTCGGACGACGTTGCCGGCCGCACGAAGGTCTACGAAGCCATCGTGCGCGGCGACGACACCTTCGAGGCGGGCATTCCGGAGAGCTTCAACGTGCTCGTCAAGGAAATGCGTTCGCTGGGTCTCAATGTCGAACTGGAGAATACCCAGGTCGAAGACGAGTATCAGCCTCAGCAACTGCGCGACGCTGCGGAATAAAGGACAGGGGCGCTGCCGAAAGGGCGGCGCCCGTCCCGCTGCCGGCCCAGCGTGCCGGCACGAAAACTTGCTAAATGTTCAACGACTGCGGCACGCCGCATCGTTTCCCGGGAAGAGGGGCCATCGGTCCCGATAAGGAGAACGGCATGAACCAAGAGGTCATGAATCTTTTTAATCCGCAGGCGCCGGCACAGACTTTCGATTCCATTCGGATATCGCTGGCCAGTCCGGACAAGATTCTCTCCTGGTCCTACGGCGAGATCAAGAAGCCGGAAACCATCAATTACCG
>CAZEEC010000352.1:0-1740 GCA_964511105.1 uncultured Mesorhizobium sp.
AGAAGCAGAAGGCCAAGGGCAAGAAGGTGATCGAGGATGTCGAGGAGCCGGCCGACATGCGCGGCTCCAACGTCATCGATTTAATGGCCGCGCTCAAGCGTTCGGTGGGCAGCGAGAAGAGCGGATCGTCGGCCAAGGAGTCGAGCGCGAAGAAGCCGGCGGCCAAAAAGGCAGCGGCCAAGGCGCCGGCCAAGAAGGCCGCGACCAAGAAGGCGCCGGCGAAAAAGGCGGCGCCCGCCCGTAAGCGCGCCTGACGCGATGGAGCTCAATTCCCCGGTACTGGTCCACTGGATCGATTACGACTTGATAACGCGCCTCGGTGCGGCAGCCGTGCTGGGCTTGTTGCTCGGCCTCGACCGCGAGTTCCGCGGCCGCGCCGCAGGGCTGAGGACGCACGGGCTGGTGTGCTTCTCGGCCGCGGCGCTCGCGGTGTCGATGATCTCGCTTTACCACCAGATCGGGCCGAGCTCTGACGGCGTGAACGGGTTGGATGCGCTCCGTATCTATGAGGCCACCGGCTCGTTCATTGGCATCATCGGCGCGGGCTTGGTGGTGTTCAGCAAGGGCAAGGTGAAGAACCTCACCACCGCCGCGCACCTTTGGCTCACGGCGATGATCGGCATTGCCTGCGGGGCCGGTCAGTGGCCGCTGGTGGTGATCGGCGTGGTCATCTCGCTAATCATGCTGACGCTGCTCGGGCTGGCGGAACGGCACTGGTTTCCCACCGAGCCGGAAGAGGACAGGGTCGAATGAGCGCGCGCAGCAAAGCCAAGGCCGCCGATCCGCTGGCCGAATACAACAAGAAACGCGATTTTAAGAAGACGGCCGAGCCGGTGGGCAAGCGCGCTAGCAGCGAAGGCGGCAATCGCTTCATCGTCCAGAAGCACGACGCGACCCGGCTGCACTGGGACTTTCGGCTCGAAGCCGATGGCGTGCTGAAGTCCTGGGCGGTTACCAAAGGCCCTTCGCCGGATCCCGAGATCAAGCGCCTGGCGGTCCGCACCGAAGACCATCCGATGGCCTACGCCGACTTCGAAGGGATCATCCCCAAGGGCGAGTATGGCGGCGGCACGGTCATGCTGTGGGATCGCGGGACTTGGGAGCCGGTGCCCGGCAAGAGCTGGAAGGACATCGACAAGGGGCACCTCCACTTCACCCTCGACGGCGAGCGAATGAAGGGCGAATGGCTGCTGATCCGGCTCAAGCCGCGGCCCGGTGAGAAGCGCGAGAACTGGCTGCTGCGCAAGATCTCGGACGAGCACGCCGAGGAAGGCGACGCCCTCGTCGATCGCTGCCTGACCAGCGTTCTGACCGGGCGCTCGATGGCGGAGATCGCCGCCGACACGAAAGGCGAATATTCGCTCAAGGGCGTGCGTGGCGACAAGTTCACCGAAGTCATGAGCCAGGCCGCCAAACGCAACAAGGCGGTGGCGAAAGCCAAGGCGCCAGCGAAGCGCAAAGGTGCTGGGAAGCCGCCCAAGTTCCGCCCTCCGCAACTGGCGACGCTGGTCGACGCGGTTCCGGCCGGAAACGGCTGGATGCACGAGATCAAGTTCGACGGCTATCGCGCGATGATCTCCGCTGCTGGCGACAAGGTCCACGTCTATACGCGCAAGGGCCTCGACTGGAGCGACAAGTTCCAGCCGCTCGTGGAGCGGTTCAAGGCGCTCGACCTCCGGCCCTGCCTGATCGACGGGGAAGTGGTTGCTTACGGTGCGGACGGGAACCCGAGCTTCTCGG
>CAZEEC010000353.1:0-1713 GCA_964511105.1 uncultured Mesorhizobium sp.
GCGATCAGTCGGCGGCTTCGGTCTCTTCCTCGGCCTCGGCGGGTGCCGCGTCAGTCGCGGCCGCACCGTTTTCTTCCGGATCGATACGGGCTACCTCGCGCCACATGCCATCCTCGATCTTGGAGAGCACGATCGTCGATGCGCCCTGATGATCGTCCGGTCCGTAGCTGACGCGGATACCCCCGCTGATCGGATCCTCGAAATCGAGGCTTTCCATGCCTTCGCGGAATGATTCGGCAGTCAGGTCCGGGCCTGCCGCTTCAAGGGCACGGATCAGCGTCAGAGCCGCGGTATGGCCGAGTTGGGCCGCCGTGCCGGCTGGCTCACCGGTCTTTTCCTGGTAGTTCTCGGCCCATTCCCTGACTTCCGGCACATCGAGCCGTTCCTCGAAATCGACCCAGCCGGAGGTCGCATAGTAGCCTTCGGTGACGCCTTCCGGCACCTTGGCGACCGCCGTGTTCATGCCGGCGGACGAGCCGATGAACTTGACGTCTTCCCAGCCGAGGCGCTTGGCGGTTCCGAAAGCGACGATGGTCTGGCGGATGCCGACGCCGGTGGCGACGATATCGCAGCCGTCGTCGCGCAGCTTGGTGACGGCGCCGACGAAGTCCTGCTCGTCAGGACGATGGGTGGTTTCCGACACAAAGTTGATGCCGAGCGCTTCCGCCTCGTCGACCGCTGCCTCATAGACTTCGAGACCGAAATCCGACGGAATGTAGAGCGCGCAGATATTCTCGGCGTCGTTCTCCTCCGCGAGATGGCGGATGCCGGCGCGCAGGCCATCATAGTAGGAGGAGGTTCCGGTATATTTGTAGCTGATGTCGCCTTCGATCATCTGCCGCGCCGAGGTGAGCGGCGAGACGTTCGCGACCTGCCGGGATTCCATGATCGGGAAGCCCGCGAGGTTGTGTGGCGTGCCCAAATTCAGGATCATCGCGAAGACCTGATCGGAATTGATCAGCTTGTTGAAGTTCTGGACCGCGCGCGGCACCTGATACTGGTGATCCTCGACGACGAAGCGGATCTGACGGCCATGGATGCCGCCTTCGGCATTGACGTCGTCGAAGAGATTCTGCGCCGCCTTGATCGCACCGACATTGAAGGCGGCGAAGATGCCGGACAGATCGCCATTGGAGCCGATCACCACTTCCGTGTCGGTGACGCCCTGCGTGGCGAAGGCGGCCGTGGACATGCCGGCGGCAAGTCCAAGGGCCAGTATCGATTTTCCAAACAACATTTTCATTTCAAACTCCTCCTAGGGTTGTTCCGCATTTCCCGCATGCATGGCTGTGCTCGCCGCACTAGCCATACATCTCGTCGATCAGGTGCTTGTGCTTCTGTTCGACGAAACTCCTCTTCAGCTTCATCGTCGCCGTCAGTTCCTCGTCCTCGGCGGTGAGGAGGACGTCGATGAGCCTGAAATCCTTGATCTGTTCGACCCGCGCGAACTCGCGGTTGGTCTCCTCAACGACCGAACCGATCAGATCGCGCACTTCCGGCGCCGCGCAAAGCGACTTGAAATTGTTGAACGGGACCTTCTTGTCCTGCGCGAACTTCTCGACGTTCTCCTGGTCGATCATGATCAGGCAGGTCAGGAATTTGCGCTTGTCGCCGATGACGACGGCATCGGAAATATAGGGGCTGAACTTCAGCCGGTTCTCGATCTCGGCCGGCGTGATGTTCTTGCCGCCGGCGGTGATGATGATGTCCTTG
>CAZEEC010000354.1:0-1705 GCA_964511105.1 uncultured Mesorhizobium sp.
AATGGATCGGCACCGCCGGCACCTCGCCCTTCGGCGCCTATGGCTACAACCCCGAAAGCGTACGCATCGGCCAGCATGAAAGCCGCCATCGCCGCGCGGTCAAGGTCTGGGACAAGCGAGAATTCAAGAACTTCGACGATTCCGTCGAGCTCGGCACGCGCAACATAAAGGTGGCGCTGAAGCGCCTGCGCCGTTGGGTGCGCGAGGGTGCGGAGGAGGAATTCGATCTTAACGGCACCATTCGCTCGACCGCCGAGCATGGCTATCTCGACGTGCAGACAAGGCCTGAGCGGCGCAACGCAGTCAAGCTCCTGATGTTCTTCGACGTCGGCGGCTCGATGGACGACCATATTAGGATTGTCGAGGAACTGTTTTCAGCCGCGCGGGCCGAGTTTCGCCAGCTTGAATATTTCTACTTTCACAACTGCCTTTACGAAGGTGTGTGGAAGGACAATCGCCGGCGCCATTCCGAGGTCGTCCCAACCTACGACGTGCTTCACAAATACGGCCCCGACTACAAGGCGATCTTCGTCGGCGACGCGTCGATGAGCCCCTATGAGATCGCCTATCCGGGCGGCGCCGTCGAGCACTGGAATGCCGAAGCGGGTAGCGTTTGGCTGCAGCGAGCGCTGCAGCAGTGGCCGAAAGCCGTCTGGCTCAATCCGGTCAGTGACAAGCACTGGGGCTACACGCACTCGATCCAGATGATCCGCGACATCTTTGCTGAGCGCATGTACCCGCTGACGCTGAACGGCCTGGAGAAGGCAACGCGCGAACTGTCGCGCAGCCGCTGACGACCCGGAACTTGAAATTGGGAGCAAGAGGGTGTCCGCCACCTTCCCGCTTGCCGTCACACGCCTTCTGCAGTTATGCTTAACAAATCATGAAGACGCTCTCGATCGACATTCGCAAGGCGGACCTGCACGACGCAGATGCGATCGCCAGCGTTCACCACGATTCCTGGGCTGGCGCCTATTGCGGCCTCATTCCTCATACCGCGCTCAACGCCATGCTGTCGCGCCGGGGCCCGCAGTGGTGGGAACGGGCGATCCGCCGCGCTGCCAGCATCCTGGTGATCGAGATCGACGGGGAGGTGGTCGGCTATGCGACGCTTGGCCGCAACCGTGCACGCGATCTGCCCCAGGCGGGCGAAATCTACGAACTTTATCTGCTGCCGGAATATCAGGGCATCGGGCTTGGAACGCGGCTTTTCAAGGCGGCGCGTGAGCGGTTGCGCCATCATGGCCTCAGCGGTCTCGTCGTATGGGCGCTCGAGGACAATGAGGGCGCCCGCGCCTTCTATGAAGGCGTCGGCGGCCGGGATGTCGCCGAAGGCGTGGAAGTCTTCGACCAGAAGGCGCTGCGCAAGATCGCCTATATCTGGAACTAGAGCCGGCGCCGGCTCGGCCCATTGTATTGCATTGCAGCATCATCCGCGCTAACCGCAGTCGCAAAATCCAGCATTTGCGAAGACAGGATCAGCGTATGCGCCTCGACGCCATTTCCATCGGTGATAACCCGCCCCACGACGTCAATGTCCTCATCGAGGTCCCGGCCGGCGGCCAGCCGATCAAGTATGAGATGGACAAGGCAGCCGGCGTGCTGGTCGTCGACCGCTTTCTCTACACGCCGATGCGCTATCCGGGAAATTACGGCTTCGTGCCGCACACGCTTTCCGAGGATGGCGACCCGATCGACGTCTTGA
>CAZEEC010000355.1:0-1674 GCA_964511105.1 uncultured Mesorhizobium sp.
CCGTCACGCTGATCGACTCGTTGAGCGCGCTGTCCTCGCCGAAAGCCTCGGCCAGATCGGCGCGCAACGATTCCGCCGGATCGTCGGCGGCGTCCACCTCCGGCTCTGCCTCGGCAAGGGCCGCCAGCGTCTCGATCTTCTCGCCTGCCAATTCCTCGACGGGCGGCACGTCGGCGATGTCGGGGATCGGGGCAACGGACGGCGCGGCCTCTTCCAGCACCAGCGGCTCGGCCTCGGGCAAGGGCGGCACGGCGACCTCTTCGGACCAGAAATCGGGCGCGAACGGATCGCGATAGGATTCACCGCCCTCGGCCCCTGTCGCCGGGCCGGCATCCTGCGCGCCGCCATCGCCGCGCGCCGAGATGTTCTGCAGCGTCGCGGTCTGCTGGGCGATCTCGGCCAGCACCGCGAAGGGATCGGCGAACAGATGCGCGTCGCTGGTGTCGTCATTGTCATGCTGGCCGGGCGCGCTGCCCTCCTGGGTGGGGCCTGCAAGCTGGGTGCGGTCGCCGGTCGGGTTCTCGTTTTGCCAGCCGGCGCTGCCCTGGACGCTGTCCTGCGCCTGTCCCTCCGATTGGGAGGGCTGCGACGACGAGCTCGGGATCGGATCGGCCAGCCGCATCGGATTGAAGTAGGAAGCGACCGCCGCCTTGGTCTCCTCGGTCGTGGCATTGACCAGCCACATGACAAGGAAGAAACACATCATCGCCGTCATGAAATCGGCGAAGGCGATCTTCCACACGCCGCCATGATGGCCGTGATCGTCGTCGCCATTGCGCCGTTTGACGATGATGATCTCGCGCTTGCTCTCGTCGCCGTCCGGCATGGTCATGCGACCACCTCCGCGAGCGCGCCCGCCCATTCGGCCAGCCGCGTCTCATAGACGGTTTCGTCGAGCGAGACGGACAGGTCGAGGCCCGGCTGCTCGATGAAGCGCATGCGCTCCGCATGGTCGCCCATCGCCTTGCGCAGCGGCTCGTAGAGCGAAGCGGGCCCGCGCACGGTGATCTTGACGGCCTCGCGGTCCTCGAGCGCCGCGCGCAGCGTCTCGGCCATGCGCGCCACCGAACGCGCGGCCAGGTCTTCGGAGAGCACGCCCGACAAGAGCCGCGCCGCCGAACTCGAGGTCAGCGCCGTGACGCGCTCTTCGAACTCCTGGAATTGCGCCGTGATCGCCGCGCCCATGGTCGCGGCGAAATCCTGCGAGACGGCGGCAAGCTCCGCCTTGTGCGTCTCCGCGAGCTTTTCGAGAGCCGCTTCGTGCTCTTCGCCGAGCTTCTCGCGCAGCCGCGCTTCCGCGTCGGCGACGGCCGCGTTAAGCCGCGCCTGCCATTCGGCGTCGCTTGTCCGGGAGACCGCCGGCGCGGACTCCTGCCGCTCGGGCATTGGCGGGCGCGGCGCGCGCTCTGCCGCGGCGAAATCGGGCAGCGCGTTGGACAAGGCCTGGAGCGGCATCAGGCGGCTTCCTTATGCGCCCATTTGCGCAGGATGAGCGCGGTGCGTTCCTCGTTCAGATCCACCATGCGCGCCAGCCGCTCCTGCGGGTTGGGCCGCAGCTTGCTGCGCAGATCGTCCGCCGCGTTGGTCGCCGGTCCGGGCAGCGCCTGCGTGGCTTCGGACGCCGGATCGGCCGGCGCGGGCAGGCTCCCCTGCACCTCGTCGAAGGACGGCCCT
>CAZEEC010000356.1:0-1661 GCA_964511105.1 uncultured Mesorhizobium sp.
TACCGCCGCCGAAAAGCTTTCTGAAAAAGGACATGACGCGTCTCCTCGGTTGGACGCGCTTTAGCATGGCGGGATGGCAGGCTCAATTCATGGCTGAAGGTGGTCTGCGCGCGCATCAATCGCCAGCCAGGGCAGGCTCGAAGCGCAGATAGCCGACGATCCTGCCCTTCCGGTCGATGCGATCAGCCGGATGCAACTGCCCGTCATTGACGGCCACGCATTCGAAATCGAACGGGCTGACGCCGTCGAGGCAGGCTGCGTTGACGCCGTATTCGTTCGGGTTCGAACGGCGGCGATGGTGCGTGTAGATGCCGCAGCGGGAGCAGAAATAGTGCTCGGCGACCTTGGTGTTGAACCGGTAGAGCGTCAGCGCGTCCGCGCCGCGCGCGATTTCCAGGTCTCCCACCGTCGCCGTGATGGCGACCGCACCGCGCATGGCGCAGTAGGAGCAGTCACAGCGGCGCGCCGTCCTCAGGCCGTCCGACAGGCGGACTCTGAAGCCTACTGCCCCGCAATGGCAGCCACCTGCCGTCCAGTTCATCCGTCATCGCTTCATCTCCCATCTGTCAAAATGGAGCGGGGGAGGCGGCTTTGCAATCGGGATCAGACAGGCCGCGCTTCGTCGGCATATTGTGCCGCGAATTCCTCGCTTGGCGCGATCGGTGTGATGATGTCGATCAGGACACCGTTCGGATCGGTCGTGATGAAATGGCGCTGGCCGAACGCCTCGTCGCGCAGGGGCAGCAGGATCGGCAGGCCGGCTTCGACCAGTCTTGCATGCTCGACGTCGACATCCTCAACCTCGAAGTTCAGAAGAAGACCAGAGACCTTGCCACGGCTGGATTCGGGGATGGTTGCGTGCGAACCGTCGAGAATTGCCAGATTCACGAACGCATTGCCGTCCAGCGTCAGGTGAACATACCAGTCGCTTTCGAAGGCGGGCGCAAAACTGAAATGGCGCTGGTAGAACGCTGCCGTTTCAGCGACGGCATCGGTCATGATGACCGGGTAGTAGCTGGCGATCTTCATGGCTTTTCCTTTCCGGTGAACATACATACATTTTGCATGTGAATGCTCATTAACATACAGGCTGTATGTATGCAGCGGAAATCGCCACGCCGTACCAATTCCGAACGCAGCGACGCCACGCGAGCGGCATTGATGCGCGCGGGCAAGGCGCTTTTCATCGACAAGGGCTATGCGGCGACGGGGACACCGGAACTCGTCGCGGCCGCCGACGTCACGCGCGGCGCGCTCTATCATCACTTCGCTGATAAGCAGGCCCTGTTCGAGGCGGTGGTGGAGGCGGAATCGGCCTTCGTCGCCGACGCCGTCGGTGCGGCGACGCCGCCGGGCCTTGGGGCGATCGAAGAGCTGATTTCGGGCGGCGAGGCCTTCCTGCGAGCCATGAGCGAGGCGGGGCGGACGCGGCTTCTTCTTCTCGACGGCCCGGCGGTGCTTGGACGTAAGGCGATGGACGAGATCGATGCGCGCCATGGCGGGCGCACCTTGCGGGAGGGGCTGGCGGCGGCGATGAAAGCGGGCGCGATCCGCCGCCTGCCGCTCGATGCACTGGCCGCGCAACTCTCGGCCATGTTCGACCGAGCCGCGCTGGCGGTAGCCAACGGCGATGCGGTGGACGATCAGCGGAAGGTGATCGG
>CAZEEC010000357.1:0-1660 GCA_964511105.1 uncultured Mesorhizobium sp.
CGCGCTCGCGCTCGATCTTCATCCAGTCCGAACGGGTCTGGATCTTGTCCTTCTTGGCCTTCACCTCACCGGCAAGCTGGATCGCGCCGCCGAACAGAAGCAGTTTCTCGGTCAATGTTGTCTTGCCGGCATCCGGGTGGGCGATGATCGCGAAGGTACGACGACGCGCCACCGCCTGTCGGATTGTTTCTGCCATGAAAAGGAAATCCTGTTGTCGCCGGCTTTTATCAACCTGTAGCGGCGAGTGCTACCCCAGTGCTGCGTCCACGTCTTTCGCATAAGGGATGGACGGCTGAGCGCCTGGCTTGAGGCAGGCAAGCGATCCGGCGACAGCGGCGCGGCGGAGCGCATCCTCGAGCCGCCGGCCGTCGGCGAGAGCTGCTGCCAGATAGCCGCAAAACGTGTCGCCGGCACCGACCGTATCGACCGGCTCGATGTTCAGCCCTTCCGCTTTGATGATTCCGCCCTGGACCGCAGCCATTACACCGCTCGCGCCAAGTGTCACGATGACGGTCGTCCCCAGTTCCTCAGCCATGCGCTGCATTGCAGTTGTGCGATCTTCCGCCTCAATGCGCTTTAGCTGCGCGTAGGCTTCGAACTCGCTTTCATTAGCGACGACGTAGTCGGCGAGGTGGAGAAATTCGGCAGCCTCGCTGCGGAAAGGGGCGGTGTTGAGGATCGAGGTCGCGCCCACCTTGCGAGCTTCTTCGAGGGCGGCCTTCACCGTCCGCATCGGGATCTCGTGTTGGAGAAGAAGCCAGTCCGCCTTTTCCAGATGCACATTGTTGATGTCGCCGGGGACGAGCGTGCCGTTGGCCCCCGGCACGGCCGCGATCATGTTCTCTCCATCCTGAGCGACGAGGATGGTGGCGGTGCCTGTGGTCGAATGGGATTCGCGCACTCCAGATAGATCGACAAGCCCATTGCGCAGACACTCGAGAGCTTCCTCGGCAAAGGCGTCCTGGCCGACGGCGCCGACGAGACGTACGGCGCCTTCCGCACGCTTAACCGCCAAGGCCTGATTGGCCCCCTTGCCGCCGGGCGACGTCCTGAAACCGTCACCTGGTACAGTCTGACCTGGCCGCGGCAACCCCGCAACATTGACGACGAGGTCGAGATTGATCGAGCCGATCACTGTTATCATCGATGATCCACCCTTCGAAGGAGCCTGTTCCTTTATCGAAGAGTGGCTTCTATCGGTTTCCGGGTCCAGCGACAGCAAAAATCGTCAGTCTGCGAACCGGCCCGCTTCCCATCCGAGAATTGCGCGCTTGCGCGTCAGACCCCAGTGATAGCCCGTGAGCGCGCCGGACTTGCCCAAGGCGCGGTGGCAGGGCACGACGAAGGAGATCGGATTGGCACCGATCGCCGCGCCGACGGCACGGCTTGCGCCAGGACTGCCGATCTCGCCTGCGATCGCTGAATAGGTCTTGGCGCGGTTCATCGGTATGCGCAACAGTGCCTGCCAGACGCGAACCTGAAAATCGGTTCCAATCAGCACGATGCGCAAAGGTTCGTCCGCACGCCAGCGAACGGAATTGAAGATTCGAGCCGCATAAGGAGCGGTCGCGATCATATCCTCCACATAGATCGCATTCGGCCAGCGTCTCGACATATCGGAAAACGCCGCCTCTTCCCCGCCTGCGTCGTTGAAGGAGAG
>CAZEEC010000358.1:0-1656 GCA_964511105.1 uncultured Mesorhizobium sp.
CGCCGGGCAAGAAGCCGCAGACGATGACGCTTCTGTCGGGCGGCGAGCAGGCGCTGACCGCGATGGCGCTGATCTTCGCCGTGTTTCTCACCAATCCCGCGCCGATCTGCGTGCTCGACGAGGTCGATGCCCCGCTCGACGACCACAATGTCGAGCGCTTCTGCAACCTGATGGACGAGATGGCGGCGACGACCGAGACGCGCTTCATCATCATCACCCACAATCCCATCACCATGGCGCGCATGGACCGCCTGTTCGGCGTCACCATGGCTGAGCAGGGCGTCAGCCAGATGGTCTCCGTCGACCTCGAAACCGCCGATCAACTGCGCGAAGCGGGGTGAGGGATGGTGCCCCACAAGCGGCACGGGTGAGGGTGCCGACTGAATGTTTGAGCTTCTTCTTATCCATCCGGAATTCGGTTATAGCGGAGGGGAAGCAATCTCGTGGAGGATATCATGATCAGATTGAAGAGCGTCATGGCGGCAATGCTTGCTTTCGGCGCGATGACGGCATCGGCCCATGCGCAGGAGGTGACGCTGCGCCTGCACCAGTTCCTGCCGCCGCAGGCGACGATCCCGGCCAATGCCATCGGGCCGTGGGCTGAAAAGGTTATGGCCGAAAGCGACGGCCAGTTGAACATCGATCTGTTCCCGGCGATGCAACTGGGCGGTACGCCGCCGCAGCTGATCGACCAAGTCCGCGACGGGGTGGTCGACATGATCTGGACCGTGATCGGCTATACGCCTGGGCGGTTCCCGACGACCGAAGCTTTCGAGCTGCCCTTCATGGTGCAAAGCGGCGAGGGCACCTCGCGCGCCTTCCATGAATATTGCGAAAAGAACTGCGCCGACGAATTCGCCGACGTGAAGGTGATCGCCTGGCACACGCACGGGCCGGGCCTGATCCATTCCGCCGAGCCGATCGAAACGCTCGAGGACATGCAAGGCGTGACCATGCGCGGCGGCTCGCGCGTCGTGAACCAAGTTCTGGAGGCGCTCGGCGCGACGCCGGTCGGGATGCCGGTGCCGGCGGTGTCGGAATCGCTGTCGAAGGGCGTGATCCAGGCGGCGACCGTTCCCTGGGAGGTGACGCCGTCGCTGCGGATCACCGAGCTCGTGCGCAACCACACCGGATTTTCCGGCAATGAGGGGCTTTACACCCAGACATTCCTGTTCGCGATGAACCAGCAGAGCTACGACAACCTGCCGGACGACATCAAAGCCGTGATCGACGCCAATTCGGGTGTCGAGACGGCTGCGTTGTTCGGCCGCGCGATGGATGAGGGCGACGAGGTCGGCCTGCGGATCGCCACCGAGGCCGGCAACAACATCATCACGCTCGACGAGGCGGAGACGGCGCGCTGGAAGGAGACGGCCGAGCCGCTGATCGCCGCCTGGATCGAGGAGATGGAGGGCACGCTGGAGGCCGGACGGCTGGTCGATGAAGCCCGCGCGCTGATCGAAGAGCATCACGCTCAGTAGACCTACCGATCTGGAAAGCAAAAGAAGCCGGTCCGCGAGGGTCGGCTTTTTTCATGTCGAGTGACGGGAACCTGGTCTTCACTTTGTCGCCACCAAAAGACCAATGAATGACCGCGAAGCGTGCGCAACCGACCTGGAGTCCATGCATTACCCCACCAGTCGCAACCAAGCGACA
>CAZEEC010000359.1:0-1656 GCA_964511105.1 uncultured Mesorhizobium sp.
GGCGCATACTTCTAGCATAAACTGATTAGTTTCGACGCGCCTATCGGTAATTACCTATAGCGCGACGATCAGGATGAGACGGGGGCGACAATCTGGATGAGATTCTTATGTCGCGGTCGGAGTGACGTTACCATGCTGATTGTCGCTGGCAAGAGACTGTTCGGCTTCTGATTGCCGCTCCGCGACAGGTTCATTGGTGTTTTTGATTGTCGCGTAGGAAGCTGGCCTGCCGCGCTGGCGTTTAGCCTCCATAGCGGCCCTGCGGCGATAGCTTTCGACGTTCATCTCGAAGATCGTAGCGTGGTGGACAAGGCGGTCGACGGCAGCGAGCGTCATGGCGGGATCCGGGAAGACCCTGTTCCATTCTCCGAACGGCTGATTGGCGGTGATCATGATTGACCTGCGCTCGTATCGGGCGGAGATGAGTTCGAAGAGCACGCTGGTTTCGGCCTGGTCTTTGGTGACGTAGGCCAGATCATCGAGAATGAGCAGATCGAACTTGTCGAGCTTGGCAATGACGGATTCGAGCTGGAGTTCACGCCGCGCGACCTGCAGTTTCTGGACGAGATCGGTGGTGCGGGTGAACAGCACGCGCCAACCGTTCTCAATGAGGGCGAGGCCGATCGCTGCCGCAAGATGGCTCTTTCCGCCACCGGGCGGACCGAACATGAGAATATTGGCACCCTTTGCGAGCCAACTGTCACCGGCGGCAATCGCCATCACCTGAGCCTTGGAGACCATGGGGACGGCATCGAAGGCAAAACTGTCGAGCGTCTTTCCTGCAGGCAGGTGCGCCTCGGCGAGGTGACGTCCGATCCTGCGTTGGGCCCGTTCGGCTAACTCATGTTCTGCGATGGCCGACAAGAACCGGGCGGCAGGCCATCCTTCACGATCAGCCTGCTCGGCAAACTGCGGCCAAAGTGACTTGATTGTCGGCAGACGAAGCTCGTTGAGCATGATGCCAAGCCGCGCTTCGTCGATGGTATGGATGTTCTTCATGCCACCTCTCCCGTGTAGGCCGTCTCGACCAGGTCTTCATAGCCATTGAGCGACGCGAGTTGCACATGGACGGTGGGCAATTTGGTGGGGTCCGGGCCGAAGAGCGTTCGCAGAGCGACAAGGTCAGGCACGGCGCCGGCGTCGAGTGTTCTGCCAAGTTCCTCGGCCAGTTCACGCTCGCAACCGCGATCATGGGCCAGGGCCAGCAGTTCGACGGTGACCTTGCAGGCCTGCCGGTCGGGCAGTTGCTCGAGAAGAACGTCGAAAGCCCTGCGATATTCCAGCCGGGGGAAGAGCTTGTCGCGATAGACGAGGTTGAGTAGCGCCATTGGCTTTTTGCGCAGGGAGTGAATGACGTGCCGGTAATTGACAACCTGGTCGTGCCGACCGTCGGCATGACCACGCCCCCGGGGCAGCGTCATCAGGCGGGTTCCCCCGATGAAGACCTCAAGGCGATCGTCGAAGAGGCGCACACGCAGCCGGTGCCCGATAAGACGGGAAGGCACGGTGTAGAAAACCTTGCGCAAGGTGAAGCCGCCGGTGCGAGACACGGTGACGACTATTTCTTCGAAGTCGGTGGTGCGGCGATCGGGAAGCTTCTGCAAATGCGGGCGTTCAGCGTCGATGCGCTTGCCCTGTGCTGCATTGTGGCGACTG
>CAZEEC010000360.1:0-1635 GCA_964511105.1 uncultured Mesorhizobium sp.
TGGGCATTTTCAGGAATCGGGTTGCCGGCGCTGGCGAAGATCTGGTCGGCCATCAAAAAGTTCACGCTGCCTGTCCGGAGCATCGGACCGAAAGTGGAATCTGGTTTTCGGATTAACCCGATGCTCAATCAAAATGGTTGCCTTGCCGTGATAGAAAGGGGCACGGCCAAACGCAAAGACTATCGGCGCGACAAATTGGAAAGGGTAAGGCCGGAAGATCCTGTTGGACGCTTCCGGCCTCCGACGAACCGGGAGGAAGGGACGTTACACCCGGTCCGGCTTCAAAGACGACCAGAGGCTTTTGGCCGTCTGTTCGCATTCGATGATCCAAAATTACCGTGTGGCGGCTGAACGTAATCCGAAGCGGCGGTTCATCTCCCGTTCATCGCTTCTGGAAGTCTTGAAAGGTCAGGCTGAAACGACCACATCATTTATGCGGCCGCCGAACTTGGGGCCGCTGGCATCGAACGGAAAGACAGTCCTGTTTTCCGGCAGATGTCCAATTGCGAACTTGTTGCTCAAATGGAGAACAGACCCATGCGTCACGTTGATTTTTCGCCGCTCTACCGTTCCACCGTCGGCTTCGACCGCCTCTTCACGATGCTCGATTCGCTGGCCCAACCCGATAACGGGCAGTCCTACCCACCCTACAATATCGAGCGCACCGGCGAGGATGCCTATCGTATTTCGATGGCCGTCGCGGGCTTTGCCGAAGAGGACATCGCGATCGAAGCGCATCGCAATGTGCTGACGATCAAGGGCGAGAAGGCCGAGCAGAAAGACGAGACCGCGGAACTGCTTTACCGCGGAATCGCATCCCGCGCGTTCGAGCGCCGCTTCCAGCTTGCCGACCATGTCGAAGTCGTCGGTGCGCTGTTGAAGAACGGTCTTTTGCACATCGACCTCAACCGCTCCGTGCCGGAGGAGATGAAGCCGCGCAAGATCGAGATCAAGGCTACGCCGAATACGCCAAAGCAGATCGAAGGTCAGGCCATCAACTAAACTGAACGGTAGCTGATTGCGGCGGCGCCCTTGTTGGGCGCCGCTTTGCGTTGTGCGTTATCCAATCAGCTTTCCGATGGCGTCGACCTCGTCTTGCGTCGTCGCAAAGCTGGTCACGAAGCGGCAGAGTGTCTCGTCGGGCCCCACATCGAGATTTGCCGGGCTTGGCCAGGCATAAAAGACCGCGCCCATGTCCTTCAGTTCGTTGACCAGACCCTTCGCCAGAATGGGGAAGACTTCGTTCGCCTGTGGCAACCAAGCGAGCCTCGCATTGGGCGAGGCTGCGACATGGGCCGCCAGCCGTTCGGCCATGGCGTTGGCATGGCGCGCCGTTTTCAGCCACAGATCGTCGGTCAAATAAGCCTCGAACTGCGCCGCGATAAATCGCGATTTGGAAAAGAGCTGTGCCGCGCGCTTGCGGATGAAGGGGAAGTCTTTCGCATCTTGCGGATTGAAGAAGATCACCGCTTCGGCGCACCAGCATCCGTTCTTGGTGCCGCCGAAGGACAGGACGTCGACGCCGCGCTTCCACGTCATCTCGGCCGGCGTCACATCGAGCGAGACCAGCGCATTGGCAAAGCGCGCGCCGTCCATGTGGAGCGGAATGGCGTGCTCGCGGGCGATCGCCGACAG
>CAZEEC010000361.1:0-1625 GCA_964511105.1 uncultured Mesorhizobium sp.
AGCTCCTGAAAGCGGAACTCGTTGTCTTCCTGCATGCGACGCAGTTGATCCTGCATCTGGAGCACCTGGAAGTTCAGTTCCTCGACCAGGCCGTTCAACTGGCGCACCTGCTCTTCCATGGCCAGAAGGCGCTGGTCACCCGTTTGGGCCAGGGCCGGCGACGCGACCAAAAGCGGCAATGCGATCAGGCCACTCAATAGGGTTGAAAACTTCATCATGCCTCTCGCTTGACGACGACGGGAGCGGACGGGCGCCAAACCCCGTTCCTGTTCGTGTTTACCAGCGTCCCGGACTTCGGCCAAATTTTGTTTACCCGCGAAATAAGAAGGGCGACTCGAAGCCGCCCTTAATTGATCCATCGACTGTTGCTGAAATGGATCAGCTCCCAGCGCCGTCCAACACGGTTACGCCGCGACGGTTCTGAGACCAGCAGGAGATGTCGTCGCACACCGCTACCGGACGCTCCTTGCCATAGGAAATGGTGCGGATACGGTTGCCCTGCACGCCTTGGGCGACGAGATAGTCACGGGCGGCGGCAGCACGGCGGGCTGACAACGCCAGATTGTATTCTCGCGTTCCACGTTCATCCGCGTGGCCTTCAACCGTGATGCCGTAATTGCCGTACTGGTTCAGCCACTGTGCCTGGCGAGCAAGGGTTTGTTGTGCATCGGCGCGGATGACGGACGAGTCGGTATCGAAGAAAATGCGGTCGCCGACATTGACGGTGAAATCCTGGCTCGAGCCGGGCGTGGCGGCGATACCGGAGCCGGCGCCGAGGCCAAGCTCCGCGGCACTATTCGGCGTCTGCTTGCTCGCGCAACCCGCGAGTGCGAGTCCGGCAACGAAGGCGACGATCAGGGGACTACGGGTAATGGCTGCGATACGGCGCATGACCGCCTCTCCTTCGCGATAGAGGTTTCGTTGGAATTCAGTAATCATAACAAGGTTAATGGAACCTCAACAGACAGGATCGAGGACGCGTTGGCTTCAGGATTTGGTGGCGCCGTCGATCAAGCCTGATTCGCCGCGACCATCGACCCATGCGAGGCTTAAGCGACAATCGGGCCAAAACGCGGCAGCTATTCCAAGAGTGGCGACCAGGCGGGGTCGGAGCCAAAATTCGGCGTGGGTATCGCCTGTTCATTCCGGCCTGTGAGATCGATCGAGTGCAAGGCCGGGCCGGCCGCTCCCGCAGCTTCGCGAAAGAACATCAAGACGCGACCGTTCGGCGCCCAGGTCGGCCCCTCCTGCAAATGGCCGGTAGACAGGATTCGTTCGCCGGAGCCATCGGTGCGCATGACGCCTATCTGGAACTGACCGGCGCTCTGCTTGGTGAACGCAATCAGGTCCCCGCGCGGCGACCAGACTGGGGTCGAATAGGTGCCGTCGCCAAAGGAAATGCGGCGCGGGTTGGAGCCGTCTGCGCCGGCGACGTAGATATGCGGGCGGCCGCCTCGATCCGACGTGAAGGCGATCTGACTTCCGTCCGGGGAATAGGTCGGCGACGTGTCTATGGCATTCGAACTGGTCAGGCGCGTCGTCGTGCGCGAGCGCAAATCCATCATGTAGATGTTGGAATTGCCATCTTCACGCAGAAGGCTCATCACGATGCGCTGGCCGTCGGG
>CAZEEC010000362.1:0-1617 GCA_964511105.1 uncultured Mesorhizobium sp.
CGCCGCTTGCCGGCCGGATGGGCATGCAGGACATGCGCGAGGAGCTTGAAGAACTCGCCTTCCGCACCATCAACCCGGAGGCCCATCGTGCGGTTACGGAGCGTCTGGCCGATGTATCGAAGCGCAGTCAGAACGTCATCGGTGAGATTGAGCAGGCGCTCGCGATGCTCTTTGCCAGGTACGACATCGAGGCATCGGTGACGAGCCGCCAGAAGAAGCCGTGGTCCGTCTTTCGCAAGATGGAGACCAAAGCCTTATCCTTCGAGCAATTGTCCGACATCTTCGGCTTTCGCGTCATTGTCGATCGCCAGGAAGATTGCTACCGGGCGCTCTTTGCGATTCATACGACCTGGTCGATGGTGCCGGGGCGCTTCAAGGATTACATCTCGACCCCGAAGCAGAATGATTATCGCTCGATCCACACGACCATTGTCGGCCCGTCGCGGCAGCGCGTGGAACTGCAGATCCGCACCCGCGAGATGAACGATATCGCTGAATATGGCGTGGCCGCGCACACGCTCTATAAGGACGGCGTCTCGAACGCCAATGGCGGCCTGAAGCTGTCAAAGGACACCAACGCCTATGCCTGGCTGAGGCGCACGATCGAGCAACTGGCCGAAGGCGACAATCCGGAAGAGTTTCTGGAAAATACGAAACTCGAGCTTTTCCAGGATCAGGTCTTTTGCTTCACGCCGAAGGGCCGTCTCATCGCCTTGCCGCGCGGGGCCACGCCCATCGATTTTGCCTATGCTGTCCATACCGATGTCGGCGATACCTGCGTGGGCGCCAAGATCAATGGCCGCATCATGCCCCTGATGACCGAACTCAAGAATGGCGACGAGGTCGAGATCATCCGTTCCCAAGCGCAGGTGCCGCCGGCCGCTTGGGAATCGGTGGTGGTCACCGGCAAGGCCCGGTCCGCCATCCGGCGCGCGACCAAGAATGCGATCCGCAAGCAATATTCGGGACTGGGCATGCGCATTCTGGAACGCGCCTTCGAGCGTTCCGGGAAGAAGTTCTCCAAGGATCTGCTGAAGCCGGTTCTCCATCGTCTGGCTCACAAGGACATCGAGGACGTTTTGGCGGCGGTCGGGCGGGGGGAACTGGCTTCGCCCGACGTCGTTCGTGCCGTTTATCCCGACTACAAGGAAGAGCGTGCCGCTCAGCCGCCGCGGCAGCGCGAGGAGGGATGGTTCAATCTGCGCAACGCTGCCGGCATGCTGTTTCAGATGCCGCGGTCGACGACGCCGGAAAGACCAGGCCGGCGTGACAAGAAGCGCGCGCTGCCGATCCGTGGAGTGCGCGGCGATCTTCCCGTCAAGTTCGCGCCCGAAGGCGCGGTGCCCGGCGACCGGATCGTCGGCATCATGCAGCCCGGTTCCGGGATAACGATCTATCCGATCCAATCGCCGTCGCTGACCGCTTTCGATGATCAGCCGGAGCGCTGGATCGATGTGCGTTGGGATATCGATGAGGACACCAAGGAACGGTTCCCCGCGCGCGTGTCGATCACCACGCTGAACGAGCCGGGATCGCTGGCAAACATCGCCCAGATCATTGCATCGAACGATGCCAACATTCATACGCTGTCGATGTTGCGCACGGCGCCCGATTTTA
>CAZEEC010000363.1:0-1613 GCA_964511105.1 uncultured Mesorhizobium sp.
TGGCGGGCGGCGCTGCCTATGCGGCGATCCCCGCGCTGCTCAAGGTCCGCTTCAACACCAACGAAATCCTGACCAGCCTGATGCTCGTCTATGTCGCGCAGCTTTTTCTCGACTGGCTGGTGCGCGGGCCGTGGCGCAACCCGCAAGGCTTCAATTTTCCCGAGACGCGTAGCTTCCATGACTATGCGATCCTGCCGGAAATCTGGTCGGCGTCAGGCCGCGCGCATTGGGGCATCGTATTTGCGCTGATCGCCGCCATCGTGCTTTGGTTCATGCTGTCGAAGACGCTGAAGGGCTTCGAGGTCAAGCTGATCGGACAAAGCCCGCGGGCAGGGCGCTTCGCCGGATTTTCGGCCGGCCGGATCGTGATCTTTGCTTTCCTCGTCTCCGGGGCCATGGCGGGGCTTGCCGGCATTTCGGAAGTCTCGGGTGCGATCGGCCAGCTTCGGCCGACCATCTCGCCCGGATACGGCTTTACCGCCATCATCGTCGCTTTCCTTGGCCGTCTAAACCCGCTCGGCATCGTCGCCGCGGGGTTTGTCCTCGCGCTGACCTATCTCGGCGGCGAAGCGGCGCAGATATCCGTCGGGCTATCGGACAAGGTAGTCCGCGCCTTCCAGGGCGCGATCCTGTTCTTCGTTCTGGCCTGCGACACGCTCATCCATTATCGCGTGCGCCTGGTTCGTCCGCGCGCCGGGACGCCGGCGGAGACCGCCCATGTATGAAGCCATTTTGCTGACCGTCTCGATGGCGGCGACGCCGCTGCTTTTGGCAGCTATCGGCGAACTCGTGGTCGAACGCTCGGGCGTGCTCAATCTGGGCGTCGAAGGCCTGATGATCATGGGCGCCGTCACCGGCTTCAGCGTCGCCTTGATGACCAACAACCCGTTCATCGGCGCGTTCGCGGCGATCATCGTCGGCGCGCTGTTTTCGCTTCTCTTCGCCTTCCTCACCTTGTCGCT
Source organism: uncultured Mesorhizobium sp. (assembly GCA_964511105.1). GTDB lineage: Bacteria > Pseudomonadota > Alphaproteobacteria > Rhizobiales > Rhizobiaceae > Aliihoeflea. The sequence continues at coordinate 963 of CAZEEC010000363.1, forward strand.
GGTCACCAATCAAGTGGCGACCGGTCTTGCGCTGACCCTTCTCGGTCTCGGGCTTTCGGGCATGATCGGCGAGAGCTTCATCGGCCGGGCCGGGGTGCGCCTGCCGCGTCTCGACGTGCCCGTCCTCTCGGAACTGCCGATCGTCGGCCGCCTGATCTTCAGCCAGGACCTGATCTTCTACGTATCCATCTTCCTGACGCTGGGCGTTGTCTGGTTCCTGTTCCATACACGCGCGGGGCTGACCTTGCGGTCTGTCGGCGACAACCATGCATCGGCCCATGCGCTTGGCATCAATGTCATCCGCATCCGCTATCTGGCGGTGATTTTCGGCGGCGCTTGTGCCGGACTGGCCGGCGCCCATCTGTCGCTCGTCTATGTGCCGCAATGGGTCGAGGGGATGACCGCCGGCCGAGGCTGGATCGCGCTGGCGCTCGTCGTCTTCGCCTCGTGGCGGCCGCTGCGCGTCCTTGCGGGCGCCTATCTGTTCGGCGCCGTCTCGATCGGCCAGCTCCATGCGCAGGCGCTCGGGATCGGAATTCCCTCGCAGCTTCTTTCGTCACTTCCCTATCTGGCGACAATCATCGTACTTGTTCTAATCTCTCGAAACCGGCGACTGACGATGGTGAACACGCCAGCTTCCCTGGGACGGCC
>CAZEEC010000364.1:0-1607 GCA_964511105.1 uncultured Mesorhizobium sp.
ATCGCCCGCGACGCCGGCATCGGGCCCGGCACGCTCTATCGCCACTTCCCCACGCGCGAGCACCTGCTGTGCGAGGTGCTGCAGGGGCGAGAGGAGGTCCTGCTGTCCCGGCGCGACGAGGCCGCGGAGATGCCGCGTGCCGAAGACGCCCTGCGCGCCTGGATGCTGGCGCTCAGGGACTACCTCACCGCCTTCAATGGCCTGCCCAAGCCGTTCCTGGACGCCATTGAAGCCCACCAGTCGCCGCTGGCCGTCACCTCCCGGACCCTGATCGATATCACCGGGGAATTCCTTGCCCGGGCGCAGCAGGCGGGCGTGGCCAGGAAGTCGGTGTCGGCGCCGACCCTATTGATCAGCGCACTGGGCGCCGCGTTCGTCCACGAAACCGCCGGCAAATACGGAACGAACCCGGAGTCGATCGAGGAAATCATCGCTCTGGGCTACCTCACTGACGGCGCGGCATCCAATGCCGCCACGTCAAATCAATAACTGGAGAAACCCTTGAACGAACAGAGAATCCGCGTCGGGTTCATTGGCCTCAACCCCGGCATGCACTGGGCCGCTACCGCCCATATCCCCGCACTGGAAGCGCTGGCCGACGAATTCGTAGTGACCGGCGTGGCCAATACCAGCCTTGCCAGCGCCAAAAAAGCTGCCGAAGCGTTCGGCCTGCCGCACGCATTTGAAAATGCGCAGGCGCTGGTCAACTCGCCGGAGGTCGACCTCGTGGTCGTCACCGTCAAGGTGCCGCACCACCATGAGCTGGTGACCGCGGCTCTGAACGCCGGCAAGCATGTCTATTGCGAATGGCCGCTGGGCAACGGCCTGGCCGAGGCCCGCGAAATGGCTGACCTGGCCGAAGCCAAGGGCGTGGTGGCGGCCGTCGGCACGCAGATGCGCGTCGCCCCGGAGGTCGAGTATCTCCGCCAGCTCATCGCCGACGGCTACGTTGGCGAAGTGCTCTCGACGAGCCTGATCGGCACCGGCATCCAGTGGGGCAGCGAGACCGACGCCTCCAATACCTACCTGTATGACACGCGCAATGGCGCAACCCTGCTCACCATTCCCGTGGGGCATACGCTCGCCGGCATGCGCGAGGTACTGGGCGACATCGGCGATTTTTCCGCGCGCATGATCAAGCGTCGCGACTCCGTACATGTCACCGATACGGGAGAGACCATTCCTTCCAACGCCCCCGACCAGGTCCTGATACAGGGCGCGCTCGAGAGCGGGGCCGCATTCTCGATCCACTATCGCGGCGGCGAATCCCGCGGCACCGACCTGCTGTGGCAGATCAACGGCACGGAAGGCAGTATCGAAGTGACGGCCGCGCATGGCCACGGGCAGATGGTCCAATTGTCGATCCATGGCGCCAACGGCGACATGACCGAGCTTGCTCCGCTGACGCCACCCGCTTCGGCCTATGACGGCTTGCCAGACAATGCGGTACCCCGCAATGTCGCCCGCGTCTATTCCCTGGTCGCAAAGGACATCCGCTCGGGCTCGCGCTCGGCGCCCAGTTTCCGCGACGCCGTCGCCCTGCACGAAACGATCGACGCGATCGAGCGCTCCGCTGCCGGCAATGAGCCGAAATAACAGAGGCAATA
>CAZEEC010000365.1:0-1601 GCA_964511105.1 uncultured Mesorhizobium sp.
TCCGCTGCTGCGGGCTGACAGATACTCGGCTGGTGTCATTCCGTCGAGGGCATCGTGCGGCCTGTGGTGGTTATATCGATGGGCGAATGCATCGACGAAGGGCTGCAGCCTGTCGATCTGATGCGGCAGGTCGTGGACGGCGTAGAACTCGTAGCGCCATGCGCCGTTGCAGCGCTCGACGGCGCCGTTGAGTTGCGGCCGCTTGGGTGGCAGCACGAAGAGGTCGAGCCCCTTGTCGCGGCAGGCTTGTTCGAACTCGGCCATGAACTCTGATCCGCCATCGACCTGGATGCCGGCGACCTTGAACGGCATCTCGGCGACGACCTTGTCGAGGAAGCTTGCGGCAAGGCTGGCGGTGGCGCGGCCGGCGACGCCGGCGACGGTCCATTTGGCGACCGGGCAGTAGGCGGTGAAGTGCTTGACGGCTTTTCCAGGGGCGAGGTTGACGAAGACGGTGTCGATCTGGACGAGTTGGCCGGGACTGATGGGTTTCAGTCCCCTTGGCAGGCGTCTGGCGTAACGTTTGCCGATCAGGCGGAAGCGGCGGCCGCCGGGCTTGCGGCGCAGCGCCGGGACCGGCATGACCAGGCCGCGGCGCATCAGGCTTTTGAGAATGCGGCCGACGGTCGAGGCCGAGGCGGCGAAGCCTTCGCGCCGCAACAGGCAGACCAGTTTGCGCTTGCCCCACATCGGGTTGTCGGCGCGCAACTCCTCGACCGCCTGCGCCAGCGCCGGGCTCCATTGCGGCCGGCGCACATTGCGGGGGCGCCGCGATATAGGCTCGGATCGCTTTGTCCAGCGGTAGAGCGTGGCGCGCGAGACGCCGATTGCGGCGGCAGCGTCGGCAGCCGACAATCCTGCCGCACGCGCCCGCCACCAGCGCCTGACCGCATCCTCACGGATCGCGGCTTCATCGGATGAAGATTTCGCCGCAATCCGTGACGCAACCGCAGCGCTTCTGATAATATGGCCAGGCAGGCCGAAAACCTGCATCGGGGGTTCTCCTCGGCTTGAAGTGTCGTAACTCCAGCTTCGGAAACCCCCGAACCTTTCTCAAGGCAACCGTCTCATATCTGTCTGAACCCGGTCAGCGCTTCGAGGCGGTTTAGTTGCGCCTCTCCGCCATTGCTTATATGGACTTCGCGTCACCGCCAGCATGGACCCTCAGATGGACTTCCTGCCGACCACCGCAACGCTGGTCCAGTTTGCGATCGCAACCTTCGTGATCTCGATCACGCCTGGTCCCGACATGACGCTTTTCGTCGGCCGCGCGCTCTCTGAAGGCCGCCGGGCCGGCTTTGCCTGCATGCTCGGCGCCATGAGCGGCATCGTCGTTCATACATTGCTGGTCTCGCTGGGGCTGTCGGCGCTGATCGTCGCCTCACCGCAGGCCTTCTTCATCTTGAAGGTCGTCGGCGCGCTCTATCTCGTCTGGCTTGCCTACCAGGCCCTTCGCCATGGCTCGACCTTCTCGCCCGGAACCGGCACGGCACGAACCAGACGCTCTTTCTTTGCGAACTGGGCGACGGGGCTCGGCATCAATCTTCTCAATCCGAAGATCATCCTGTTCTTCATGACCTTCCTGCCGCAATTCGTCTCGG
>CAZEEC010000366.1:0-1575 GCA_964511105.1 uncultured Mesorhizobium sp.
CATCGGACAAAGGCGCGCCAAATGCGCTGGTTCATCGAGCCGGCGCATTTGCCTATTGCCCATCCCCATCCTCAGCGATCGGCATGGCTTCGCCCCACACGCGCAACGCCTGCTGAAAGACTCGGTCTCCGGGAATGCCCTTTTCCATGGTCATCAGCGCGCGGCGGCCTGATCCATAAGTGATCGGGATGTCGATCCAATTCTGGCGGCGCATCAGCGTCGTATTGGAAGCGATTTCGCTTGCCGAATCCGACAGCGCGAACAGGAAAAACCCATCCGCGATCTTGGCCGGAATGCCGATAAGCGGGCTGCCGGGTGCCTGCTCCGTATCCTTCATAGCGACGCGGAGCACGTTGTCGATTGTGCCGCCGGCGAAATTGTCGGGCGTTAGGAATATCATCTCAATAATGTGGCTCGCCGGAAGCGATTGATCGCCATTGCGGCGAATTGTCATGCGAAGCTGCAGATCGCGTGACGGAACCGTGACTTCGGCGCGAATGGCAGGTTCGGGCGGCAAATCTCCGCCTGGTGATTCCTGGACGATCGACCACAAAATTGTTCCCGTCTCGGCCGAACCCTCCGCACTTGCGGTCCGCTCCTCATAAAAGATCGCGCGTTGGCCGACCGCCAATTGCGGCTGGTCGTCCGCCTGGGCATCCTGGCTAGCCGGGGCGGACGTCGCCCCTTGCGCTTCGTCTGCAGGCGTAACAGCGGCAACAGACGTGCCTTCGCCGATGGACGGCTCTTCATCTGCCGCCCCCTCATCGACCTCGGTGCCGTCCGGGAGCAGACGCTGCGTAAATTTTTCCGTCCCCGGTTCCTCCTCTGCGGGGACCACTTCAGGCTCCGGTGCAGCGGGTGTTTCCTCCGGTTCGGATTCCCCATCCGGCGCGACCGCGACCTCCTCGGCTTCTTCGGGAGGGGCCGGCTGGGTTTCAGCCGTTTCCGGTGCGAGACCCAACATCGACGTGAAATCGTCGCGGTTGAGCCAAATGCCGTAGCCGGCACCGGCAATGATGACGAGCGCCAGAAGGGCAACGATCAGTCCCATACCGATGCGGCGCTTCTTGCGAAGGGGCATGCGCGGCGCATAGATAGGCGGGGCGACGGCTACGCCGTCGTCATCATCTTCGGCATCGGAAAATGCGGACTCGGCATCGGCATCGTCCGGATCTTGCCGCCAATCGCCTTCATCATCATAGGCGTCGGAAGAGGTATCGGCCGGATCGGCGTACGACGGTTGTGCACCTTGATCCGCCAGCGGCGTACCGCCGAATTCTTCAGCGCGTCGGGCCGGGGTTGGTTGATAAGGGTCATCGGCAAACGCATCGCCCCCCTGCTGTGACAGGGAATCGCGCTGAGGAGGCTCCGGCTCGTCGCCAAAGAAGCCGGAGAAATCTTCCTCGAAACCGGGATCCGCCAAGGGCGTCGGCATGTCGTAATGCGCACGGACCTCGGCGATCGCGCTCTCCAGCGACTGCCGCTGGCGATCGGCGATCGCCGCCGGCGGTGCTGGACTAAGCGCCGCAAGCTTCGCCTCGATCGTTGCGCGCGCCTTTTCGTAGACCTTCTCGC
>CAZEEC010000367.1:0-1558 GCA_964511105.1 uncultured Mesorhizobium sp.
CGCAACGACGCTACGAGGCGCGGGAACGGAGCATGAAAGATGGTGTAAGGGTCTCAAGGGAACTTTACGAGAGCATACAGACACTACGCTAGGCGTTGCTGAGCCAGGCTGGAAGCGCCGGTGCGGCGCGGCCGGTGATCGCTGCCTCGACGCAGGTAGCCAGGCTTGCTAGGCGGACCGGCCGACCTGACAGGCCGGGCCCGTAATGGACATACTTGCCCGAGTTGGTGATGACGGCGCGCGCGCGCTCGGGAAACACGGGTTCCGTTATGGAACACCAACATAAATCAGGAAGCACCTGAACGCCGGCCTGACGCAATCTCGCCAGCGTTCCTTCATGCTGTGCGTCTTCGATTACCTGGCGTCCTGCCGTGACGATCACTGCGACATCCGGGCGTCGTCGTTCACCGCCAAGCGTCGCCATGAATTGATCGGCGACAGCGCGGCATTCGGCGAGCGACGCGTGAGGGCTACCGATCGCGACGAGGTCTACCTCGTCTGGGCCGCCATTCAACACACGCCAGGCTACTGTCATAGCCGTGCGGCTGATCGAGACACGGTCGGCATCCGCCGCCGCCGAACCGTCCGATTCTGGCGTGATGCCCTCGATGTGCAGCATGGCTGCGGCAGATGTCGTACCGAACGCCGCGCACAGCGCCTTGAGGTCATCGTGTGAAGGCTTGGCCGTTGACAATCCCCGCAACAGCGGGATGCGGTCGGGTGACATTTCTCCGGCGATATAGCCGATCAGGGGCCAGAACGAATCGTCAATCCTCGCCGGTAGGTCGACATCGATGACCCGGCGCGCCTGTCGGTTGCTGTCGAGGTAGGCTCCTGCTTCCGGGGCGCGACCCGTAAGTGCGATGCAAAGATCGAGAAAATCAGGATGCTTAGCGCTCCTTTGGCACGAAGTACAGCCAGTGCGACAGCGGTGCGAGTTCAGTGCCGTCGTCAAAGGGCCGCGGCTCTTTGTCGAGAGTGGCATCAAGTCGCTCGGCCGGCGATGCCGCCAGATAATCGGTCGTCGTCAAGATTCGGCCGATCCATTGGCTTTTCCTGCTGATCATGATCATTGCATAATCACGAGTGATCGTCCTTCGTTAAGTGTTGGACGCAGCCTTCGGCTGTGGAGAACGCTCATGCATTACGACCTTATCGATCTTCGCCTGTTCCTGAGCGCAGCGGCTTCAGGCAGCTTCTCAGCCGGGGGTCCGCAAAGCGAACATTTCGGTCTCCGCGCTGTCCGAACGGATGAAGGCGCTAGAAGAGGAACCAAGTACGCCGCTTTTCACGCGGAAGGCGCGCGGGAGCGAACTGACCGCGGCCGGCCGCGAATTTGCAGAGCATGCCCGTGCCGTTCTGATGCAGACGGAGCGGCTGGAGGGCGCAGTTGCCGCATGGCGCAATCGGCTGGCGGGGTCCATCAACTTGATGACGAACTCCAATGCGATCTCGTCCTTTCTTCCCGAGGTTCTGGCGCGTTTTCTCGCACGCTATCCGGATGTGGACTTAAATCCGTGAGGCGCTGTCCGACGACATCGTAAACGACGTGCGCGCC
>CAZEEC010000368.1:0-1537 GCA_964511105.1 uncultured Mesorhizobium sp.
TCTAGCAGGCTGTTGAAGAACTCAATCGCGTTCGCAGACGAAGCCTGAATCGTCGCTGTTGTGGATGTAGAAGTGCCCGACAAGGCGGCCTGCGGTACCGACTGCCACCCATCCGCGTCCGCACGCGGGGTCATTTTCGTCTTGTCCTTCCCACGAGAACTCTGCGCAGGCGGATCCGTCGCGTGCGCCGTAGCGGACGTCGAGGAAGCCCTTGAGCGCGCCGAATGCGATTTCGCCGTCCGCCGCGCCCTTGAAGCTGAGATGCGCTTCCTCGACGAGGTCCAGGAAGTCGTTGTCCCAGTTGTCCATCTCGACGATGCGCCAGCGGCCAACAAAAGCCTTCGCGAAGGCGGGAGCCTTGACCATCAGCTGGTCTCCGCCATCAGCTTGGGCAGCCGCACGAGATTGTAGGCGACGGCCGCGAAGGTGAAGGCCCATCCGACGCGGTCGCGACCGCGGAACTTCGTCTTTTGCTGGCCAGCGATGGTCTTGATCCAGCCGAACGCCTCCTCGATGCGCTTGCGGATGCGCTGGCTGGCGACATAGCCGCCGTGCCTGGTGGTGCGGCCGTCGATCGCCGAACGTCGGCCGCTGATGTTCTGCGCCACATGCGGCGTCACCTTCATCGAGCGCAACTCGTTGACGAAGTCCTCCGTGTCGTAACCCTTGTCGGCGCCGAGCGTGATCCGCCGCGGCCGGTCGGCCAGGGGCTCAATCATATGCAGCGCCGCCACACGCTCGGCATGACCGTCGGCGAATGTCAGGCATGCGTCGACCAGCAGGCCGTGACGGTTCTCCATCAGCCCATGCCCCATGAAGCAGAGCTTCGCCTCCTTGCCCTTGCCCTTCCTGTAGAGCCTTGCCTCCGAGTCGGTGGTCGAGGCATGCGTCACGTTCATCCGCTTCTGGCCGTGGAAGTCGGCTTCCTGATTGCGACCGCCGCCCTTGGCCGGCGGATTGTTCGACCCATCCCTCGGCCTCACGCTCTTCATCGACGCCCAGGCCTCGACCAGCGTGCCGTCCACCGAGAAGTGATCACTCGACAGAAGCCGCTTCACCCTGGGCTGGGCCAGAACCGCGCCCAGGAACTTCGCAGCGATATCGCCTTCCAGCAGTCGGTCGCGGTTCTTGGAGAATGTCGAGTGGTCCCACGCCGCGTCATCGACCCCGATGCCGACAAACCAGCGGAACAACAGGTCGTACTCCAGCCGCTCCATCAGGAGCCGCTCCGAGCGGATCGAGTAGAACGCCTGAAGCAGCATCGCCCGCAGCAGCTTCTCCGGCGGGATCGACGGCCGCCCCAGCGGCGAATAAAGCGCCGCAAACTCACCCTCCAGCGCGCCGAGAGCCTCGTTCACAATCATCCGGATCGTTCGCAGCGGATGGTCGCGCCGAACCCGCGCCTCCAGATCCACGTAGCTAAACAGTTGGCCAGTTCGTTTGTCGTCGCCGCGCATACACCAGTCTCCGAATCCCCTCGGAGACAGTGAATCACGGTCAGTGCCTCGCCGCGAGCGACTTCTTCAACAGCCTGCTA